>DAHUYO010000056.1 GCA_027315185.1 Acidobacteriota bacterium
CCATCCTGGCGGCGATCAAGGTGGCGGATGAAAGCAAATGGGACGGGCAGGAGCGCTCCACCCGCTACCAAGCCTTTCGCCACGGCGACTGGATCACGCCGCCGGAGCTGGACCCCACGCAGCTCTCCGCCTATAGCGCCGGCATGGCCGCGCTGTTCGACGCCTACGAAGCCGCCGCCACCGCCCTGGGCGAATATTACCGCCGCACCGTGCCGCCGCCGGCGGAGATGCCGCCGGAGAAATTCACCCGCACGCTGCGCGCCCGGGCCTTCGACGCCGCCCGTTATCTGCTGCCCTTGGGCGCGCAAACCAGCCTGGGCCAAATCGTCAGCGCACGGGTTCTGGAACAACAAATCGTCCGGCTGTTGTCCTCGCCGCGCGCCGAGGCGCGGGCGGTCGGCGCGGCGCTGAAGCGCGCCGCCAGCGAGCCCGCCTTCGATCCCCATGCCGCGCCGGGCGCCGCCGCCGTCCGCGTGGCGCCGACGCTGGTCAAATACACCGATCCCAGCGCCTACCAAATCGAAACCCGGCGCGAACTCGCCGCGGCGGCAAGGGAGCTGATGGCCGGCGCCGCGCCCGCCGCCGCGCCGCGGGTGGAGCTGGCGCCGCCGCTGCCGCTGGAAATCGAACTGGCGGCCACGCTGATTTATTCCGCTTGCCAGCATCCCTACCGCCAAGTCGCCGACGCCGTCGCCGCCCTGCCCGCGCCACGCCGCCAGGAAATCATCGCGCTCGGCACGCGCCATCGCGGCGCGCATGACGAGCCTGCGCGCTGCTTCCAAGCCGGCGCCGCGTTCGTCTTCGACCTGTGCATGGACATCGGCGGCTTCCGCGACCTGCACCGCCACCGCCGCTGCACGCAGATCCCGCAGGAGTTCACGTTCGCGCACGGCTACGAGTCCCCGGACGTCATGGCCGCGGCGGGACAAAAGGACAAATACGACCAGGCCATGGCGGCGGCCCGCACCGCCGCCGCCCCGCTCGGCGCGGCCGGGCATTACCTGTTGCCGCTCGGCTACCGCCGCCGCTGCCTGTTCAAAATGGATTTGGCCGAGCTGATCTACATCGCCGAACTGCGCACCGCCCCCGGCGGCCACATCTCCTATCGCCGCGCCGCCTGGGATATGTGGCAAACGGCCGCGCGGCGCCATCCCGAACTCGCCGGCTTGGCGCGCGTCACCGAACCGAGCGAGGCCGAGGCCTTGCTGGCGCGGTGAAGCCGTTCCCGCCGCGCGGCCCGAATCCGGCGCCGGCGCCGGTGCCGGCGCCGCTCATGGCGGTTCCCGCGCGCCTTGGTCGTCGCCCCCGGCGGCGCCGCCTGCATTCCTGCGCCGGGCGGGCGGCGTTGGCGTGGACATTAGCCGTGGGATTGGCCGCGTGCGGCGCGATGACGGCGGTTATCGCGACCCCTGCCGTGCGCGTTGCGGCGGCGGGCCGCGTGATCCCCGCCGCCCGCGCGGCGCTGGTGGCGGCGCGGGTCCCTGCCGCGCGGCCGGGCTATGCCACGGCGCGAGGGCGCCGCTTCGCCGTGGCGCGGCCCCACTATCCCTGGCGCTTCCCGCGCGACGCCGGCGCCCACCCCGCCTACGGCAACGAATGGTGGTACTTCACCGGCAACCTGCGCTCGCCGCACGGACATCGCTTCGGTTTTGAGCTGACCTTCTTCCGCATCTCCCCCTTTCCCGGCGCGACCCTGCGCCAGGACGCGTATTTCGCCCACTTCGCCCTTACCGACATCACCGCCGGGCGTTTCTTTTTCCACACCCGCGCGCGCCGCGGCGCCTGGGGCCAAGCGGGCGTGCGCGGCGCCCCGCCGCGCATCTGGAACGTGAATTGGCGGGCGCGCTTCGCAGAGTGGGGCCCGCGCTCGCTGCGCGCCCGCTGGGGCCGCTTCGCCCTGCGCCTGGCGCTCGGCCGCGATCGCCGCATGTTCAACGGCCCGGACGGCTATTCGCGCAAGGGTCCCGCGCGGGGCCAGGCCTCCGAGTATTACTCCCTCCCCCGCCTGCCTGCCGCCGGCTTCATCACCTTCGCCGGCCGGCGCTATTCCGTCCGCGGCGCCGCCTGGATGGATCATGAATTCGCCAGCGATCAATTGGCGGCGAATCAAATCGGCTGGGACTGGCTGGGCCTCCAGCTGCAAACCTCCGAGGGCTCGGGCAACGTCCCGCGCGACCTGATGCTGTTTCAAATCCGCGACCGCTCCGGCGGCGTGGATGCCCATTCGGCCGGCACGCTGCGCACCGCCGGCGGCGATTTCGCCCTGGCGGAGCCTCGGTTCCAGATGCAGCCCGGCCGCATTTGGCGCAGCCCGGCGACCGGCGCCCGCTATCCCGTGGCGTGGCGCGTGCGCATTCCCCGCCGTCACCTGCGCCTTACCGTCACCGCCGCGCTGGACGGCCAGGAACTGCGCGCCCACGCTCCCATGGCGGTGGATTACTGGGAAGGCGCGGTGCGCGTGCGCGGCCGCTGGCGGGGCCGAACGGTGCGCGGCGTCGGCTATCTGGAAATGACAGGTTATAGCCATCCATTTACCTCACTGCACGCGCCAGACGCGGCGATCGCCGCGCCACATTAAGGTAGCCTGAAGGGTTCAGGTAATCTTAAGCTTGACTCATCCGTAACTACGTAGGTTGCGCCGCCGCCGGTAAAATTTTCCGCCGTCCCCGTCTCCTCCCCCGGGCCGGCGTTGTCACCAAGCGCCTGCGCCTTAAGGATTTTCCACTACACCGCGGGTATGGACCGGGGATTGCAACCTCCCAGGTGGTTGCGCCCGAGATGAGGATCATTCGTGTCGGCGCATTGCACTGTACCGCACACGATGAGCCATCCACCTGCATCGAATCGTTACTTCCCACCGCCCGCCCCACCGCCTGCCGACGACCACGCAACAGCCCGAAGGGCGGCCGGTAAAAGTTCGCGAAGCGGAGGTGCGGCGCGCCGCCGCGTCGCGCCGCGCGCCGTAGCCCTCGTTCTGCTGCTGCTGGCGCCGGCCGCGTGGGGCCAGCAGCGAAGCAAGCAGCCTCAGCGCCGGCCAGCGGCGCCTGCTCCCGGCGTTCTGCCCGCCCCGCCCCCAGCCGTACCCACCTCGCATCCCGCGCCGGCCCAACTCGGCGCGCATCCGCCCCGGGTGCGGATTGATCTGCGCCAGGCGATTCATTTGGCGCTGGCCCACAACCATACCCTGCGCGCCGAACGCACGCTGATCGTGCAGAGCCAGGCGAACCAGCTCTCCGCCTCGCTGCGGCCCAACCCAGTCTTTGACACCGACGCGCTGTTCCTTCCCGTCTTCAATCCCAGCCGGCTCAATGCCGACAACTTCAGCGTGAACGGCGAATTCGACGCGGGCGCGAGCTATACCTGGGAGCTGGGCGGCAAGCGCCAGGCGCGCATGCGCGCCGCCGACGAACAAACCGGCGTCACCATCCAGCAGGTGCACAACGACGCTCGCCGGCTCACCTACGGCGTCAAGCGCCGCTTCATCCAGGTGCTGCTGGCTGAATCCAACCTGCGCTTCGCCCGGCGCGAGCTGTCCAGCTTCCAAAGCAGCCTCAAGATCAGCCAGGAACAGTACAAGGCCGGAAGTATCAGCCACGGCGACCTGCTGAAGACACAGCTCCAGTTGCTCACCTTCCAGACCGACGCGATCGGCGCCCAGGTGGCGCTGAAGCGCGCCCTCTTCTCGCTGCGCCGGGAGATCGGCTTCGGCGCTTTGCCGGCGCAGTACGCCGTCATCGGCCGCTTGCGCTACCAGCCGCTGCGCCGCGGTGTCACCGGCTTGGAGGCGGAGGCGCTGCGGCGGCGCCCGGATCTGATCGCCGCCCGCCGGGAAATCACCGCCCAAGGCGGCCAGCTGCATCTGGCCCGGGCCAACGCCGTCCCCAACTTGACCACCACGCTGGACTACACGCACATCTACGGCATCGGCAATCTCAGCGCCTACGCCACCATCGGCATTCCCATCTTCGACCGCAACCAAGGCAACATCGCCTTGACGCAAGCCCGCATCCGCGAAGCGCGCCAGTTCGCGCAGGCGGTGGCGGAGCAGGTCGTCACCTCGGTGCGCGGCTCTTATGCCCAGCTGCGCTCGAACAACGGCATCGTGCGCCTGTACCGCTCCGGGTACCTGCAAAAGGCGCGGCAGTCCCTGGTGATCGCGCAATACGCCTATGTCCGCGGCGCGGCCAGCTTGCTGGACTTTTTGGACGCGGAGCGCAGCTACCGCACGGTCGAACTCAATTACCGCCAGGCCCTGGCCGCCGCCATGGTGGCGCGCGCCCGGCTGGTGGAAACGGTTGGAACCCAGCACCTATGAAGCCCGCCCGCTATTTTCGCCAGCCCTGCAGCTCACCGCAAGGGCAATGCGGTGGCAAGCTTGCGCGGGAGGCCGTGGGCCAGCGCCGGCAGACTGAAGCCCGCGAAATTCCCCGGGGTGACCCCCTGCCCGGCCAGCGACGCCCGAGCGGGGCGAGCGCAGCACAGCGGAGCGCCGCGCAAGATAGCGAGCAGGGCTGTGCGGGCCCGGGGCGAGGGCCCGCAGCGTACAGGGACGTACGTGAGGAGCCCGAACCCAAGCCGCGCGGAGCGCGGCGGCCAATGACGACCCCGGGGCCCCCGAAGCCTCCGCGGCTTCGGGGTGGAACGAAGCCATGCAACGCCTATCGCCGCCCGCTCCAATCCCTTTGGTGGCTGGTCATGCCGGCGCCCCATCCGGCCCCAGCCGGTCCCATGCAGGTACGAACCATGCAAGCACGAACCTTGAAAATCCTCGCACTCGCCGCGGCGCTGGCCGCTTGGCTCGCCCTTGCCGGCTGCAGCGGCCCGTCCGCGGCCGCGAAAAACGCTCCGCGCCCCGCGCCTGGCCATGCTCATCGCGTGATCGAGGTGCCCACCAATGGCAGCCTCATCACCCTGCCGCGGCCCGGCAAATTCGCCCTGGTGCGCGCCAAGACCGATCTGCTCTCCCGCACACTGACCGCGCCCGGCATCGTCGCCCCGGACATCAGCCGCACCGTGCAGGTCTATTCGCTGGCCAACGGCTATGCCACCAAGGTGCCGGTGCAGCTCGGCGATCAGGTGAAGAAGGGCCAAGTGCTGGCCACGGTGGATAGCCCGCAGTTGGCCGACGCCATCAGCGACTATCAAACCGCCCAAGCCGCGCTGACCTATTCGGTCAAGGAGCTGGCGCGGGAGAAGGGCCTGTACAGCCACGGCGCGGCGCCGCAAAAGGCGGTGCAGTTGGCGCAACTCGGCGAGACCAAGGCGCGAGTGCAACTGCGCACCGCGGTGCGCGAAATCCACGTCCTCGGCGGCAGCGTCCAGGGCGCCGGCGCCCTTTCCCCCCACGTCGCCATCCGTTCTCCCATCTCCGGCACCATCGTCACGCAGAATATCGCCGCCGGCGAGGAAGTCGGCCACGGCTCCTTATTCACCGTCGCCGATCTTTCCCGCGTGTGGGTGCTGTGCAGCGTCTATGAGAACGATCTGGACCAAGTGCACCTGGGCGATCGCGCCAAAATCGTGCTGAACGCCTATCCCAACGTCCGTCTCTTCGGCCGCGTCAGCAATATTTCCCGCGTCTTGAACTCCCAAACCCGCACCGCCCAGGTGCGCGTGGTGCTGAGCAATCGTCACGGGCTGCTGGAGCCGCAGATGTTCGCCAGCGTCACGTTCAGCTCGGTCCGCACGCGGCGGCGGGTGGTGCTGCCGCCCTCGGCGCTGTTCCAGTTGCACGATTCCTATTGGGTCTTCGTGCCCAAGGGCAAGCGCCACTTCCTCCGCGTCCCGGTGCAGGTGGGCGCCATCGCCCCGGACGGCTGGCAGATCGTCACCCACGGTTTGCAGGCCGGGCAGCCGGTGGTGCGCCAGTCCCTGAAGTTCGCCAGCTTGGTCGCCAAGGAGAAGCATTAGGCCCAGCCTCGCGCGGAGATTCCCATGCCACGACGCCGCATTGCCCTCGTCCTCCCGCCGCGCTTTGCGCCGCCGGCCCTGGGCGGGCCTGCCGCCGCACCGCGGCGCCGGGCCCGCGCCGCCGCCGGCCCGGCGGTCATCCGGGAGAAAAGTTCATGATCCAGAAATTAGTAGACACCGCTCTCCGGCAGCGATTTCTCATCCTCATCCTCGGCGTCCTGTTGCTGGTCTGGGGCGGAATCTCCTTCTACCGGCTGCCCATCGAAGCCTATCCCGACATCGCGCCGCAGTGGGTGCAGGTCATCACGCAATGGCCCGGACACGCGGCGAAGCAGGTGGCCACGCAGGTGAGCGTGCCCATCGAAACGCAGATGTATGGCATTCGCAACATGACCGCCATGCGGTCCCATACCATCTTCGGCCTGTCCGTGGTCACCATGACCTTCAACGACCACTCCAACGACCTGTGGAATCGGGAGCAGGTGCTGGAGCGGCTTTCCAACGTGACGCTGCCGCATGGCGTCAAGCCCGCGCTGGGGCCGGACTACAGCCCCGTGGGCCAGATTTACTGGTACACGCTGCAAAGCACCAATCCCCATTACGACCTGATGAACCTGAAGGCGCTGCAAGACTGGGTCATCAATCGCCACCTGAAGTCGGTTCCCGGCGTGGTGGGAGATTCCAGCTTTGGCGGCCTGACGCGCGAATACCAAGTGCGGCTGGACCCCAACAAGCTGATCGAATACAACTTGACCATCGGCGACATCGAACGCGCCTTGAAGGCGAACAACTACAACGCCGGCGGCGGCTTTTTCCAGCACGGCGAGCAGATGTTCGACGTCCGCACCCTCGGCATGGTGCGCGACACCCGGGACATCGGCCGGATCTTCCTGAAGGAAGTCAACGGCACCCCGGTCTATGTGCGCGACGTCGCCCGCGTGGTGGTGGGCCACGTCGTCCGCTTGGGGCAGATTGGCAAGACCGTCCGTGAACCCAACGGGACCATCGTGGACAACAACGACGTGGTCGAGGGGATCGTCCTGCTGCAAAAAGGCGCGCAGACGGAGAAGACGCTGGAAGGCATCATGGCCGAGGTCCACAAGCTGAACCACGGCATGCTGCCCCCCGGCGTCAAGATCGTCCCGTACATCAACCGTCTGGACCTCATCCACTACACCACCCATACCGTGCTGCGCAATCTGGCCATCGGCTTGTTGCTGGTCACGGTCATTCTGTTCATCTTCCTGGGCAATGCCCGCACCGCGCTGATCGTCGCCGGGACCATACCGTTCTCCCTGCTCTTCGCCTTCACCTGCCTGGACCTGCGCCACATCCCCGCCAACCTGCTGTCGCTGGGCGCGCTGGACTTCGGCATGGTCGTGGACGGTGCGGTGATGATGGTGGAAAACATCTACCGCAAAATGGCGAGCGAGAACGCCGAAGGGCTGTCGAAGACGGAGATCATCAGCGCCGCGGCCCATGAGGTGCAGCGCCCGGTGTTTTTCGCCATCATCCTCATCGTCGTCGCCTATCTGCCGATCTTCACGCTGCCGGGCGTCTCCGGAAAGCTGTTTTCGCCCATGGCCTGGACCACCTCCTTCGCCCTGCTGGGCTCGCTGGTCTTCGGCCTGATCATCGCGCCGGTGCTGTGCAGCTATCTCTTCGGCCCCGGCCTGCGCGAGCGGCGCAACCCGCTGATGGAATTTTTGGAGAAATCCTACATGCGGGGCCTGCGCTGGTGCATGGCGCACCGCCGAGCGGTATTAGCCGGCGCCGCCGTGCTGCTGCTGGCGATGGTGGCCGTGGCGGAGAGCGGCGTGCTGGGGTCGGAGTTCCTGCCCAATCTGAACGAAGGGATGCTCTGGGTGCGCGGCGTGCTGCCGCGCAGCACCGGGCCGACGATGGGCGCGAAGGTCGCCCACAAGGTGCGGCTCATCCTCGCCTCATTCCCGGAAGTCACCACCGTCGTCAGCCAGGACGGGCGCCCGGACGACGGCACCGCTCCTTCCGGCTTCTTCAGCACCCAGTACGGCGTGGTCCTCAAGCCGCAATCGGAGTGGCCCGAGCCCTATCGCTCGGCGGACAGAAAGCGGTTGCAGGATGCGATCAACCGCAAGCTGGCGAAACTGGTGCCCTACGCGGTATGGAACTTTTCCCAGCCGATTGAAGACAATCTCTATTCCGCCGTCAGCGGCGTCTCCGGCAACAACGCGGTAAAGGTCTACGGGCCCAACTTGGCCGCGCTGACGAAACTGGCGCCAAAAATCCAAGACGCGTTGAAAAGCGTTCCCGGAATTATCAACACCGGCATTTTCCCGGTCACCGGCCAGCCCGACCTGAATATTCGCGTCAGCCGCGCCGCCGCCAGCCGCTATGGCATCAGCGTCAGCCGCATCAACCGGGCGGTGGAAGGCGCCGTGGGCGGACATGTGGTCAGCCATGTGCTGCGCGGTCAGATGCGCTTCCCGCTCGCCGTGCGCTACCAGCGGCGCTTCCGGACATCGGTGGCGGACATCGCCGCCATCCGCATTTTGTCTCCCACCGGCGCGCGGGTCGCATTGGGACAGCTCTGCCATATCAGCGTGCAGGAGGGCGCCTCCACCATCTACCGGGAACATGACGAGCAGTTCATCCCCATCAAGTTCAGCGTGCGCGGACGCTCCCTGGGCGCGGCGGTCAGCCAAGCGGAGAAGGTTGTCCGCGCCAAGGTGAAGCTGCCGGCCGGCTATTTCGTGCGCTGGGCAGGTCAATACAAGAATGAAGTGGCGGCCAACCGAAAGCTGGTGCGGATCGTGCCCATCACCGTCATCGGCATCGCCCTGCTGCTCTATTTCGCCTTCAACTCCTTCAAATGGGTGCTGGTGATTCTGCTGGACGTGGCCCTGGCGCCGCTGGGAGGCATGTTGGCCTTGTGGGCCACGCACACCTATTTCAGCGTCTCCAGCGGCGTGGGCATGCTGGCTCTGTTCGGCGTCTCCATCCAGATCGGCATGATCCTGCTGGAATATATCAACCAGCTGCGGGCGCGCGGGCACTCGATCGAGCAGGCGACCATGGAAGCGGCGCGCGTGCGCCTGCGCCCCATTCTGATGGCCATGCTGGTGGACATCTTGGGCCTCCTGCCGGCGGCGCTATCGCATGCCATCGGATCGGACGCGCAGCGGCCCTTCGCGATCGCCATCGTCGGCGGTCTGATCCTGGCCTTGTTGATTAGCTTGTTCCTGCTGCCCGTTCTGTACGTCACCTTCGCCCGGCCGGGCGATGCCCTGCCGGAGGAAGCCCCGACGCACGACCTGGCCCAGGCGCAGGCCTAGCCAATCCGCGCTGGGAGCGCCGGCATCTTGCCGGCCTGCCCGCCCCCGCGCTCGCCAGCGAAAGGGGGCGCAAGCGACCGCGATAGACTGGACTCAGGGATTGTATCCAAGCCTTTGCTTGGCGAATCGCATGCATTGGGCTCCGTCCGTCAAACCCGCCACCGCCAGCTGTTGGTGGTGATCCTGCTGATGATGCCGCTGCTGAGCTGGGTCGGCAGCAACGGTGGCGCGCCGATCTGCTGCTGGGCCATGCGGCACTGCCCCATGGCGGCCAACTCCCGCTCCATGCCTAGCAGCATGCCCGGAATGGCCGGTGAACGCATGCCGCGAGGCACCCTGCCCGGCCCGGCGAGGCCCGGCTGCGCGCGCCGTCCCGCTTGTCACATGACCGGAGCGCTGCATCTCATCCTGCCGGCGCCGGCGGTTCCGGTTTATCCCGCCGGCATGATGGCGCGGATTCCCCGGCCAGCGCCGGTCGCCGCCTCTGCCGCCGAGCCCGCCGCCATGCCCCTGCCCGCCCACGCGCTGCCCATTGACCATCCTCCGCTAGCCTAAGGCCGCCCCTCCCCGGGCGCCGCGCTTGCGGCGGCGCCCCAATTCCATCCTCGCAGCTCGCTTCCCCGCCGGCCCATGCGGCCGGGAAGCGGAGGAGCACGCCTTGTTACGACCAACGCCACGACCAACGCCACGACCAACGCCACGACCCGCATTACAACCCGCATTACGATCCAGGTTACGATCCACGCTTTTGGCTGCGGCCTTGGCCCTCGGCCTAACCATGGCCTGGCCGGGGCGCGCCGCGGCGCAGCAGACATCCACCGTGCGCGGCATTGTCCACGATCCGGACCACCGCCCGATACCCGGCGCGCGCGTCACCCTCCGCGCTTCTCCGCCTGGCCAGACGTCGCGGGTGGAGAAGACCAACGGCAACGGCGAGTTTTCCTTCTCCGGTTTGCCCGCCGGCATTTACAGCCTCACCGCCCGGAAGGCGGGTTTTCAGCCGCGGTCGAAACTGGTGCGCGTGCCGTCTGGCGGCGAAACCCCGGTCGTGCATCTGTTGCTGGCCATCCAATCGGCGCAGCAGAAGGTGACGGTCACTGAGCATGCCGCCAGCCTCAGCACCCAAACCTCAACCACTCAGACCATGGTCTCGGCGAAGCAGATCGCCCGCGCGCCGGGCGCCGGCCAAGCCAACAGCCTGGCCATGGTGACCGACTTCGTGCCCGGAGCCTACGTCGTGCATGACATGCTGCATGTGCGCGGCGGCCACCAGGAGTCTTGGTTCTTGGACGGCATCCCGGACTTGAACACCAACATCGCCGCCAATGTCGGCCCGCTGGTCAACCCCGACAACATCTCCGAGCTGCAAGTGCAGACCGGCAGCTATTCGGCCGAGTACGACAGCCAAGCGTATGGCTTCTTCAATGCCATCACGCCTTCCGGCTTTGACCTGAACAACACGGCGCAACTGCTCGCCACCTACGGCAGCTACAACCAAACCAACGATCAGCTCAGCTTCGGCGGCCATGGCGACCGCTTCGCGTATTACGCCAGCCTGGACGGCAATTTTTCCCGCCTCGGACTCTATACTCCTTCGCCGTCCGTTCTGCACGATAACGCGACCGGCGCCGGCGGACTGATTTCGGCGATCTACAATGCCTCGCCGGAAAATCAGTTCCGCTTCGTGGCTTCCCTGCAGGGCAACACGTATCAAATCCCCAACACCCCCGAGCAGCAAGCCGCCGGCATCGCCGACGCCGACGTGGAACGCGACAACCTGGTGGGCTTCACCTGGACGCATACCGCGCCCAACGGCGTCACCCTCGTCACCACGCCGTTTTATCACTTCAACCGCGCCAACTACGTCGGCGGCGCGGGCGATACGCCCTATGTGCTGAACGACAATCGCCGCTCGAACTACTACGGCGACCTGACCAGCTTGACTATTCCCTTGGGCAACGACACGCTGACCACCGGGTTTTATCTTTGGGGCCAGCACGATGACACCTATTTCAACCTGCGCGCCAATCCCGGCAGCCGCCAGGAGGCGGAGCTGTTTACCCCCACGGCCAATTCCGAAGCGGGATTCATCGAGGACAGCTACCATCCCCTCTCCTGGCTGCACTTGAACGGCGGCGTGCACGTCACCCGCTACAGCGGGCTGGTCTCCGAAACCGCCGCCGATCCCCGCGCCGGCGCTTCCATCCGCCTACCCTGGGTCGGCTGGACGGCGCACGGCTATTACTCGGCGTACTACCAGCCGCCGCCGCTGGACACCATCTCCGGGCCGCTGCTCAACTTCGCGGTGCAACAGGGCTTCCACTTCGTGCCCCTGCACGGCGAGCGCGACCAGCAATGGGACGCGGGCCTTACCATCCCCTACCGCGGCTGGTATATCAACTTCGACCACTTCCGCACCGCCGCGATCAACTTCCTGGATCACGATGAAATCGGCAACTCGGACATCTTTCTGCCCTTGACCGACGCCGCCGCCCGCATCTCCGGCAATGAGGTCAGCCTGCATTCGCCGCGGCTGTTCGACCGCGCCGAACTGAGCGTGGCCTACTCCAACCAAATCGCCCAGGGCCAAGGCCCTATCACCGGCGGTTTGTTGGAAAAAGCCCCGGTGGGCTATTTTTATCTCGACCACGACCAGCGCAATACCCTGAACACGGTGCTGACCACCACGCTGCCGGATCATGCCTGGGCCTCGTTGGTGTACACCTTCGGATCGGGCTTTCTGAATGGCGACGGTCCGGCCCACCTGCCGCCGCACAGCCTGGTCAATTTCTCCCTGGGCAAGTCGTTCGGCGAGAGTTTCGACGCCAGCCTGGACGTCACCAACCTGGCCAACGTGCAATTCTTGCTCGACAACAGCAATACCTTTGGCGGCACGCACTGGGAATACCCGCGCCAGGTCTACGTCCAACTCCGTTACCGCTTCCACTACTGACCGCACGCGGGGCTGCCGCACGCAGGCGGAACTCTGCCCCGCCACCAGGGCCCGCGGCGCCGGCTCCGTGGAACCGGTGGGAGCGCCGGCATCTTGCCGGCATCCTCGCCCCCGCCCTGGGGGCGCCGGCATCTCGTCGGCGTCCTCGCCCTCGCCCTGGGGGCGCCGGCATCTCGTCGGCGTCCTCGCCCTCGCCCTGGGGGCGCCGGCATCTTGCCAACGTGCTCGCCCTCGCGCTCTCCTCCACGGCGCCGACCGCGCGGAGCAGGCGCCGGCCATGCCGCGTATCTCGACACCCTCCCCGTCCCCCCGGGCAAATGCGCCTCTCACGCCCTCGCGCCGTTAACTCACCTGAAGTCAACGCCGCGAACCACGGAAGTTATCGGCATTGCGGCCAGTTTTGAGAGTCTCTCGCCGAGTCTCTGGCCGGGACTCCCCATCCGTCTACCCGCCCACGGCCGTGAAGCAGCGAGAAGCCGGCGCGGCCGCGGCGGGCTCAACGATCCCCGGCCCGCCCGCCGCCGCCTTCGCGCCGCCTTCCCTCGGCAGCGGCACGCGCAGGATGCGAATGTGACCGGGATTGTCCGCGATGGCTTCCACCAACCAATCGCCTTGGCGCTCGACAGCGGCGTCCTCCAGGTCGTAGCGTTTGTTCAGCCGCACCACATTGATGATCCTCATGTCGGCGATCTGGAAAAACGCGGCGACGTCCTTGCTGACCGTATAGAAGTCAAACGCAAGGAAGACGTGACGCTTCATTCCGCTGCAAATGCCATACGCGAACTTGCCGTCCGCGCCGATGCGGAGCTCCTCGAAGTTGCAGCCCCTAATGAAAGGCCCCATCAGCGGCCGCCGGCCCGCCCGAGGGTAGAGCAAAAGCCGCGTCCCCCAGTCCTTGCGGCTTGGCACCGACTTCACCGCGGCATACACCAGCGCCCCGCCGGGTACCGGAGCCATCAGCGACGTGCCCCTCCCAGGATCCGATAGCGACCGCAGCTTCGCCCCGGAACGCAGCCCGTATTGATCGATGGTCGCCTTTGACCCCGCGGACGACCGGCTCCAGAGCGTCGCACCGTCTCCTACACGCAAGAATACCGGGATATACATGAACGGCTCCGGGTGCAGGCTGACACGGTATTCCCGGACCGGCGCACCCAGCCCGGACAGCGGCACGTCCCTGACGACGAGCGGACCGCATCGGTACGGCGGGTCCCACGACGGCGGCGGCACCCCTTTTCCCTTCCACGCCGGCTCCGCATTGGCGCAGCGGTAGAAGCGCGCCGCCTGCCCGCCCCCCGCAAGGCCCGCCAAGGTCCACCGGTGACCCACGGGCGCGCCGCTTCTAACGACCCCCAGAACGCGCAGGGGTTCAACGCCGATGACCCATACACGTTTACCCATCGGCGACGCGTCCACCAGCAGCCGGCCAGCCCGGGGACCGAACAACTGCACCCACCCGTAAAGGCCGCCGGACGGCGCTCGGCCTCGCAGGAGGACGATGGATTGCTTGGTCCGTGCCCCTGCGAGCCGCCAAGCGTCTAGCCGGAGCGTCGCCAATCCGTGCTTCGCTTTCTGCCAATACGCGGCATAGAGAAACCCGGCGCCCATACGGAGGCCGTAGTTGCCCGACGGCGCGACGCCGGGCGCAACCCTGAGGCGCTCAGTGGTCGCGCGCAGCTGCCCTCTCGCGTGCCCCCCTGGCGGCCCGGCGAGCGCCAGCAGCCCCAAGGCCGCGACCGAAATGAGCTTCCTAGGCCTCATGGACATGTCGTAGGGTACGGCAGTTCATGCGGGCGGGTAAACAGGTGAACGATGGACCGAAACCCACTGGCGGCATGGGAGAAAAATCTTGGGCCGTACGGACAGCTCCCGTCGAAATAAAACTGGTCAAAGCCCTTGAAGGGTGCGGGTTTCGTCCATATGGGTAACACAGGCGAACTGATTTCGCGGGGGGCTGGTCGGAAGCGGCCGCCTTGCGGGTGGCCGCAGCCAATCCACGCGAGCCGCGCAGGTCGCCTCTCGCGCCGAGCGCGCGGCTGCGGCGGCTCCCGGCGGGCGGCGGCTTGCGGATGCGCGGTTCGGCCGGAGTTGGCGCGCCCTGAGAGATTCGAACTCCCGACCTTCTGGTTCGTAGTTCCGTGAGATGCCGCAATTTCAACGATCTAGCGGCGCGGATGACCTCTCACGGGAGCGCATGAACACGGGAGGTTCTGGCGAGCGTGACCCTTATTTGACCCGGGCTTTTCGGCGGCGCCGCCTCAGTGGTTCGGGCTCTCGAAAAGTCGGCGCCTGTGGTCTGCCTGCCCTCGACTCCCGTCGTCCCCGTCCCTGGACCCCGGGGGCCCGCCCGTACCCGGCGGGGGATGGAGTTCAGGATGCGCCAGGTGAAAGGGAATCGGATGGCACGTATTTGGGTTCACCCTCGACTCGGAGATGTAATCCCTATTCGGCCCCGACAGCGTCGCCAGCGCCCGGCGGAACGCGACCGGGTCCCGCCGGCAGACCGCGGCGGCTAGGACGGGATAAAGATTGTCGGCAAACAACGTGCCGTAACGAAGAAAGCGCGGAAGGTAATTCGGGTATCGCGCTACGACTACAGCAAATGCGAGGTTGACGTGGGTATACAGGCGTCTGGGCAGCTGCATCAGCCGACTATCGGCTGCACCATTGGTCGGGATGCTCTTCAGGAGTCCGATCGCCGCCGTTCGGTCGCGCGGCTTCAGCCGCAGCAGCGTGGCGAAATAGACCGCTTCGCCCGTGCTCTCCCGGTGCGGCAGCGCGGCCAGCTTCTGGGAGGCGCACGCGGCGTTCTTGCAACGCCAGATGGCCGCGATCCGGTCGCGCACCGCGTCGGGTAGCCAGGGTCCGTGCCACCACGGCGGGGGCGGCGTCCGACCAACGATGCTGTAACTGCGCCCTCCTGCCGGGGCGTCGCAGGCGCAGCCGGGGGCCCCAAGCGGGAGCTTTTCCGCCAGAAGCATCGCCCCCTCAACATCGAGAACGATGCTGCGGTCGGACGGCCGGAGATAGACCGTTGTTGCGAGAAAATCCAGGTCCGAGAGCTGCGCGGGCAATTGCGCCTCGACCATGGTGACCGTCTGGCCGCGAATGCCAATCGCGCTCGGCAGGAAATACCCGAGATGCCAAAATTCCGCCCGGGACCAGGCCGACGCATGAAACGCGGGCCCGGCGAGGGTGGTTTCGCCCCCCTCGGGGTAGCCCTGCCCGGTCCGCGCCGTTCGGCTGCAGCAGTCCTTTCGCAGGACCACATGCGTACCGATCAGCGCGTCGACTTGGCTCTGGCTCAAGCCCACGGCACCCTCGGGAGGATACAGCGCCCTCGCGATGCGCCAGCATCCCCAGAACCACGAGGGAATCGCCGGCCCAGGCCGCGGACTGGTCGCCAGGGCGAATGGGGGGAGAACGCAAATGAACACGACGGTCGCAAGCACGCGCCGCATCAGTAGATCCCCTTCGAGTACAGGATCCAGTCCGCTTCGTGCCGGTGGAGTAACCCGGGAATCTTGTGCAAGCCCCGCTCCCCGGGTATATGACCCATGCTGTATTCCTTGAAGTTGTGGGCCGTTATGCGGCCAGCATGGACCGCCAGCATCAACTCGTGGCCCGGGGCCACCGCCGACGGCCCCGCACTGAAGGCCAGGTCAACCAGCGCATCATACTGATTCTGCTTAACCAGAAACGCTCCCAGCCCGTGCCGGACCGCAGCCTCCGCCCATTTTACGTCGCTGCGAAACAGAGTCTCGCCCTGCGCGAGCGTCATTGCCTCAGGGAGATGTTCGCCGGGCGAGGTTTTATGCCCAAAACCTACCGTGAGGTAGCCGGCGGAATCTCGGTACGGCGTCGCGTGGAAGCCACCCACAAGGGCCTGCATCATGGCCGCGCCCTTCGCGTTCAACCGCAGCGCCGCAACCAGCTGTTCCTCCTCGGCAGGCCCCTTGTTCCCGCTCTGAGCGCAGGGCCACGAGCGTCCAGCTTCCGTTTTGGCGCTACCCTTGCCGTTTGCCCCGCGGCCGCAGGCATGGCCGCTCGCATCCGCGATGGCCACTGGATTCCCGGCGACGTCAGCGTAACTATTCAGCGTCTGCGGATCGCTGAAGTTGGCGTGCGGGACAGCGGCGGCTCCTGCCGACCAATCCAGCGTCATCAAGCGGCCCCAGGTCGAGGTGTAATTCCGTGCGGCGAGATGCTCCAGGCCGGCCTCGGCTTTGTGATGCCGGCCGGTAAAATGCAACGGGCTAGCGGCGTTGACGTCCATCGCCCTCACGATGCGCCAGCACCCCCAGAACCACGAAGGGATCGCCGGCCCACGTCGCGGACCCGTCGCCAGTACGAATGCGGGGGAAACGCAAACGAACACGACCGTCGCAAGTAGGCGCCGCATTAGTAAATCCCTTTCGAATATAGGATCCACTCCGCTTCGCGCCGGTGGAGTAACCCGGAGATCTTGTGCATGCCTCGCTGCCCGGAGATATGCCCCACGCCGTATTCCCTGAGGGCGGCGCGCCCGCGCCTCGCGCATGACGCGCGGCTCCATTGGTCCGGTGGTCCCTCGTGGTTACTCGACGCGCAGGGAGGCGGCGGCCATGGTGTGATCCCAGGCAAAGCGCAGTTGCGCGCTGTGGCTGCCGGTGCGGCGGAAGGAGATGGTGAATGGGTCAATCTTGCGGGCGGTGTGGTGCGCCGGAATGGTCTCGCGAGCCAGATCGAACTGCCGGCCGGGATAGGGAATGCCCCATTCGCCGGTCTTTTTGCTGATGATCAGCGCCCAGTGGCTGGGATCGGGAATGGCGAACAAGGTGTAAGTGCCCGCGGCGAGATGCCGTCCGGCGAGCACGATGGGAGCCGAGGCAATCAGCGTGGTGGCTTGATTGGCGCCGAGCCGCCAGACTTGGCCAAACGGCACCAGGTACTTGGTGCCCGGACCGAAGATGAGGCGCGGAGCGTGGGGCGGTTTGGGATTCCGCATTTTCGGTCGGTGATAGGTGACGGTGACGGTGGCGCCGGCCAAATGCAGCACCGTCCGGCCCGGGGGGCTGAGCAGTTCGCGCGGCGGCGCGGCGAGCAACGCCAACGACGCCAGCAAGGCGACGGCGGCGGAACGGAGGGCGGTGCGGCTGCTGGTGGCGGTGCGGCGGACGGCGGCGCGGCGGCGGCTGGCGGCGACGCGGCGGCAGGCCGCGCCGCGGGCGGCGGCACTGCGGCCGGTCAAGGCGCGATGGGTGCGGCGGAAAGACTGGCGGTGGAGGATGGGCATGGCGGGGACTCCGGGGACACTATACACCGGACGCGCCCGGCCGGAACGCCCAGCTCCGCCGACGCCGCCCCCAAGGCCCGCTGAAGCCAAGGCGGAAAGCCGCGTTGGCGGCGGGACGGGCCAAGGACCGGGGCGGGCAGCCGACGGCACCGATGGCAGCCCGCAATGGCCGACCCTCGAAACCCGCCGCTGCGGCCCACGGAAGCCCCGCAATCCGGCCCGCTGGGTGGCTCGGTATCACAATGATATAATTGGATTTAAGTCACATGCCGGAAGACCCCAACAGCCCCCAATTGCCGCTGGGCAGCGATGGCCAGGATGGCGGTGGAAACAAGAATCTGCTCCCGATCAATATCGAGGAGGAGATGCGGCGGTCCTATTTGGACTACGCCATGTCGGTCATCATCGGCCGCGCCCTGCCGGACATCCGCGATGGGCTGAAGCCGGTGCACCGCCGCATCCTCTACGCGATGTTCCGCGAGGGGCTGCTGTCGAACAAAAAGTATTCGAAGTGCGCCGGCGTGGTGGGCGAGGTGCTGAAGAAGTACCATCCCCACGGCGATTCCGCGGTCTATGACGCCTTGGTGCGCATGGCCCAGGACTTCACGCTGCGTTATCCGCTGATTGACGGCCAGGGCAACTTCGGTTCGGTGGACGGCGATCCCCCGGCCGCCTACCGTTACACCGAGGCCCGGCTGGCCCGGATGGCGGAAGAGATGCTGGCCGACATTGACAAGGACACGGTGGACTTCACGCCGAATTTCGACGAGTCCACCAGCGAGCCCGTCGTCCTGCCGACCCGCTTCCCGAATCTGCTGGTCAACGGCGGCGACGGCATCGCCGTGGGCATGGCCACTGACATCCCGCCGCACAACCTGCGCGAGATTTTGGACGCCAGCCTGGAGCTGTTGCACAACCCCAAGGCGCAGCTGGCGGATCTGCTGAAGCACGTCAAGGGACCGGATTTCCCCACCGGCGGCATCATCTACGGCCGCAGCGGCATCGCCGACGCCTATCGCAAGGGCCGCGGGGCGTTTCTGGTGCGGGCCAAGGCCGCCACGGAGACGCTGAACAAGGACCGCCAGGCGATCATCTTCACCGAGATCCCCTTCCAGGTCAACAAGGCGCGGCTGATCGAGCGCATTGCCGAGCTGGTGCAGGACAAAAAGGTTGAAGGCATCAGCGACATCCGCGATGAAAGCGACCGCGACGGCATGCGCATCGTGCTGGAGCTGAAACGCGGCGAGCAGGCCGAGATCATCCTCAACCAGCTCTACAAGCACACCAATCTGCAAACCAGCTTCGGCATGATCCTGCTGGCGGTGGTCAACGGCCAGCCGCGGGAGATGGGGCTGGTGGAGGCGATCCAGCACTTCCTGGACCACCGCGTGGACGTGGTGCGGCGGCGCACGGCCTTCGAGCTGGCCAAGGCGCGCGACCGCGAGCATGTCCTGGAAGGCTACAAGATCGCCCTCGACAACCTGGACGCGGTGATCAAGCTGATCCGCGCCTCCGCCTCGCCGCGCGAGGCCCGCGAGGGATTGGAGGCCCGCTTCAAGCTGACCGAGAAGCAGGCACAGGCGATTCTCGATCTGCAACTGCACCGCCTGACCAGCATGGAGCGGCAGAAGATCCTCGACGAGTTGGAGGAAATCCGCCAGCGCATCGCCGAGCTGGAGGCGATTCTGGCCAGCGAGAAGAAGCTGCGCGGCGTCATCAGCGATGAGCTGAAGGAAGTGCGCAAGGACTACGGCGGCGAGAAGGATCCCCGGCGCACGGCGATCGAAGACCAGGTGGACGAAATCCGGCTGGAGGATCTGATCCAGGAGGAAACCGTCGCCATCACCGTCACCCATTCCGGCTATTTGAAGCGCACCGCAATCTCCACCTACCGGCATCAGCGGCGCGGCGGAAGCGGGCGCATCGGCGCGGGCACGCGCGGCGAGGACTTCGTCGAGCGGCTCTTCGTCTCCTCCACGCACAGCTACATCCTGATCTTCACCAATCGCGGCCGCGTGTATTGGCTGAAGGTCTATGAGATTCCCGACGCCGCCGCCAACGCCAAGGGCAAGGCCGTGCACAACCTGGTGGCGCTGCAACCGGGCGAGGATGTGCGGGCCATTTTGCCGGTCAAGGATTTGAACAGCGAAAGCGAGTTTATCGTGATGGTCAGCCGCCAAGGCACGATCAAAAAGACGGCGGTGAAGGAGTTCTCCAATCCGCGCAACGCCGGCATTTGGGCGATGGGCGTGGACGACGGCGATGAGCTGGTGAACGCGGTGCTCTCCGACGGCGAGCAGCAGATCTTCCTGGCGGCGCATGACGGCAAGGGCATCCGCTTCTCCGAGGATGGCGTGCGGCCGATGGGACGCACCGCCCGCGGCGTGCGCGGCATGTCGCTGGAGAAGAACGATTACATCGTCGGCATGGAAGCCGCCAAGGATGACAAGCAGCTCATCCTCAGCGTCACCGAAAACGGCTATGGCAAGCGCACCGCGCTGAAGGAGTACCGCCTCCAGTCCCGCGGCGGCAGCGGCGTCATCAACATCCGCACCACCGACCGCAACGGCAAGGTGGCGGCGGTGATGGCCATCGGCGAGGACACCGAGATCATGGTCATCAGCCAGCAGGGCAAGATCATTCGCGTCGGCACCGGGGAAATCCGCGAGGCCGGGCGGGCGACGCAGGGCGTCCGGCTGCTGCGGTTGGACGAAGGCGACAAGGTCGCCGCCGCCTGCGTGATCCCCAGCGAAGACGCCAACGGCCAAGGCGACCTGATCCAATAAGTCAGAGCCTGCGGCCCGCACGCGCGCCTCCCAGTACCGCCGGCGGGATGTCGGCGCTTCCGGGCCGCCGGGGCGGGTTGCGGCGCGGCCCCCGCGAGCAGGGTATGGTAAGGGTATGACCTGCTGGCAATGCGGCCGGGACGTTCCCCTGATGAGCGGCGAACGCGTCGGCGGCCGCGACACCTGCCCCGGCTGCGACGCCGACCTGCACGTCTGCCGCAACTGCCGCCACTTCGATCCCTCCGTGCACAACCAGTGCCGCGAGTCGCAGGCGGAGAAGGTCCAGTACAAGGACCGCAATAATAAGTGCGATTATTTTTCGCCGGTGACGGTCGTGGGCCGCGCGGCGCAGAAGGCGGATTCCGCCGCCAGCAGCGCCAAGAAGAAATTCGACGACCTGTTCAAGATCTAGCCCGGCGCCGCCTCGGCGCTTCGTCAACCAGCGTCCGCGCCGCTGGAGCCGAGACCACGTCTAGCCGCCGGGCGCCGCCACGGAGCCATTGCCGCCCGGGACCCTGACCCAGCAATATGGTAATATGGGCCGGTGAAAACAACGCTGGAGCTGCCGGATGAGCTGCTGATCGCGGCCAAACGCGCGGCCCTGGAGCGGCGGTGGACGCTGCGCCGGCTGGTCGAGGTGGCCCTGCGGCAGGAGCTGGCGGCCCGGCCCAAGCGGCGGCGCGACGTCCGCTGGGTCACCGCGCCGGGCGGACTGCCGGCCGGCCTGCGCCTGGCCGACCGCGAGCGCATGCGCAAGTGGATCGAGCGCCACGGATGATCGCGCTCGACACGAACATTCTGCTGTATGCGCATGCCGGCTCCGCGCCGGAGGGCCGAACCGCCCGCGCGGCGTTGGACCGCGCTGCCCGCGATCCGGGCGGCTGGGGCGTGGCGTTCCCGGTGCTGGCCGAGTTTTGGAGCGTGGCCACGGCGCTGGCGTCGCCGCTGCGTTCCTCGCCCGAGATCGCTGCCGCGTTCCTAGCGCAACTGGAAAACCATGGGGCGCGGATCTGGCGGCCCGCTCCCGATCTGCCCTCCCGGCTGCGCCAGGCGGCGGCCGCCCTGGCCATCCGCGGGCGGCGCATCTTCGACCTGCAAATCGCCTTGATTGCCCAAGACGGCGGCGCCGATGAGCTGTGGACGCACGACGCCGCTTTCGCCACCGTGCCTGGTCTTGCTCTGCGCGACCCGCTCACCGGCGATTAGCTTTGGCCGACCCCGGTGGGTTCCGCAACCCGACCGTGCGCGCCGTCCGTCTGTGTACGCCGCGGGCCCTCGGCGGCGCCCGCCCCCAAAAGGTGATCGCTCATCGCGTCGAGGGCGGCATTCGGGGCGGCGTTTTCTGGGGTGCGGACGGCCTCGTCCGCACCGGGTTGCGGGCCAGCGGCCCGCGCCCCCAGGGCCAGCGGCGCATCCCCACGGCCGGCGATGCATCCCTAGGGGGCCCTCCGTCCCGCAGAACCCTGTTCGCCACTTTGCGCGGCGCTCCGCTGCGCTGCGCGTTGACTGGCGCTCCGCTGCGCTGCGCTCGGCGCGGTGCTCTGCTGCGGCGTCGCGCTCGATCTTGGCATCGCCCTGTTCTTGCGGCGAACGCGCGGGCTGCCGCCACCGGAAAAAATAAAAGCGCCCCGCGAACGGGGCGCTTGGGCCGGCAGCCGCGATGTCGAATCGCCGCCGCGTCCAGCTATAGCAGGTAAATGACGAAGAACAGGAAGACCCAGACGATGTCCACGAAGTGCCAGTAGTACTCCGCGGCGGTGAGGGAGAAGTTGTAGGTCTGGTCTATTTGGTTCGTCTCCATGCGGTAATACACCAGGGAGAGGAACAATAAGCCGACGCAGACGTGCAGGCCGTGGAAGCCGGTCATCCAGTAAAACTCGGAGCCGAAGGCGCCGTGCTGATAGGTGAACTTGTCGAAGGCCTTCAGCGTGCCCCAGTCATAGCCCTGAATGCCGAGGAAGATGATGCCCAGACCAATGGTGGCGAGCAGCCAGTTCTTGGCGAGCGCCTTCTTGCCCTTCAGGAAGGCTTGATGGCACCAGTGGTAGGTGAAGCTGGAGAACACCAGCAGCAAGGTGCCGATCGCGGCGAGGTGCGGATTCAGATACGGGGCGCCGACCGGCGGCCAGGTCTTGGCGTGCGCGTAGCGCAGATAGATGTTGTGGGCGAAGAAACTGCCGAAGATCGCGCCCTCGGACAATAGGAAATAAAAGAAGCCGCGGCGCAGGATTTTATAGGTGTAGACCGGATCCTGATGGTGCCGCTCGCGCGCGATGGTCGTCGCCCAGCCGAGCGCCGGGATCAGCACGCAGATCAGCGCGCTGAGATAAAACAGCGGCATGACGTGATAGCCGCTGGCCAGCAAGAAGAAACTGGTGGCGAAGAGGCCGATGCCGAAGGCCAGCAGCAGCGGCCAGCCGCTGGGCTGGGGAGCGTGGGCCGAGGGATCGCCGTGCGCGGCGTGGCCGGGCGCCGCCGCCGCGGCGGCGGCGCCGTGCGGCGCGGGAAAACTGGTGGAGGTAGGGTCCATGTTCATTGCGGATCTAAAAATTGCTTTGCCAACCGTGCTGGTCCCATGGGAAGCGCCAGATCACCGGGCCGGGGCGAATCCAGCCGGCGCGAACAAAAAAGTACGAGGTGCCAAGGCAGCAGAAGGCGACGAGAACCAGAATCCATGCCATGCGCACGGTGCGCCGGCGGACAGCGGGATCGTACGGGGAAGGCGGCAAGCCACGGCTCGCGCTGGCGCCGCCGGTTACTGACCGGTAAACTTCGGGCTTGTCCATGGCGCCTGCTTCTCCTTGGCATATTTCTTCGGAAAGAGGGTGTAATTCCAGGTGACGGTGTGGATGTCCCGGGGCAAGCCGGGGTTCACCTGGTAGATCACCGGCAGCGTGCGCCGCTGGTGCGGCTTGAGCGTCTGGTCGGTGAAGCAAAAGCACTGCATGATGGCCACCGTCTGCGCCGCCTGCTCCGGGTAGAGGGCGTGAATGGCGCGGAAGTGAATCGTCTTGTCGGTGGGATTGTAGAACGTATAGAAGTTTTCCGCCCGCTTGCCGACGTCCACGGTCTGGAGCTCGTGGCCGGGGGCGAACTGAATATCCAGCCCGGTGGTGACTTCGCCGTTGAACATCATGGTGAGCCGGCGGGTGCTATGGACGCCGGCGACGGCGGCGTTATTGGGGTTGGGATTGATGCCGTAGTGCTCGCAGAAATCCCGGAACAGCGGAATATTGAGGAAGGCGAAGCCGAACATCAGCGGGATGACCGGCAACAGGAACCACAACAGGCGGGAATGGCGGACGGGACGAACGGGCCCGCGCGGCCCGGGCCCCGCGGATTGATCCGAATGCGACGTAGGACTGCTCATAATGATGGCGAACCTCCTCAATCGTGGGCGGGCACGAACTCCGGCTCCTCGTCGAAGTTCCAGGGCTTCGGCGGGGTCGCGGTGGTCCACTCCAGGCTTTGCTGCACGTCGTTGACGCCCCAAGGATCGGGATCGGACGTGCGCTCGCCCTTGCGCAAGGAATGAACAACGTTATAGGTGAAGATGATGCCGCCGGCCAGCAGCAGCAAAAAGCCGGCCGAGATGAAGCGGTTGAGGGGCTCGAACTGAGGCCTGTAGAAGGCGACGCGGCGCGGCATGCCCTCGAAGCCGAGCCAGTGCATGGGCATGAAGACCCAAATGAAGCCAATGAAGAACAGCCAGAAATGCCAGTTGGCCAGTTTCTCGCTGAGCAGGCGGCCGGTCATCTTGGGGAACCAATAATAAATCCCGGCCATCAGCCCCATCACCGAACCGCCAAAGAGCACGAAGTGCAGGTGAGCGACCACGAAGTAGCTGTCATGCACGGCGATGTCGAAGGGCACCACCGCCAGCATGACGCCGCTCAAGCCGCCGATGACGAACAAGGCGATGAATCCGAAGGCGAACTTCATCGCCGGCGTGAAGTCAATCGTGCCGCCCCAGGCGGAGGCCAGCCAGGAATAGACCTTGACTCCGGTGGGGACGCCGATCAAGAGGCTGGTGGTGGAGAAAAAGATCTGCGCCTGCGGCGAGATGCCGCTGGTGAACATGTGGTGCGCCCAGACCATGAAGCCGAGCACGCCGATCGAGGCCAAGGCCAGGACCATGCCCTTGTAGCCAAACAGCCGCTTGCGCGAAAAGGCGGGCACCACGTGGGACATGATCCCGAAGGCAGGCAGGATCATGATATACACCTCGGGGTGGCCGAAAAACCAGAACAGGTGCTGGTAGAGCAGCGGGTCGCCGCCCAGGCCGGGCTGGAAAAAGCCGGTGCCGAACATGCGGTCGCTCAGCAGCATCACTAGCACGCCGCTCAGGACGGGAACCGCCAGCAGCAGCAGCCAGGCGGTGATGATATTCGACCAAACGAACAGCGGCAGATCCATCCAGCCCATGCCGGGGGCGCGCATATCGGCGATGGTGACCAGGAAGTTGACCGCGCCCATGATCGAGGCGATGCCCATCAAGATGATGGCTAGGCACCACAGGCTTTCGCCGGCGCCCGGGGAGAACTGCGGCCCCGACAGCGGCGGATAGCTCCACCAGCCTCCGCGGGCGGAGCCGTGGACGGTGAAGAAGCTGGCGTACATCATCAGCGCCGGCGGAATCATCATCCAGAAGCCGAAGGCGTTGAGCTTGGGAAACGCCATGTCCCGCGCGCCGATCATGATGGGCACGAAATAATTGCCCAGCCCCACGAATGCCGGCATGATGACCATGAAAATCATCACCGTGGCGTGCATGGTCAGCATCTCGTTGTAGAGATGCGGCGAGATGAAGCTGGAGTTGGGACTCCATAGGCGCAGGCGCACCACGCCCGCGAACAGCCCGCCGGCCCAGGCGTTGACGAAGGCGAACATCAGGTACAGCAGCCCGATCTTCTTGTGGTCGGTGGTCGTCAGCCAATCCATCAGGCCGGAATAGGCCTGGGGCGCGGGCGCCGGGGCGACGGCGGCTTCGGCGGTGCTCATAGGGACTCCTTGGTTGCGGCCCGGTGCTTGGCGGCCGGAATCCGCGGCGGAACCGCTTGCGCGGCGCCGCCGCTGGAGGCGTGCTTCGCCAGCCAT
>DAHUYO010000057.1 GCA_027315185.1 Acidobacteriota bacterium
TGCGCTGATTTGGCTGGAAAAGGACGGCGAGACCTGGGCCATAGACGCGCGGCCCAGCGACGCGCTGGCGCTGGCGCTGCGGATGGATTGCCCGATCTTCGTCGAGGACGAAGTGCTGAAGAGCTCGAAGGTCGCGGCGGCGGCAGCCGATCCCGGGTCGAGCGACGAACTGCGGCGGTGGCTGGAGAACCTGGGCGACGAGGATACCGGGCGCTACAAGATGTAGGCGGTATTTTGGGCGGGTGATTGCCGGCAGCGGGGAAATGCTGCCGCCGCGCCCAAGGTGGGGTTGCCTCCGGCTTGCGTGCGGCCGCGCTCGGCGCGGCCGAAGCGCCGTGGCGGAGGGCGCCAGTTGTGTCAGCGGTCCGCCGTCCGGACGGGCGATGGGGCGCGGGGCGGGCTTTCAGGAGCCGGCGCGACTAGAATCGGGATATATGGCGCGGCGAAAGAGCGTACGGGTGCAGGTAAGCGGGGTGGGGATCGGCGGCGATGCGCCGATCGCGGTGCAGGCGATGACCAACACCGACACCGCCGACGCGGCGGCGACGGCGGCGCAGGCGCTGGAACTGGCGCGGGCGGGATCGGAGCTGGTGCGGGTGACGGTGAACACCGACGCGGCGGCGCAGGCGGTGCCGGCGATCGCGGAGGCCTTGGCGCGGGCGGGCTGCGATGCGCCGCTGATCGGCGACTTCCATTACAACGGGCATCTGTTGCTGACGCGGTATCCGGAGTGCGCGCGGGCGCTGGCGAAATACCGCATCAACCCGGGCAATGTTTCCATCGGGCGAAAGGACGACGCCAATTTCCGAGCCATGATCGAGGCCGCGGTCCGGCATGGGAAGCCGGTGCGGATCGGGGTGAACTGGGGCTCGCTGGACCAGGAACTGCTGGCGCGGCTGATGGACGAGAACGCGCGGCGGGCGGAGCCGCTAGACGCGGCGGAGGTGCTGCGGCAGGCGGTGGTGCGGTCGGCGCTGGATTCGGCGGCGGCGGCGGAGCGCTACGGACTGCCGCATGACGCCATCATCTTGAGCGCGAAGGTCTCCGGCGCGCCGGAGCTGATCGCGATTTACCGGCAGCTTGCGGCGGAGTGCGACTACCCGCTGCATCTGGGACTGACCGAGGCGGGGATGGGCATGCGGGGGACGGTGGCCAGCACGGCGGCGATGGCGGTGCTGCTGGAGGCGGGCATCGGGGATACGATTCGCGTATCGCTGACGCCGGCGCCGGGAGGCGACCGGGCGGAGGAGGTGCGCATCGCGCGGCAGATGCTGCAATCGCTGGGGCTGCGGCATTTTCTGCCGCAGGTCAGCGCCTGTCCCGGTTGCGGGCGAACGACGAGCACGTTTTTTCAGGAGATGGCGGCGCGGATCGAAGGGCATATTCAGGAACGGATGCCGGCGTGGCGGCGGCAGCATCCGGGCGTGGAGAAAATGCGGGTGGCGGTGATGGGCTGCGTGGTGAACGGGCCGGGGGAAAGCCGCCACGCCGACATCGGCATTTCCTTGCCGGGAACGTTCGAAGAGCCGAAGGCTCCGGTGTATGTGGATGGACGGCTGTTCCGGACGCTGAAAGGCGAGGGGCTGGTGGGCGAGTTCATCGGCATCTTGGAGGATTACGTGGCGCGGCGCTACACGGCAGGCGGAACGGCCGGCAACGGTGCGGAGACAGCGGGCGTGACGGCCGACGCGGCCAGCCACGCGGCGCGCGGGGCGGAACAGACGAAAGGAGCCGGGAGGCGATGAGCGAACCGAGCCTGCCGAAATTGCCGAAGTTGATCGTTCTGCGGCAGCAATACCCGCGGCGGGCGCTGGCTGATCCCGTGGCGGCGGCGCGGGAGGCGCTGGCGGCGGCGGGTCTGGAGCGGCGGCTGCGGCGGGGAATGCGCGTCGGCGTGGGGGCGGGAAGCCGGGGAATCAGCAACTACGCGGCGATCGTGGCGGAGGCGTGCCGGCAGTTGCAGGCGCTGGGCTGCGAACCCTTCATTTTTCCCTGCATGGGCAGCCACGGCGGGGCGACAAGCGCGGGACAGCTGGATGTGCTGCGGTCGGCGGGAATCACGGAAGCCACGATGGGCGCGCCGGTGCTGTCGGAAATCGAGCCGCAGGCGCTGGGGCGGAGCGCGCGGCTGGGCATGCCGGTCTATATGGATCGGAACGCCTGGGCGGCGGACGCGTTTTTGCTGGTGAACCGCATCAAGCCCCATACCGATTTCAGCGGGGTGATCGAAAGCGGCATCTGCAAGATGCTGGCGATGGGGATTGGGAAGCATCGCGGGGCGCAGGCGTACCATGCCTATGCCATCCAGGGCGGGCGGTACGAGGAGGCCATTCGGGAGGCATCGGCGACGGTGATCGCCACGGGGAAATGCCTGGGCGGGCTGGCGCTGCTCGAGGACGCATATCACCAGACGGGGAAGATCGCATGGCTGGCGGCGGCGGATTTGCCGGGCAAGGAAGAGGCGCTGCAAGCCGAGGCGAAAAGCTGGCAGCCGCGGATTCCCGTGGCGGCGCTGGATCTTCTGATCGTGGATGAGATCGGCAAGGAGATCAGCGGCGCGGGGATGGACACCAAGGTGGTGAACCGCGGGGTGCATGGCGAGGTGAACGCCTGGCCCAGCGCGGCGATCCAGCGCATTTATATCCGCGGGCTGAGCGCGCATACCTATGGCAACGCCGTCGGCGTGGGGATGGCGGAAGGGGTGAGCCGGCGGCTGGCGGAGGCGATTGACTGGGCGGCGACACGGGTGAACTCGCTCACTGCCTCGACGCCGCGCAATGCGCGGCTACCGCTGGTGTTCGATTCGGATCGGGAGGGCATTGCGGCGCTGCTGGCGACGGTGGGGGTGGCGATGCCCCAGGCCAAGATCGGCTGGATCCGCAACACGCTGGAAATCGCCACGCTGGCGGTCAGCGAAAACTTGGTGGATGAGGCGCGAGGGCAGATCGGCTGCGAAATGATCGGCGAGTCGTTCGATGTGGGGTTCGACGGCGAGGGAAATCTGCGGTCGCCGTTTCCCGCGGCCGCGGCGGTCGCGCATTAGCGGCGGGCAATTAGCGGCAACTTGGGATGGAGCGGGCGGGGCGGTAAGCGTCGCACGGCTTCTACTCCGCGAAGCCGCGGCGGCCCTCGCGGCGAACTCGCGGGCCGCTCCACAACGGCTCTAGCCGGCGCGGGGGCGCTCCGAGCGGCGCAGCCGGAGAAACAAATGGTACGGGCGGGCAGCGTGAAGGCTGATGATGCGATGCCACGGGGCGGTCTCCGGCCGAAACGACAGCGCGCCGTAGGCAGTAGGCCGCGCCGGAGCGCCGGCCGGCGCCTGGCCGACAACCTGCATCGCGATGGTGCGAAACTCCTCATCCACCAGGCCCGCGCTCAAGAGCTGGGAATACAACTCCGGTCCAGCCTCGCAGAGCAGGCGCCGCACGCCGAGTTGCCGCGCCCAGGCCGCCAACGCCCTGGGTTCGACGGCGTCGCCGGAGTTGGGAACGAAGACCTCGGCCTCGGGATGAGGACCGGAACGAAGTCGCCGGGCTCCGGATGCGGTGGTGGCGATCCAGACTTTGGTTTCGCTGGAGGTGAAGAGGCGGTGATCGGAGGGAATGAAGCCGGTGCGAGTGGCGATGATCACCCGCAACGGCGCCAGCTTCAGCACCTCGCGCCGGTAGGAACGCCAGGGCTCCGGCAGCTGGCCGTAATCATATCCGCGTCCGTCCGGTCCGGGCTCAGCGCGCAGCGTGGCCGCGCCCAGCAGCAAGGCGTCTTGGTGGGCCCGGAACATGGCGGCCAGCCACTGATCAGCCTCGCTCTGGGCGATCCGATCGCCGCCGGCCTGTCCCGGCAGATCGGCGAAGGCCACGCGGCCGTCTAGGCTTTGGGCGAAATTGGCGGCGACGTACGGGCGCTCAGGTGGCGGCGGCGGAAAGCCAAACGGCCCATAAATGGCCCGCGCCACGGCGGGAAGCGGGAACTCGTCCTCGGAATCGTTCCAGCAGACCTGGAGCCGCGGCGGCTGCAAGCGTGCGCCTCGGACTACTGGATCGCTCCGCGCAGCCGTTCCGGGGTCGCCGGCTCCTGAGCGCGAATCAGGGCGCGTGCCGCCTCGACCTTGTCCCAGACGTTGCACATCATGGCGCCGCGCACGCGGCCTTGGGCCAGGTAATACAGAACGCCGGTCTTGTTTTCCTCTTGCCAGTCGGCGAAGACCTCCAGGCGGCTATCCACTTCGCCGACCGCTTCGTAGCCGAACTCGAATAAGTCGGAATAGAAAAACGGCAACGCCGTGAACGCTTCCCGCGCCCCCGCCATATTGCGGCCGGCATGGCGGCCCTGGGTGACCGCATTGTCCCAATGCTCAATGCGGCGCGGGCCAAGCACGGCCTCAGGGAAGTAGGCGAGATCGCCGGCGGCGAAAACGTTCGCGTCCGAGGTTTCCAGCCGGTCATTGACGATCACCCCGTTGCCGACCCCCAAGCCGGCCTGTTGCGCCAGTTCGATGCTGGGCGTGATGCCCACGCCAACCACCAGGATGTCGGCGTCCAGCTTCTTTCCGCCGCGCGTCTGGACGCGGAAGCCCTCGCCCCGGGCTGCAATCGCGGCGGGGACGTCGCCCGTGTTCAGGCGCACGCCCTGGGCTTGATAGGCGGCGTTCAGCGCCCGGCCAAGTCCCGCGGGGAAAACGCGTTGGACCAAATGGTCCTCGGGAAAAATCATCGTCACTTGGACGCCGTTCACGGCCAAGGCAGCGGCCATCTCCGAGCCGATAAAACCGCCGCCGATCACAACCGCCGTCTTGCCCGGCGCGGCCAGCGCCCGGACGCGGCGGTAATCCGCTAGCGTGCGGTAGTAGACAATGCCCGGCAAGTCGGCGCCGGGGATTTCCAAACGGCGCGGCGCGCCGCCGGTGGCCAGCAGCAGGCGGTCATATCCGTGCTCACGGCCTCGCTCGTCGCGCACCAGCTTCCCCCGGGGGTCCAAGGCCGCGGCGCGCCGGCCCAACTGCAAGTCCACGCCGTGCTCGCGGTAATACTCCGCGGGGTGCAAGGTAACTTGTTCGATGGTTTCGGCGCCGGTCCAGAGCTTTTTGGTGAGTGGCGGCCGATCGTAGGGCGGATCGGATTCCGCGGCGAGCAGCGTAATTGGGCCGTCGGGATCGCGCTCGCGAATGCCATCGATCGCGGCAGCCCCGGCCAGGCCGCCGCCAATGATCAAATACCGCGTGGCCATGGTAGTAAGTCTACGCCAATCGGGAGGCCGCGCCTCCCGCCCGGGGGGCAAAACAAGCGTGGACGGGCCGGGGCCGCGAAAATCCCTCCGCGCCCGCGGCGCGCAGAGGAATGCCGCGGCCCGCGCCCATCACATTGTTGCGTCGCGGCCGGAGCGGCAGCACGGCCGTTTTTGTGCCGAGCCGGGGCCGAGGCGTAGAGTAAACGCATGGAAAGCTCTCGGCATTACGACGTCATCATTATTGGCACGGGCGCCGGCGGCGGCGCGCTGGCGCACCGGCTGGCGGGCTCGGGGAAAAAGATCCTGCTCCTGGAGCGGGGCGGATTCCTGCGGCGGGAAAAGGATAACTGGGAGTCGAAGGCGGTGTTTGTCGAGGCCAAATACCGCGCCAAGGAGGTGTGGCACGACGGCAGCGGGAAGGAGTTTTTGCCCGGCATTCAGTATTACGTCGGCGGCAACACCAAATTTTATGGCGCGGCGCTGTTCCGGCTGCGGGAAAAGGATTTTGCCGAGACGCGGCACGCGGATGGCATTTCGCCCGCATGGCCGCTGAGCTACCAGGAGTTCGAGCCGTACTACACGCAGGCGGAGGAGTTGTTTCACGTGCATGGGAAACGCGGCGAGGATCCCACCGAGCCGCCGGCGTCGCGGGACTATTTCCATGCGCCGGTCAGCCATGAACCGCGCATCGCGCAGCTCGCCGCCGACCTGCGGCGGCTGGGGCATCATCCCTATTCGATGCCGCTGGGGATTCTGCTGGATGAGGAAAACGGCGAGCCGCGGTATGACAGCCCCTGCGTGCGCTGCCCGGCCTTCGACGGCTTTCCCTGCCTGGTGCGCGGCAAGGCGGATGCGCAGGTGTTGTGCGTCGAGCCGGCGCTGCAACACGCCAACGTGACGCTGCTGACGCATGCCTACGCCGAGCGGCTGGAGACCGATCAGAGCGGGCGGCGCGTGACCGCGGTGCACGTGCGGCGGGGCGAAGACGGCACGGGAGGGGAGGAAGTCTATTCCGCCGACATCGTGGTGGCCGCGTGCGGGGCGATCAACTCCGCGGCGCTGTTGCTGCGGTCGGTGAACGACCGCCATCCGCAGGGCCTGGCGAATTCCTCCGGCATGGTGGGGCGGCATTACATGCGGCACAACAATTCGGCGCTGATGGCCATTTCGCGCGAGCCGAACCCGACGGTGTTCCAAAAAACGCTGGCCTTGGCGGATTTCTATTGGGGGGCGAAGGATTACCAGTTTCCGTTGGGGCTGATCCAGATGCTGGGAAAATCGGACGGGGAGATGCTGAAGGGCGAGGCGCCGGGATGGGCGAATCTGCTGGCGCCGGAGTTCACGATGGAGAAGCTGGCGGAGCACGCGGTGGATTTCTGGCTGACGACGGAGGATTTGCCGCGGGCGGAAAACCGGGTCTCGCTGGACCGCAACGGCGGCATCGTCTTGGACCTGAAGCATGTGGATCTGGAACCGCACCAGCGGCTGACGGCGAAGTTCAAGCAGCTGCTGGGCGAAATCGGCATACACCAGCATCTGCTGCCGCGGACGCTCTATTTGGGCAAGCAAATCCCCATCGGCGGCACCGCGCACCAGGCGGGGACGGCGCGGTTTGGGCGAGACGTCAAGACTTCGGTGCTGGACGTGAACTGCCGGGCGCATGACGTGGACAACCTTTATATCGTGGACGGTGCGTTCATGGTTTCGGTGGGGGCAGTGAATCCGGCGCTGACGATCGTGGCCAACGCGCTGCGCGTGGGGGATCATCTGCGGGAGCGCCTCGGCTAGTCGCAAGGATGTTGGACGGCGGCTTGCGGCGGTATCCTCGACTTTCGTTTCACGATTTGCGGGCGAACGCGCGGAGGAGTTGGATTTGTCGAATCGGATCGAGATCGGAGCGGTGTATTTGGGCGGGCTGGCGCAAGGCTTGGCGCTGGTGGCGGTGCCAGCGGCGGCGGCGGCGCTGACCAGCCGCGCCGGATACGGCCTCAGCGCGGCGCAGTACGGGATGCTGTTCGCGCCAATGGCGGCGGCGGCGGTGGTGGCGTCGGCGGTCGGCGGGGACGTGGCGGCACGCTGGGGCATGAAGCCGATCCTGCTGCTCGGCCTGGCGCTGGATTTCGCGGCGATGGCGCTGCTGGTGGCGAGCCGGCCGCTGCAAGGCGAGGCGGCGGCGTATGGCGTGCTGCTGGCGGCGATGGCGGCGCTGGGCGCGGGCTTTGGAGCCACGCTGACGGCGCTGAACGCCTATGTCCCGGCGTTCTTTCCGCGGCATGCGGAGCCGGCCCTGACGGCGTTGCACACGCTGCTCGGCGCGGGCACGGCGCTGGCGCCCCTGTTGGTGGCGCTCCTGGGCGGGCAGCGGTGGACGCTGCTGCCGCTGGGAGTGGCGGTAGGACTGCTGGTGTTGCTGGTGGCGGCGACGAGCCAGCCCATGGCGCTGGCATCGCCGCGACGCGGAGCGAAGGGGCATGCGCGCGCGCCGGCTCGGTTGTGGGCGTTCGTGGCCATGGCGCTGATCTACGGAATCTGCGAGACGCTGCTGGGCAACTGGGCGGTGCCGTATTGGCATGGCCAGCGGGGCTTGACGGCGGCGGCGGCGGGCATGGTGCTGGCGATATTTTGGGCGCTGGTGACCGTGGGGCGGCTGGGGGTGACGGTAGCGGCGCGGTGGCTGCCGCCGCGGCGGATCTACCCCGTGCTGCCGATACTGTTGGTGGCGGCCTTCGCATTGATTCCGCGCGTGGGCGGCAGCGGTGGGGCGGTCGCGGTGTTCGCGCTTGCGGGTTTGGGCTGCTCGGCGCTGCTGCCGCTGACGATTGCCTTCGCGGAAGAGCAATTTCCCGCGCTGGCGGAGGCGCTGTCGGGCGAGCTGATCGCGGTGTACATGATCGGCTACGGCTTGGCGTCGTTCGGAGTGGCGCCGCTGGCGGCGCGGGGCTTCGGGCTGGGAAACATCTATCCCGCGGCGGCGATTTTGGCGTTGGCGATGGCGGGACTGGGTTTCCAGCTGACGCGCGGCCGGCGGGCGGCAGGGCGCGCCGCGTGACCGGCGGGGTGGTGGCGCAGCGAGACTCCGGGTGCACGAGCCCGAGCCGGCGCCGGCTCCGCAGGTGGACTAAAACGCACGTTTGAATCGTGTGCTTGAAGCCACCCCAGTTGAGCCCCGCCGGCCGCGATGCTGCCGCGCAGGCCTCCCGGGCCGGCGCCAAGCCGGTGCATGCCAACACCGCCAGAACCGCGGTGAACGTAGGGTGGCGTGTTGGGATGCCGCTGGCGCTGGGTGACGAAGGCGCACGAGCCGCGGCGCCGGCGGCGCGGATGCCGGTTTCGGGCTAGTTGCAATTAGTGAGACTGAGGGGTATGGTTATCGGTCTGGCCGGAGTCCAGAACGGAAAGCCAGATCGCCCAAATATTGTTCGTTAGCGCAGTGGCTGATTGCGGAGGCTTGCCTACATCATGAAGCGAATTTCCCGAGTTGGGTTTTGGGGGCTGGTTGGCGCCAGCATCCTGGCATTTACATTGGCTGCTGCGGCGCAGGTCAACCCCGCTCTCTATGCCGGGCTGAAGTGGCGCAACGTCGGGCCGTTTCATGGCGGCCGCATCGCCTCGGTAGCGGGCGTCATCGGCCAGCCCAACGTCTACTATTTCGGCTCGCCGCAAGGGGGCATCTGGAAAACCACCAGCGCGGGCGTCACCTGGTTCCCCATCTCCGACCAGATTCATAGCATGGACAGCATCGGCGCGATCGCCGTGGCGCCGTCCGATCCCAACATTGTCTACGCGGGCGGCGGCGATCCCATTCTGGGCAGCTTGGGCAACGGGATGTGGAAGTCCACCGACGCGGGCAAGACCTGGACGCACATCGGACTGAAGAGCACGGTCAAGATTTGCAACATCCTCATTGATCCCAAAAATCCCAACCTGGTGGTCGTGGCCGCGCTGGGCGACGCGCAGCACCATGGCGGCGGGATTTGGCGCACGACCAACGGCGGCCGCAGCTGGAAGAACGTGCTCAAGCCGAAGGGCTATCCCGGGGCGCGGGAAGTGGAATACGACGTTCACGATCCCAAGATCATGCTGGCGGACACGCAGGGCACGGGCAATCCGTTCCTGGCCTTGCTGCACATCAAGCCCAAGCACAAGCCCAAGCCGCCGTTGGTGTTCAAGTCCACCAACGAAGGCAAGACGTGGAAGGAAATCAAGATTCCCCCGTTTCCCGGACGCATTGCAGTGGCGGTATGCGAGCACGGCCGGCGCATCTACATCGTCGGCAATAACATCGAGCATGGCTCGGGGCTGTTTCGCTCCGATAATGGCGGGCGGACGTGGAAGCACATGGCGGGCAAGGACACTCGCATCGCCAACGGGCAGGGGAGCTATAGCAGCGGCGTCTTCGTGGATCCGCAGAATCCGAACGTGGTGTACACCGTCGCCACGGCGATGTACCGCTCCACTGACGGTGGCGTCACCTTCCACGCGTTCAAGGGCGCGCCGGGCGGGGAGGACTACCACAAGGCGTGGATTGACCCCAACAACGGCAACCGCATGATTATCGGCGCCGACCAAGGCGCCAGCGTGACGCTCGACGGCGGCCACACTTGGAGCTTGTGGTACACGGAGCCGATTTCGCAGATTTATAAGCTGGCGACCACCGCGCAATATCCCTATTGGATCGTGGGCTCGCAGCAGGATACCGGCGCGGTCATGATCGCCAGCCGGGGCAACTTCGGGCAGGTGAACTTCATGGACTGGAGCCCGCTGCCCTCCTCGGAGTTCGGCGTGATCACGCCCGACCCGCTGCATCCCAACATCCTGTACGGCGTCGGCTACGGCCCCGGTGGCGGCGGCGGCAGCGAGCTGGTGCGGATCAACATGCGGACCGGGCAGTGGGAGAACGTCGCGCCGGACTTCGGCGCCAGCCACACGAAATATCGTTCCAGCCGGGACCTAGCGAAGAAATTCGATCCGTTCAATCCGCACGCGATGTATGCCGCCTACCAGTGCCTGATGGTCACCCAGGACGGCGGCTTCACGTGGCATGCGTTCAGTCCGGATCTAACCACCGCGAAGGGCAAGCCGATGGTGGCCTGCGGCACGCCATATAAGCCGCCGAAGAAAGCGAAGCATAAGGGACCGCGCAATCCGTTCGGGCCGAGCGGGCCGGTGCTCAACGGCTTCTCCATCTCGAAGGTCACGCCGGGCGTCTTTTGGACGGTGAGCAGCAACGGCCAGATCTACAAGTCCATGGACGCGGGCAAGACCTGGACCAACGTCAGCAACATCGCGGGCGCGCCGAAGAACACGCAGTTTCAAGACATCATCGCCGGCGACGCGGTGAACACGGCCTATGTGATTGGGCGGGTGAATGGCGGTGGCGGATTCTTCGGCGCGCCCGCGCCGAAGAATGAAGACACCGACGTGCCGCTGATTTGGCGCACCACGGACGGCGGCCAAACCTGGACCAGCATCGTCAGCGGCCTGCCGCGCGACCAGCGGACGGGCAGTTGGGTGAACGTGCTGCGCGCCGATCCCAAGCAGCCGGGGCTATTGTTCGTGGGCACGGAGACGACGGTCTACGTCAGCTTCGACAACGGGGATCATTGGCAGTCGCTGCGCCAGAACCTGCCCAGCACCTCGATCCGCGACCTGGTCGTGCATACGCAGTACCACATGAACGATCTGGTGATCTGCACCTACGGCCGCGGCTTCTGGGTGCTGGACAACTTCACGCCGCTGCGGCAAATTGCCAAGCATGAGCAGGCGATCGCCTCCGCGCCGGTCTATCTCTATAAGCCGGAGACGGCGATTCGCGCCCGCATCAACGCCAACTGGGACCAGCCGTTCTCGATCGAGATGCCGTACGCGCCCAACCCGCCCTACGGCGTGACCGTGGACTACTACCTGCAACAGAAGCCAAGCGGGCCGATTCAGTTGCAGGTGTTCGGTCCGCGCGGCCATTTGGTGCGCACCATCACCAGCACGCCGCCGCCGCCGATCGAGGGACAGGCGTATCCGCGGTATTGGCTGGCTTCGCCCCGGTCGCGGGCGCTCTCCACCAATATCGGAGACAACCGGTTCACCTGGAACCTGCGGTACAACGCGCCGCCGGCCTACGTGCATGACCTGGAAAACCAGATGAACATGGTGGCCCACAGCGTGACGCCGGGGCCGCACGGGCCGCAGGTGATTCCCGGCGTATATACGCTCAAGCTGACGGTGGACGGTCAGGTCTACACGCGGCATGTTCGCGTCATCAACGATCCCCGTGTCGGGCAGAGCCCGGAGATGATGGCCGCGCTGCGCGCCCAGAACCGGGTGACGATGCTGGCCTACCACGGCATGTACCAGACGTTTGCCGGGCGGAAGGAAGTCGAGGCGGTGAAGGCCCAGTTGGCCAGCCTAATGAAGGGCAAGCTTCCCAGTGACGTGGCCTCGCAGGCCAAAACGCTGGAAGCCAGCCTCACCGCGCTCGGCGGCCCCAAGCCGGGCGGCGGCATCTTGGCGTTCTTCATGAGCCATCGCAAGCCGAAGCCCGGCGCGTTACGCTCCTTCGTCGCGCTGAACAACAGCTACAACACGCTGGTCAGCATGATGCAGGTGGGCTTGGACATGCCGCCGACGCCGACGCAACTCGAGACGGCGGAGAACGACTGCCACCAGTACAACCGCACCGTGGCGGCCTGGAAGGCGATGCAAACCAATCAGCTCGCCAAATTCAATACCACGCTGGCGAACAACAATTTGCAACAACTGCAGTTGGCGCCGGTTCAGCTCTCCGATCCCGCCTGCGGCTTCTGAGGGCGGCGGATTAGTTTCGCTGCGAGTTTCGCAACGGCGGTGGCGCTGCCACCGCCGTTTTTCTTTTTGCTGGCGAGTGGAGAGATACAGCGCTTTTTGCCTCCGGCGGGGGCTGGTATGATCGGGGGTTCGCGGGAGGCGGCATAACCATGGGCAGGGCGGCATTGCACGGGAAGTTGTCCCGGTGGTCTTGGCTGGGTCTGGCGGCGATGCTGGCGATGGCGGCGCCGCGGGCGCGAGGGCAGCAGTTCAACCCCGCTTTGCTGGCCGGCCTGCGGTGGCGCCAGGTGGGACCGTTTCGCGGTGGGCGTGTTTCGGCGGTGGCGGGCGTGGCGGGCCGCTCCGGGATTTATTACATGGCTTCGCCGGGCGGCGGGGTGTGGAAGACGGTGGACGCCGGCACCGTGTGGAAGCCCATCTTCGACCAGGAGCATGTGGCTTCGATTGGCGCGTTGGCGGTCGCGCCCTCGAACGGCGATATCGTCTACGTCGGCACCGGCGACGTCAGCGATGTCGGCGGCGCGCTGAATGTGGGCCATGGCGTATATCGTTCCGATGATGGCGGCCATACGTGGCGGTACATCGGCCTGGGCGACACGCACCACATCGGCGCCATCGTGGTGGATCCCAAGAATCCCAACGTGGTGCTGGTGGCGGCGTTGGGGCAGACTTACGGAAAGAGCCCGCATCGCGGCGTGTACCTGACCCGCAACGGGGGGCAAACCTGGACGAAGACGCTGTACAAGAACGACATCACTGGGGCGATTGATTTGGCCCTCGATCCCGCGCGTCCCGGCGTGGTGTATGCGGCGCTGTGGCGGCATTACATTGCCCCACCGCCGGCGCCGTTCCAGTTCGGCGCGGGCGGCGGCGCCATCTACCAATCCACGGATCTGGGCCGAACCTGGAAACCACTAAAGGGCCACGGCCTACCGACGACGCCCATGGGCCGGATTGGCCTGGCAGCCAATGACGGTCGAGTGTTCGCCATCGTCGCCGGGGCGGGGCGGGGCAGCCATGCCGCGGGGCTGTACCGCTCCGACAACGGCGGGACAAGCTGGCGGCGCATTACCCACGATCCGCGCATCGTCGGCAGCGGCTACTTCAGCCATGTGTGGATAGACCCGCAGAACCGCGACATCGTTTTCGTTGCGCAGACGTCGCTGTACCGTTCGGTGGACGGGGGCAAGAAGTTCTCCGCCTACAAAGGCTCGCCGGGCGGCGACGATTATCACCAGTTGTGGATTGATCCCAAAAGCCCATGTGTGCCCTTGCCCGCCGGCCGCGGCTGCATGAGCAGCGACCTGATTTTGGGCAGCGACCAGGGAGCCGAAGTGAGTTTGGACGGCGGCCGCAGCTGGAGCACGTGGTACAACCAGCCGACCGGGCAGTTCTATCATCTGTCCACCGACGGGCGGTTTCCCTTCCGCATCTACGGCACGCAGCAGGACAGCGGCTCGGTGGAAGTGCGCAGCAGCGGCGAGTTCGGGGACATCAATTTTCTCGACTGGCGGCCCTCCATGGGCGCCTATGAGTTCGGCTACATTTTTCCCGATCCAGCCCATCCCCAGTGGGTTTTCGCCAGCGGCGTGGGTCCGCAGATTGACCGCATGACGCGGGGTATTTGGCAGATCTTGGATGTCTCGCCCCACCTCGGCCCGGGCGGTCCGTATCGTTATGTCAGCTCGCCGCCCTTCGTGTTTTCGCCGCGGAACGGAAACGTGCTCTACCTGGGCACGCAGTATTTACTTGCCACCACCGATGGCGGCCGGCGCTGGCGGCGCCTCAGTCCGGACCTGACCCGCCGGCCCAACCTGCCGCCGCGGAGGACCTTGTTCGGCAAAACGGAGCGCGAATGGGGGGCGATCTCGGCGCTGGCGCCCTCGCCGGCGGGCCGCGGCGTGCTTTGGGTGGGCACCAACGACGGATTGGTGCAGGTGACGCGCGACGGCGGCCACAGTTGGACGCTGGCCAGTCCGCCGGGGCTGGGGCCGTACGACACCATCACCATGATCGCGGCCTCGCCGCGGAATCCCGCCAGCGCCTATGTCGTGCTGAACCGCTACCGCTTCGACGATTACCGCCCCTACATTTACCGCACCCGTAACTTCGGCGCCAGCTGGACGGCGATCACCCGGGGCATTCCCAATGGGGATATTGTTCGCGTGGTGCGCGCCGACCCGCGCCGCGCGGGCTTGCTCTATGCGGGCACCGAGAATGGCGTCTACGTTTCCTTCGATGACGGCGGCCAATGGCAATCGCTGCAACTCAATCTGCCGACCGCGTCGGTGCGGGATTTGGCGGTGCGCGACGGCGATCTGGTGGCCGCGACCTACGGGCGCGCGTTTTGGATTCTGGACGATCTGACCCCGCTGCGGCAGTTGACGGCGACGATCGCGACGGCGCCGGCGCATCTATTCGCCCCGCGGCCCGCGATCCGCCTGCGCCGCGACGCCAATTACGACACTCCGTTGCTGCCGGAGGTTCCGGCCGGGACCAACCCTCCGGCCGGCGCGATCTTGGACTACACGCTGGCGGCCAAGCCGCAAGGGCTAGTCTCGCTGGCCATCGATGACGCTGCCGGAAAGCTGGTGCGGCGCTATAGCAGTGCGCCCTTGCCGGCCAAGGAAATCCGGCCCAATCGCTGGCCGGTCATTCCGGATTATTGGATGGCGAATCCCCAGCCGCTGCCCACGGCGGTGGGGCTGAATCGCTTCGTATGGGATCTGCGTTACCCCTCGCCGCAATCGCTCGCGCATAGCTATCCGATTTCGGCGCTGCTGCATGACACCCCAGCCAATCCGCGCGGACCGCAGGTGGTTCCTGGGCGGTATACGGTCCAGCTGACCGTGGATGGGCAAACCTATAGCCAGCCCTTGGTAGTCCGGCGCGACCCGCGGGAGGTGACTTCGGCGGCGTCGTTCGCGGCGCAGCTCCAGTTGGCGCGGCAAATGGCCAGCGCCATGGCGGCCAGTTACGCGGGTCACCAGGCGATCCAAGCCTGGTTGAAAGCCCCGGCGCGTACTGCGGCCCAGAAGAAAGCCGCGCGCGCTCTGGACCGGGGCAGCCGCCGACATCCAGGCTTTGCCGGACTCAATCTTCAGTTGAAGGCGTTTTTGGAGGATGTGGAAAGCGCCGATGCCGCGCCTACCCCGGCCATGGAAGCGGCGGGACGGCGATATCAAAGCCAACTGAAAACGCAGCAAGCCGCCTGGGCCCAATTGCAGGCGGGCCACACCCCCTAGGCCGGCCGGAGCCGCGCCCGTATTGGCGGCAGTCGGCGGCCTACGCGGCTTTGGCCCAGGGGTCGAGCACGACCTTGATGCACTCGTTCTTCTTCTTGAGGAAAAGGTCGTAGGCTTGCGGCGCCTGTTGCAGCGGGAAGTGGTGGCTGATGATGCTGGAGGGATCAATTTCGCCCCGCTCGATGCGCTCCAGCAATGGCCGCAGGTAGCGATGCACGTGGGTCTGGCCGGTGGCGAAGTGACAGGCTTTGCCGAAGATCGCGCCGAGCGGGAATTTGTCCACATAGCCGCCGTAAACGCCGGGCACGGAAATGTGTCCGCCTTTGCGGCAGGCCATGATCACCTCGCGTAGCGCGGTCGGACGGTCGGTTTCCAGCTTCAACTGCTGCTTGACGACGTCGTAGAAGCCGCCGAGGCTGTGGGCGAAGGCTTCCATGCCGACGGCGTCAATTACCCCGTCCGGGCCGGCGCCGGCGGTGGCCTCGCGCAGCCGTTCCTGAATATTGCCCTCCCCGGCGTCCAGGGTCTCCGCGTCAGCGGCCTCCGCCAGGCGCAGACGGCCGGGGTAACTGTCAATGGCAATCACCCGATCCGCGCCCAGCAGAAACGCGCTGCGGATGGCGAACTGGCCGACCGGGCCGCAGCCCCAAACCGCGACGGTATCGCCCTGCTGGATGCCGGCGTTTTCCGCCGCCATGTAGCCAGTGGGGAAGATGTCGGAGAGAAACAGCACCTTCTCGTCCGGCAGATCGGATTCGATTTTGATGGGTCCGACGTCGGCGAAGGGCACGCGCACGTATTGCGCCTGGCCGCCGGCATAGCCGCCCATCATGTGCGAGTACCCGAACAAACCGGAGCCGGAGTAGCCATAGAGCTTTTCCAAGACCCAGGCGTTGGGATTGGAGTTGTCGCAACAGGACCAAAGTTGGTGGCGGCAGAAGAAGCAGTTGCCGCAGGCGATGGTGAAGGGCACGACGACGCGGTCGCCGACCTGCAAGTTCTTCACCGCCGCACCGACCTCGATGACCTCGCCCATGAATTCGTGGCCCAGGATGTCGCCCGCCTCCAGGGTGGGGATATAGCCGTCATACAAATGAAGATCCGAGCCGCAGATCGCGGTGCGCGTGACGCGCAAAATGGCGTCGCGGGGATTGAGCAGCTTGGGGTCGGGAACGTTTTCCACGCTGACCGAATGTTTGCCATACCAGCAAAGAGCCTTCATGCCTCACCTCGTTCGCATCGGATCCAAAAATCTAAACTGCGGCCAATTTGACTGGCGGCGCGCTTCCAGCGCGGGAGAACCCGCCCGCCGCTTGCGGGCGTAGCCTTAGGCGGTGCTGGTGCGCTCCAACCATTCCGGGCGCAGAGGCGTCGGCTCATGCACCGGCGGAGCAGGGGAAAACAGCGGCGCCATTTCCGCCAAGCGCGTCCGTGGGCCGTGCGGCTGGCCGGCGATGGTGGCGATTTCACCCGCCTCCATCCATTGCTTGAAGCGCCGCAGTCCTTCCCGCGCCACTTGGCCCGGGGCTTCGCCGACCAAAGCGAGCATTCCCCGCCAGGCGCCGGGCACGCGGTAGCTCCACCGCAATTCCACGCGTGTGCCCCGTTGCGGCGGGCCGGGGCGGAAGTGAATCTCGCCGGAATGCTGGAACGCCATGCCCGCGGCCGAGCGCCACGCCAACGTCCGCCCCGGCTGGTCATCCGTGATCTCGCAATCCCATTCCAGCTTGCCGCTCAAGCGGCTGCGCGCCACCCAATGCGAATATTTTTCATCCCGCACCGTCACCGATTCGAGGTGCGGAAAGAAGCGGGGCAGATTCTCCAAGCGCCGCCAGGCGGCGTAAACCTCGTCGGGAGGCCGGTTGATCATGACCGACCGCGCCAGCCGGCGCCGTCCCGGGCGATGGGCCAACTCCGCGCCCGGGCGGCGGTTGGCGGCGCCACGCAGCAGCAAGTAGCTGCCGGCCGCGGCGGCGGGAATGGCCAATGCGCCACGCCGCAGCGCGGCATAGCCGAGCAACGCCGCTCCCACGCCGATCCAACTCCAGCGCTCGGGGGCGGATAGGGAAGTGAAACGGGAATCGCTCACGGCAGGCTCCGGTTGAGCGGATGCCCGCGTAGCTAGGCAGGTTGGTTCGTCGGCGGCGGGCCCGGGCGGCGCCGGGCACGCGCGCTTGGGCCGGCCTCGGCCGGCCACTCGCGCGATACCCGGCTGGCGCGCCGCACCCGCCGCGAACTAATGCAGCGTATAGAGATATGCCGCGATGTTGCAGGCGTCGGTAGGGGTTACGCCCATGTCCGGCATGTCCGTGGCGGCGAGAATGGCGTGGGGGTTTTCAATCCATCGTTCCAAATTGTGCGGGTTGTTGGCCAGCAGGCCGGCCAGCACGGAGCGCCGCGCGAGGTGCGTGAGCGGCGGTCCGACCGCGGCTCGTGCTCCGGGCACCCCGGGAATGGTATGGCAGGAAGCGCAACCGTAGGCGTGCATAACCGCCCGCTCCGCGGCCGGATCGCGCTGCGTCACGGGGATGGCGGCATGATGCGGGCCGAGATAGGCGCCGCCTAGGACGGTCAGCGCCAGCACCGCCGGCGCTTCCCACAACCATTTTCCAATTCGCCTTTGCCCCGTGGCCGTTACCTCAACGCCGCGCGCCGGCGGCGGCGCGCGGAACCGGCTCGGGCCGCCGCTGCGCCATCTCCCGCAGCCAGGCGGCCATCAGCAGCAAACCGGCCGCGGTGAACAGCGTGTCCGCGGGAATCCACATGATCAGTCCGCCGAGCTGCTGATCCTGCAAGGCGGTGAGATGCCAGGCGAGGGTTCTGCCGGCATAAATGGGAAACCAGTCGGAGGTGGAAAACGTCAGCAAGGCGCCGAGCAGGCTTTCATGCGCTGCGGTGGTGAAGACATAGAGTACGGCGGCGCCCAGGTGCAATCCCGACTCCCGGCCGCAAAATAGCGCCCACCAAAACAAAAGCGCGCTGCCCAGAAAGCACAGGTGCTGCCCGGCGTGGACCCATTCCCGCGCCACCGCCGCGTCGTACAGCACCGGGGCGTGCCACAGCCAGACCGTGCCGCCGTGCAGCGCCCAGGCCGAGCGCGGTTCGGTCAGCGCCCGCCAGGCGCGGTGGAACGGCCGGGCGGCGCGGCCGGCGGCGCGCCGCCACGACAGCGGCAAGCCCCACAGGAAGGGCAGCAGCGGGCGGCTGTAGGCAAACAGCGGCGCCCCCACCAGCATCAGGATTTCGTGTTCGGCCATATGGGCCGAGAACAGCGTGTCGCTGAGCGCCGCCAAAGGAGAAATGAGGGCGATGAAAATGCTGGCGCAGCCGGCAAAAAAACTCACCGCCTGCCACCGCGGCGCCTTTTTTGGGCCCAACCGCCGCCGCATTCGCGACCAGCCGGCGGATTACAGGCCCAGGCTGATGGCCCACGGCACCACGACCCACGGCTCCCAGCTCCAGCGGCGCCACAACGTGGCGGGAGTGACGAGCACGGCGTGAGTCGCGGCCAGCAACTCGCCATTGGTTGGCGCGCGGCCGCGGCGAGTTGCCCAAAAAAAGAATTGATCGGCGCGGCGCGCCCCGGCCCAGCCTGCGGGCAAGCGGCGCCCCCGCGCCGCGCCGATCGAAGCGGGACGCCCCGCCGTAGGCGGGGCTGGGGCCCGCGCCCGCCAATCCGCCGGCGCTAATGCGGGTCGGAAGCGGCGATGAACTTCACCATGTCGGCGTGCAGTTGCGCGCTGGCCTTGGTGTCAATGTAGATCATGTGTCCGGTCAGGAAATGATCGGTCATGATGTTGTGCGCCCGCACCTGAGGCGAAACGCGCAAATGCGCCAGCGTCCACTCCACGCCGTAGTACACCGTGGCGAAATCGTAATAGCCCATGCCCACGAACAAATGCATGTTGGGATTGCGGGCGAAGGCCTGCTCCAGCGACGGCACCACGTTATAGCTGCCCGGCCAGGGGCCGATGCCGCCGCCCAGGACGTAGTAGACGCGGTCGGTCTTGTACTTCAGCTGCGTCCGCAAATAGTCCATGAACGCCGGTGGAAAGGCCAAAGTGATGTTGGCGTCGCTGGCGTCGAAGGCGGTGCGGTTGGCGCCGGCATCCATCTCATAAGCGGTGAAGCGGCTATCGAGGCGGCCGGTCATCAGGTGCTGGGAGCGCAGCAGCTGCGTGCTGAACCGCCAGAGCGAAACGCGCATGTTGTTGTCGGCGATAAAGCGCGGCGAAAGCCCCAGCAGCTGGGACATCTGCGCGATCACCGCCCGGCGCTGCGCCGCAGGGAGCCGGTGGCCCATGTACAGGGCATGCAGGTAGGTGGTGGAGGCGAACTGCTGCGCCTTGTGCGCCATCTCCTCGGGCGTCAGTTTTTCCAGCGCCGGCGCCAGCTTGTGGTGGTACCAGGCGGTCATGGCCATCGTGGGGAAATAGCTGACGTAATGGTTGTCGCCGGCGTTGGCCTGGGTGCTGATGATCGTCGAAAGCAGCACCACGCCATTGAGCGCGATCCCTTGCCGGGTTAAGTAGCCGGAAAGGTCGGCCGCTCGTGTCGTCCCGTAGCTTTCGCCCAGCACGAACTTGGGCGACTCCCAGCGGTTATAGCGCACCAGGAACATGCGGATGAACTCGGCCATGGAAGCCATGTCCCGGCTCACGCCCCAGAACTTCTTGCCCCATTGCGGCTTCATCGCCCGGCTGAAGCCGGTGCCGATGGGATCAATGAAGACCAAGTCGGCTTTATCGAGCAAGGTGCTGGGGTTGGTTTCCCAGTGATACGGCGGCGCCGGCGCCAGGCCGTTCGGCTCCAGCGCGACCTTGATCGGTCCCAACCCGCCGATGTGCAGCCAAATGGTCGAGGAGCCCGGACCGCCGTTGAAGACGAAAAATACCGGCCGCCGCTGCAAATCCGTAACGCCGTCCTTGGCGTAGTACACATAGAACATCTGGCCCAGCGTCACGCCGGTGGTGGCGTCGCGGATGGGCATCATGCCCGTGTACGCGGTGTAGCGCAGCACCTGGCCGTGCAGCGTGATCTGGTGATGCGTGATCACCATGGCCGGCGCCGGGGGTTCCACCGGCCCGGGCAAGGCGGCCTTCGGCGGCAGCTTTTCCTGAAAGTGGTAGCGGAAGAACGAATTGGGCGTCGGCCGGTGATAGTACTGCGCGGCGGCGGCGGTCACCAATCCGAGGACGGCGGCGGCGGGCAGCAGGCGGCGAGAGAGGCGCATGGTCACTCCAGTCAGGCGTGAGCGGTTGGGGGAACCCCGAGTTGTACACCAAAATGCACCCGCGCTGCAAGCGCCGCCGCCGGTGGCTAACCGGCCATGGAACCATTCGGATGAACGCGGCGAAGTTAGACGGCCGCGGCGGGGCGGGTTACTTTGCATCCGTCCCGATGCCTGCGGCCGTGGCGTGGCCGGCGTGCCAGGCTGGGCTGGGGCCCGCGCCTATCCCTCGGCGGAACTCACCCGCGAGGCAAATACGCCGGGCCTCCCTAAGCCGGTGTATGCTGGCAATCGCCGGGAGAAGGAAGCTGGTGCGGTGGCAAGCAGCGAATACGGCGGCCGCGGGCGGAGGGATAGCTCGCACGATGCTGGCGGCGGCGCTGGCCGTGGGCGTGCCGGCGCTGGCCGGCTGTGCCCGCCGCGCGGTGGCGGCCCGGTCCCCAGCGGCCGCGGCAAGCATAGCCCCGCGCGCGCATTGGGGAACCATTGCCCGTACGGTGCGCATCACCGGCCGCATCGTTCCCGCGCGTTCCGCCGTGCTGCTGGTCCCGCAACTCAACCAGCGCTTCGCCCAGCTCACCCTCTCCTATCTGGCGCCCGCGGGCATTCGCGTCCAGCGCGGGCAGGTGGTGGCGGCGTTTGACCGCACCCAGTTGCAGGACGCCGCCGCCGACGCCGCGGCGGAGTACCGGGGGTTAACCTCGCAGGTGCGCGAGACCGTGGCCAAGAATGCCGCCCAGGCGGCGCAGCGCGCCGTGGCCCTGCGCCAAGCGTTGTCGGCGCAAGGGCATGCCCGGCTGGAGCTGGAGAAGCGGCCGGTGCTGACCGCCTTGCAAATCGCCACCGATCAGGTGCAGTTGGCCGACGCCACGGCTCATGTGCGCGCCCTGCGCGCCGCCGATCTCTGGCTGGCGCGGGAGGCGGCGTCCAAGCTCCATGCCGCCAGCTTGCAGCGCGACCAACAAAGGATCTTGTGGCGGCGGGCGGAGGCCGACAGCCAAAAACTGGTGCTGCGCGCACCGATGGCGGGCATGCTGGCCAGCGCCCTGCCGCCCTACTACGGCAAACCGGCGCCCGGCACTCCGCTCTATAGCGGCGTGCCGCTGCTGCGCGTCTTCGATCCTCGCCACATGCTGGTGCGGGCGCGATTGAGTGAGATGGATTTGGCCTGGGTGCCGCCGCACGCCAGGGCGCGGGTGCGGGTGGACGCCTACCCGGGTTTGGTCTTGCCGGCGCATTTGCTGCGCATCAATCCCATCGCCGTGAGCCCAATGTTCACCTCCATCCACAACTTCACCGCCACCTTCGTTTTGGACCGCAACGATCCGCGGGCGCTGCCGGATTTGAACGCTTCGCTGGCGATCGCCTCCCGCCCGCGGGCGGGCTGGCTGCTGCCGCGACGCGACGTGCACTATTTCCACGGGCAGGCGTTCGTGTGGGCGGGCGCGCCGCTCGCCCGCCGCCGCCGGCCCGTCCAAGTGGTGACCTTTTCGGGCCCATGGATTCAAGTGCAGGCGCCCTGGCTGGGGCTCGCCCCGCGCCGGCGCCGTGGCAACCGAGCGCGGCCATGAACGCGTCCTGGCAGGGCAAACGCTGGTGGGCGCTGGCGGCGGCGGTGGCCGCCCTGGGCGGCGGCGGCTGGCTGGCGCGGCGGCCATGGCGCGGCGCCGAAAACCTGCCGACCGCGGTGGTGCGGCGTGGCGACCTCAGCGAATTCGTCCGCTGCCGCGGCAAGCTGGCGGTGCGGCAGGCGGCGTTCCTCATCGTCCCGCGCGGCGTCGAAAACCTGCGCATCGTCTTCTTGGCGCCGGGAGGCTCGCGCGTGCGGCGCGGCCAGGTGGTGATTCGGCTGGACGTTTCCGGGTTGCAGCAAAAGGCGCGGCAACGGGCGCTGGCGCTGCGCACCGCGCGCGCCAAGCTGCGCCAGGCGGAGACGCAAACCCAGATCACCCACCAGCAGGACCTGCTGGCGCTGGTCGAGGACCAGGTGGCCGCGGGCCGCGCCCAGCTCCAGGCGCGGCGCGAGTCCATCCTCAGCCGCATCGCCGGTCAGGAAAGCCGCTTGGCGCTGGCCACGGCCCAGGCCAAGGTGACGGCCCAGCGGGCCGAAGCGCGTTTGCACGCGGCGGCGGCGGTGGCGCAGTTGCAGGCGCTGCGCCAAGCGCGGGACAAGGCGGAAGCGGAGCTGCACCGGGAACAGGGTGTCATCGCCGCGGCCACGCTCCGCGCCCCCAGCGCCGGGCTGGTCACCTACATGATGAATTACGACAATTTCACCAATCCCCATGCCTACCGCGTGGGCGATTCGGTGTCCGCCGGGGATGAGATCGGCCAGATTCCCAACCTGCAAACCCTGGAAATTCACGCCAATTTGCCCCAAACCGACCGCGGCCAGGTGCGGAACGGGGATCCGGTGCAGGCACGGGTCTCGGCCTTGCCGGAGGCGCGCTTCACGGGCCGTGTCGCGCGCATCGCGCAGTTGACCAGCTTGGACTTCAGCGGCAGCTGGCCGCCGCCGCGGATTTTTCAGCTGGCCGCCACGCTGGACCATCCCGACTCCCGGCTGCGGCCGGAGATGACCGCCACGGTGCGCGTGGTCACGCGGCGGTTGCGCCACGTGCTGCTGGTTCCGGCGCAAGCGGTCTTCACGCGGCGCGGCAAGGCCCTCGTGTACGTGCGGCAGAACGGCGCCTTTCGTCCGCGGCGGGTGACGGTGCTGGGCCGCAACCCCACCGAGGCGGCGCTGCGCGGCCTGGTCCCCGGACTGCGCGTGGCCCTGACGCGGCCCGGAGCCAAACCTCGCGCTCGCGCCGCCGCCAACCCCGCCGGCGCGGAAGGTGCCAATCCATGAGCGCGGACACGGCCCGCGCCATCGCCCCCGCCCTCGTTCCCTATCGCCGCCGTTCGCGCCGGCGCTGGCTCTGGGCCGTCGCCACCGCAGCCGTTGCGGCCGGATGCGCGGCGGCGGCGTGGTATGGCTGGCGGGCATGGCAATCCGCCGCGCCCGCCGCGATCCCGAGCTTCCGCATTGAGCCCGGAACCGTGCGCATCGTCGCCTACGCCAAGGGCACGCTGCAAGGCGGCCAGGCGGACCGCTTGCTGGCCCCCAGCATCGGCGGCGCCATGCCGCGCATCAGCTTTTTGCTGCCCGCCGGCACGGAGGTTCACGCTGGCGACGTCGTGGTGCGCTTCAACACCGGGCAGGAGCAGTTTCAGCTCGCCAAGGCCGTCAACGCCGCTCAGGCCGCGCGGGCCAACATTGCCGCCGCGCGCGACCAAGCGCGGGCCCAGGCCATCCAGGACGCGTATTCGCTCCAGCACGCGCGTTTTGAGGTGCAGTTGGCCAAAATCGCCGTACGCCAAAACCCCTTGCTGCCGGTGCTGACCGCGCGGCAAAATCTGCTGACCCTGCGCTCCGCCCGGGCGGAGCTGCGGCAATGGGAGCGCGACGCGGCCAAGCGCCAGGCCAGCGGGCGGGGAATGATCGCCATCCAGCTCGCCGCCGCCGCCAAGGCGCAAAGCCAGGCGGCGGCCGCGCGGCGGCATATCGCCGCCATGACCTTGCGCGTCGCGCGGGCGGGCTACGTCGCCATTGAGCCGGATACCAGCGGCATGATGGACATTTTTCAGGGCATGACGGTCCAGCCGTATCACGTCGGCGCCCAAGCCTCGCCGGGCACGGTGGTGGCGGAGATTCCGGATCTAAGCGAACTGCGCGTGCGAGCGCACCTGGGTGAAGCGGGCAGCGCGTACGTGGCCAAGGGTCAAAGCGCGGAGGTGCAAATCGAGGGGCTGCCCGGACAGGTCTTTCCCGCCCGTGTCTTGCGCGTCTCCGGTCTTCAGGGCAACGTTTTCTCCCCCGGCCAAAGCGAAACCTGCGTGCTGGCGCTGCGCGGCAGCGACCCCGCTCTGCGCCCCGGCATGGATGCGCGGGCGCGGATCGTGCTCAGCCAAATGCGCCATGTTCTCTGGGTGCCGGCCGAGGCGCTTTTCCGGCAAAACGGCAAGTCCATCGTCTACGTCAGGCGCGGCGGCGCCTTTTCACCCCAGCCGGTGAAGGTGCTGCGCCAGGGCGCCACGCGCGTAGCCATCACCGGCGTCAGGGCGGGCACGGTCATTGCCTTATCCAATCCCCTCGGCGCCGCAATGGCCCAACCATGAGCCCGCAACGCGTCATCGGCCCTGCAGGGCCCCCGCCAGGCAGCCCCGCGGGCGCGAACCGTACCGCCGCCTCTTGGCGCCGCTATACCGGCGATCTGGCGCTGGCAGGAGAGAATCTGGCGGGGCAAAAGGTCCGTACCGCGCTCACCGCCTTGGGGATGATCTTCGGCGTCGGCGCCGTGATCGGCATGCTGGCCATAGGCGCCGGCGCGCGCCAGCAGTCCCTGGAGATGATCGCCCGCATGGGCCTGCACAACCTGCTGGTCAACTCCATTCCCGCCACCAGCCAGGCGCAGTTGCAGCGCCGCCGCCGGTTGTCGCACGGCCTGGATGACAGCGATCTCCGCGTGCTGCAAGCCGATGTTCCCAGCGTGCGGTGGATTTCGCCGCGGCGCGAGATGCGGCCGCAGGGCCTGCTGCCCGCCCCCAGCGGACCCTTGCCGGAGGTGCTGGGCGTGGTGCCGGCCTATGCCCGCATTCATGGCCTGCGCCTCGCCTCCGGCCGCTTTTTTGACGCGACGGACCAGGCCGCGGGCGCGGCGGTCTGCGTTCTCGGCTCGGCGGCCAAGGTGGAGCTGCTGGGTTATGGTCCGGCGCTGGGCAAATATCTGAAGTTCAACAGCGCCTGGTGGCGCGTCGTCGGCGTCCT
>DAHUYO010000058.1 GCA_027315185.1 Acidobacteriota bacterium
GTCATTCGGCCGTTGCGCGCCTCGCCTGCCATCGCCCGTTCATCATACCAGTTCCGCCGCGTGCGCCGCGCGGGGCGGCGGCGCGGTCATCGTCCCCATCGCGCCGTTCCCGGCGGCCGACCGCGCAGGGCTTTTTTGCCCGCAGGCGGGCCGCGCGCCGCGGGCGCCGGCGGCGGTTAGAGTTCCTGGCGCGTGGGGCGGAACAGAATCTCATTGATGTCCACGTCCTCCGGCTGGCTGACGGCGAAGGCCACGGCGCGGGCGAAGGAGTCGGCGGGAATGGCGATGTCCGCGTACATCTGGCGGACGGCGGCGGCGGTTTGCGGCTCGCCGACGCTGTCGGGCAGCTCCGACCACACCGCGCCGGGGGAGATGATGGTGGTGCGCAAGTTGTAGGCCTTGGCCTCCAGCCGCAGCCCTTCCGAAAGGGCCCGCACCGCGTGCTTGGTGGCGGAGTAGACCGCGGAGCCGGGGCGGACCTTGTGGCCGGCGACGGAGCTGACGTTGATGATCTGCCCCGAGCGCTGCTTTTGCATCTGCGGCAGGGCCGCGGCGATGCCGTAGAGCACGCCCTTGATGTTGACATCAATCATCCGGTCCCATTCCGCCAGCCGCCGCTGTTCCAGCAGGGATAGCGGCATCAGGCCGGCGTTGTTGACGATGACGTCCAAGCGGCCGTAGGCCGCGACCGCCGCGTCCACCAGCGCCTGCACCTGGCGGGGATCAGTGACGTCGGTGGTGACGGCCAGGGCCTGGCCGCCGGCTTTTTGAATGTCCCGCGCCAGAGCGTCCAGGCGGTCGCGCCGCCGCGCGCCCAGCGCCAGGCGGGCGCCCTCGGCGGCCAGCAGGCGCGCCGCGGCCTCACCCAATCCGCTGCTGGCGCCGGTGATGACGATGGATTTTCCGGAGATGTTGTTCGAACTCATGGCTTCCTTCCTGGTGGTTTTCAGCGGATGCGCGGACCTGCCCGGCGGGCGGGCCGCCGGGCGCAATCCGCGAGCAATGGGCGCGCGCGCCGCGGCCGGCGCGGCAGCATCAAGCCGGGGGTTAACTGGCGGCTTTCGCCTTCGCCGCCACCGCCTCGACCTCCAGCGCAATGTCCACCTGTTCGCCGACCAGCACCCCGCCGGTCTCCAGCGCCTGATTAAAGTTCATGCCGAAGTCCTTGCGGTTGACCCGGCCCGTGGCCGTGAAGCCGGCGCGCTCGCCGCCCCAGGGGTCGCGGCCGTGTCCGGCATATTCGACGTCCAACGTGACCGGCTTGGTCACGCCGTGCAACGTCAGCTGCCCTTGCACCCGGAAGTGGTTCTTGTCCACCACCTCGACGGCGCTGCTCTTGTAGGTCATCTCCGGATACTTCTCGACGTCAAAGAAATCCGCGGATTTCAAATGGCCGTCGCGCTGCGGGTCATTGGTGCTGACGCTGGCGGTTTGCACTTTCACCTCCAGTTTCGCCGCTTGCGGCTGGGCCTCGTCAAAGTCCAGCGTGCCGCTCCATTGGGTGAAGTGCCCACGCACCTTGGATATGACCATGTGCCGCACGCTGAAGTTCACGCTGGAGTGCACGGTGTCCAAATTCCATTGAGCCATGAGGAGTTCTCCTTTTACGATTGCTTGTCGGAATGAATGCTGAGTTGTTGTCCCACCCCGGCCAGCGCCTGTTGCAAGACTTCGCGGCGCAGGGAAATGAAGGAATGCTGCCCCTGCCGCCGCACTTGCAGCAGGCCGGCGTCGGTCAGGATCTTGATGTGATGGGAAATGGTCGGCTGCGCCAAGGGAAAGCGCTCGCCGATCTGGCCGCACGATAGCTCGTCCGCCGCCGCCAACTCCACCACCATGCGGTAGCGCGTGGGGTCGGCCAGGGCGCGGAGGACCCGCATCCAGTTTTCATCCGGACGGGGCTTCCGGGTTGGCCTGACCGCTTCCATCAATTCAAATATTTACATATTTCGATATATCGTGTCAAGAAAGGGCGCAGGCCGGTGGCCTGCGCCCGTCACCCCCGGGGTCGAACCGGCGGCGGTTAGATTCGGCGCCGCCCGTTCGGTCGCGCCCAACCCGGGCTAATGCCGGCGGCCTATTCCGCCGCGCGCCACATGTGGCGCCGACATATGGAAGGACGGCGCGTGGAACGCCGGGGCATGATACGCCGGGGCGTGGTAGGCGGGCGCATGGTACGCCGGAGCCCGGTACGCCGGAGCCCGATACGCCGGAGCCCGATACGCCGGAGCCCGGTACGCCGGGGCCCGGTACGCCGGGGCCCGATACGACGGGGCCGGAGAGCGGTAGGAGGGCGCGCGATAGGCGGGCGCGCGATAGCCTCCGTTGTAGCCGCCCGAGCGTCCCCCGCCATAGCCGCCGCGCGACCGCGGAAGCGAGGCCATGGGGTGGTTCTCGAAGCCGCCGCCGAAATGGCTCGGGCCGCCGCGATGGCCCACCCGTCCGCCGCCGCCGCTGCTGCGCCGTGGGGCCGAGGCCATGGGATGGTTTTGGAATCCGCCGGAGCCGCGGCCGAAGCCGCCGGAGCGGCCCCGAACCGCGGGATGGCTCTGGAAGCTGCCGAAGCTGCGGCTGGGACGCGACCCGCTGTTCCGGGTCCCGAAGCCGCCGCGCGCCGCTCCGCCCACGGCGGCATTTCCGCCGCCCATGGGATGGTTTTCAAAGCGGGTATTGGCGCCGCCGGAACCGCCCGCCGCCGTCCGGCCGCTGAAGCCGCCGCGGCGAAACACCGCCGTGTTGCCCCGGCTGCCGCCGAAGGCATGCCAGCCGCCGTTGCTGGCCAGCGCACGGCCGCTGCGCGACGCCTGCGCGCCGCCCCGCGCCGAACCGCTGCCGCGCGCGGAACCAAAGATGCGGAAGCTGCGATTCGCGCCCTGGGCTTGGTTGCCGGCGATTCGCGCCCGGTTGGCCGCCGCCGCGGCGGCGATGCGGGATTGCCGCGCTCCACCGGCCATGGTTCGGCTGCTCGCCGCCGCCCGGCCCCGGGCCGCGGACGCCGAAGCGCGTCCCACCATCCGGCCCTGCGCCAGTACGCCGCGCGGTCCGGCGCCGATGCCGGCCCGCGTCCGCGCCGCGATCATGGCGCGGTCCACGCTGGCCAACGACGCCGTCCGAGCCCGCACTGCCGGCAGCGGCTGCCGGCTGAACACATGCACGTTGCGCACCGCACGCGGCGCGGCAACGCCCCGCCCGCCGATGCCCATGCGAGCCGGCGCCACCGGCGCCGTGCCCCGCACCACCGACACCCCGCGCAGGGCGCCGTAGCCGAGCTTGCGGCCCATCTTGTTGACCCGCCCGCGGCCGAAGCCGCGCTGGGAGATGGCGATCACGCCACCGGGCGCGTGCGCGTTGCGCAGCCGCCGCAGGTTGCCCAGCCGCGTGATCCGCATGCCGTTGACCGTGCGCACGCCGTTGACCACGCGCACATGGTTGATGTTGTAAATGTTCGTCACGTTGCGGACACGGGTGATGTAGTTGACCTGGCTATAGCCGTAGTAGCGCTCATGCGGGCCCAGGGGCACCCAGCCGATCGCGCCGCCATAGCCAAAGCCGTAATGCCGGCACCAATCCGAATCGCCGTAGAAGAAGGAGACGTAGGCGGGCGCCCAGATTTGCGGCCCCCAGTACGAACCCGGCCACCAGCACCAACCGAAGCCTACCTGGAAGAACCAGCGCCCGTAGTGGTACGGCGCCCAGCCCCAGGGCTCATAGGAAACCCAGCTCCAGCCGTAAAACGGCGTCCACTCCCATTGTCCGTAGTAGTACGGCGACCACCCCGCGGTAATGGCCCACGGCTGCCAGCAGCGGCCATAGCCCGCGACCCAAACCCAGTGTCCATAGGTGTCCAATTCCGCGCCGCCGTCCACCTGCTGGCTTAAATAGTGCCGGTTGTAATCGGCGGCCTGCAGCACGCGCTGCTCGCGCTGGTTGACCCATTCATCCCAGGCGTCCTCGGCCGGGGCCCGCACCACGCGGAACTGCGGGTTGGTGCTGCCGGCGACCTGGATCTGCTGGCCGGTGGCCACGTCCACCGAGCCTTGCGGCGTGGTGATCTCCGCCGTGCCGCTCCAGACCGTGGCGCTGGTGTGGCTGGCGTCCACGACGTCAATGCGCACCGTGCCGGCGCGAATCAGATGGACGCTCATGTTCGGCGTGTCAATCGCGGACTGCAAGAAATGATCGCCGATGGCGGTATAGCTGGCCGTGCCGCCCTTCAACTCCAGTTGCAGCCGCCCGTTGTCAAACTGGCCGATCTTGACGTCGGCGCCGCTGGCCAAGCGTATGGTGTCGGCGTAATCGAACTCGATTTCGGCGCGCCCGCCGCCGGCGACGTAGACTTCATCGCCTTGCACCAGCGGCGTGTTCAGCAGCGCCTTGCTCCATTGCCCTTGGCCCTGGCGCAGGACGCTAACCTGGCCGGCCACCAAACTGACACGCGCCACGCCCGGACCATTGGCGGCCCGCGCCCGCGGCGCCGTTGCCAGCAGCAAGACCACCGCCGCCAGCGCCATTCCCCACCACCGTGATGTGACCCGTCCTGCCTGCATAAGCACCTCCGCGGCTGCCTACGAATATTCTGACGCCATTATGGATTGGTTGCACCCAATTCGCGTTGCAGGATTTTATGCAAACCCGCGTAAATAAAGGATTTTCTTCAGCCGGCCTTCAGTTTGGCGGGGGTTTCTTCAGGCTCCATTCAGGCTGGCGCCCCCGCCGGCCGGCGACAGCCGCTGGCTGTCTCCCCGGCTATGGCGGCCCCGCCGCTAGGATGGCGCCGCGGCTACGATAAAGGCATGGTCTGGGAGGCGGCAATAGGGGGTAGCGCCGTGGATGCGCCGGTCGCGTGCGCGGCGGTGGTGGCCGCCGAGGGCGTGGAAATGACCTATCCCGGCGCGGCGAGCGGCGCGCCGGCCACGCCGGTTTTGCGGGGCGTGGATTTGGCGGTCGCCGCGGGCGAATGCGTGGCCCTGACCGGTCCCAGCGGCGGCGGCAAAACCACGCTGCTGAACCTGCTGGGCGGCATGGACCGGCCGACGCGGGGCCGGGTGCTGCTGGCCGGCCAGGACACTGCCCGGCTGGACGACGCGGCCCTGACCCGGCTGCGGCGCCGCGCCGTGGGCTTCGTGTTTCAGTTCTTTCATCTCCTGCCCGCCCTGACGGCATTGGAAAACGTCGCCCTGCCGCTGGAGTTGGCGGGGGAACTATCCACCGCGGCGATCGCCGCGGTTTCGCGCGAGGCGCTAGCGCTGGTGGGCATGGAGGAGTACGCCGAGCGCTATCCGGGGCGCCTGTCCGGCGGCCAGCGCCAGCGCGTGGCCTTGGCCCGCGCCTTGGCGCCGCGCCCGCAACTGATTTTGGCCGATGAACCCACTGGCAATTTGGACCGCCAATCGGCGCAGCAAGTGATGGCGCTGCTGCGCGACCTGAGCCGAGCGCAGGGCGCCGCCGTGGTGCTGGCCACGCACAGCGCCGAGGCCGCCGCTTTCGCCTCCCGGGTGCTGCCGTTGCGCGATGGCCGCTTAGGGGCGGCGACCGCGCCGCCGCGGGACGATGCGGCTACGCCGTAATGGCCCGGCCCTCCCAACCGTCCCCATCTTCCCCGGCAGGGCGGCGGCGCTGGCGGCGGAGCGACAATGGACGCCCGCCATGGCGGTCTGACGCTGCCCGGCGCGCGCTGCTGCGCGCATTGGTCTGGCGGCCGTTGCGGCAATTTCCGGGGCGGGCGGTGGCCAGCGGCCTGGCGGTGGCCTTGGGCATCGCCGTCGTGGTGGGCATCCGCTTGGCCAACCGCGCCGCCACCCAATCCTTTCGCCAGACAGATCGCGCCTTGGCCGGTCGCGCCGACCTGCTGGTGCGCGGCCCGACACCGATTTCCGCTAGCCGCCTGGCGGCGCTGAACGCCCTCGGCGGCGAAGCGACCATTCTGCCCTACATTCACCGCATCGCCTTCGATCCCCGCGCCCAAGACACGCTGGAGTTGTATGGCGGCGACCTGCTCGCCGAACCTCCGCCGACGGCGGCGCCGGCAATCGCGGCCGCCGCATCCGCCTTTGCCGTGCGCGGGGGACCGCATCCGGAGCGGCGAGCGGGCGGGGGCTCGGGCGCACCGGGCCCCCCGCCTCGCCCGCGCGGCAGGCGCGACGCGCGGCGCAGCCGCGCGGGGGCTCGCGCCAGTCCATCGTCCGTCGGCGGTGGCCGGGGACCCACGGTCGCGCCTCGGACCTCCTTTGCCGCCGGCGACGGCCATCGTGGGACACCTAGCGCGCCACCGCTGTTGTTGGCCGCCGCGTATGCCCACCGGCATGGTTATCGCCGCGGCCAAATCCTGCATTTGGTCATCGGCGCCCACCGGCTGCGGTTCCGCATCGCCGCCTTGTTGCCCGCGCAGGGCCTGGCCCGCGCCCAAGCCGGGCACATCGGCGTTCTGGACATTGGCGCCTTGGCCCGGCTTTTGGCCGGGCCACATGGCCACGAAGCCTTCGACGGTTTGGCCATCCGCCTTGCTCCCGGCGTCTCCGCCGCCGCCGTGATCGCGCGGCTGCGGCCGCTGATTCCCGCCGATGACGTCATCCAGCCACCCGCGGCGCGGGAGCGCCAGGCGGGCAAGATGCTCGCCGCCTTCCATGCCAATCTTTTGGCGCTCAGCTTCGTCAGCCTACTGGTCGGCGGCTTTCTCATCTATAACGCCATGTCCCTGGCCGTGCTGCGGCGGCGGGAAGCCATTGCCGTCGTCCGCGCCTTGGGCGCGCAAGCCGGCGCGGTGCGCCGCGCGCTGCTGGCCGAGGCCGCCCTGTTGGCTTCCGCCGGCGCGTTGGCCGGCTTGGGTTTGGGATGGCTGTTTGCCCGCGCCACCGTCGGCCTGCTCTCCGCCACGGTCAACAACTTGTACGCCGTCAGTCATCCCCTGCCGCCGCGGCTGACACCGGCCGATATCGCCTGGGCGCTGGGCTTGGCCTGGGCCGTGGCGTTGGCCGCCGCCTGGGGGCCGGCGCGGGAAGCCTCCGCCATCACCCCCGCCGCCGCCCTGCGCCCAGAAGAACCGGAACTGGCGTTCCGCGCCCGGCAGCCCCGCTGGGCCGCGCTGTGCCTCGGGCTTGCCGTGGTGGCCCTGGCCGCCGCCTGGCTGCCTGCGCCGTATGGGCTGCCCATCAACGGCTACCTCAGCGCCATGGCCGCGGTGTTTGCCGCTGCCTTGGCCGCGCCCTTGCTGCTGCGCCTTGTGCTGCCCCCGGCCCGCCGCTGGCTGTTGCACCGGCGTCGCCCGCGGTTGGCGCTGGCCGCCGCTTCGCTGCTCGCCGCCCAGCGCCGCGTGGCGGTGCTGGTGGCGGCGCTGGCCACGGCGATCGCCATGGTGGTGGGCGTGGCGGCGATGGTCGGCAGCTTTCGCCAAACCGTGCGCGTGTGGCTGGGAGAGACGCTCCAGGCCCAGGTCTACATCCGTCCCTTGGCCTGGTCCCGCCGCCATCCCGCGGCCATTCCTCCGGCGATGGTGCGCCGCGCGTTGCAAACGCCGGGGGCCCGGCGGGCGGTCTTCTATTACAGCGCGCCGTTTCTGTTCCAGAACCAGCCAGTGGTGCTGGCCACGCGCTGGTCGCCGCAGGAGGGCGCGCGGCGGGCAGTGCGCGGCGGGTTGCACTTTCTGCAAGCGCCGGTAGCCGGGGCCATGCGGCGTGCGCGTGTCGCAACCCCGCCGGGCATGGGGCGCACCGATCCTTCGGCGGCGCCGCTCCCGCCGGCGCGGCCGCTGCTGCTGGTTTCCGAGCCCTTCGCCCGCCGCTTCCATCTCTGGCGCGGCGACCGCTTGCGCCTGTTGACCCCTCGCGGGCCGCTCGCCGCCCGCATCGCCGGCGTGTTTTACGATTACTCCTCCAGCCAAGGCATTCTCCGCCTGGACGTCGCCACCTACCGCCGCTGGTTCGGCCCGCCGCCGGTCACCAACATCGCTCTGTACGCAGCCGCCGGCGTCACGCCCGCACGACTGCGCCGCCGCGTGGCCGTGCGCCTAGCCCGCGCCGGCGGCGCATTTTGGGTGCACGACCGGGCCAGTTTGCGGCGGCAAGCCATCGCCGTGTTCGATCAAACCTTCCGCATCACCGACGCGCTCGAGCTGATCGCTCTGATCGTCGCCATCCTGGGCGTGGCCAACACGCTGTGGGCGGTGGCGTTGGAGCGCCGCCGCGAGCTGGCCGTCCTGCGTTTTCTGGGCGCCACGCCGCCGCAGGTCCGCGGCTTGCTGCTGGCGGAAGCCGCTTGGATCGGCGTCTTCGCCGTGTTTCTAGGGGCGGTGCTTGGCGCGGTCTTGGCGGTCATCCTCATTGACGTCGTCAACGTTCAGTCTTTTGGCTGGACCATTCAGGTCCACCCGCCATGGGCCTACCTAGCCGCCGCCCTGGCGCTGCTTTTCGTCGTCACCGTGGCCGCCGGTTGGCCGCCGGCCCGCTGGGCCGCGCGCGCCGATCCCCTGCGCGCGGTGGCGGCCGAATAAGGACGGAAAGGTTTTGCTGGCCCCGCCGAGGAAACCCCCGGCTCCGGGATTCCATCTACACTGATCGGCGGACCCGACCGCCAACTCTCCTGGGTTGCATTCCGCCCCCCCATCAAGCGCACAATCGGTATGCCGCGACGCGCCGCGCTTTCGGCGGTTTTGGTCATCGCACTGGGTGCGCTCTGGGCTGCCGCGTCTCCGGCGCGGCATCTGCCGCCGCCGGGTCACTACGTCCTCGCCGCTTCGCGCTCGCAACTCAGCATTCATTTGTATAAAGGCGGCTGGCTCTCGGCGCTCGGCGACAATCACCTAGTGGTGGCGCGCCGCATGCGCGGCGTGGCGGACGTCGCCGCCGACCAATGGAGCGGCGTTCTCGTCGTTCCCAGCCGCGAGCTGCGCGTCGCCGATCCGCACCGCTCCGCCCAGGACCGCGCCGAGATCCAGGCGACCATGGACGGGCCCTCGCAGCTCGACATTGCCCGCTATCCGCGCATCACCTGGCGTTTGGACGCGCTTGGCTCCGCCGGCGGTCAAGGGCGGATGATCCTCCACGGCCACTTCACCATGCACGGCGTGACGCGCCGCGTGGATTGGCGGACGCACTGGGCCGCAACTGGGGATGGAATTCGCCTCTGGGGCCGGGCATATCTTCGCCTGACCAGCTTCGGCATCCATCCCATTCACCGGGCTCTGGGCGCCGTCAGCGTGCGCAATCGTTTTCTGCTGACCTGGAACACCTGGTGGCGCCACGCCGGCCCCGCCGCCGCGAGAGTGGCGAAAAAGTAACCAAGCCCGCCACACGGCTGCCGCTCGGCGGCTCAGGACTTTGGCCGCAAAAATAGCGCCGCCGCCCGCTCCGCCAAGCGCGGCAGTTTCAGGTCCACGCGGTTGGCCAGCAGGATCACGGTCAGCCGGTCGTGCGGAAAGCGCATGATCACGCTGCGGAAGCCCACCGTCTCCCCCTCATGCCACATGCGCGCGTGGCCGCGCCAGGGGTTAAGAAACCAGCCGAAGCCGTAGAGCGCCGGCCGGCCCGCCCCGGCTTCGGAACCGAAGCCGCCGCCCGCAATCGGTACCGCGCCGCCGGCGGGGCCGGGCAGGTGCGGCGGGGTGACCGCCGGCTGCATCCGCGCCGCGCTCAGCAGCGTGTGATGATTCAGCGCGCGGTCCCATTTCGCCAAATCGTGAATGGAACTGTAGATGCCGCCGTCCCCCAGCGTCGCCGAGGTGGCGTCCTGGTCGGATTCCATCCACCGGCCCGCATCCAAGGTGTAGCCATACGCCCGCTGCGGCACCGGCGGTCCGCCGTAAACGAACGCCAGAGTATGGTCCATCCCCAAGGGCAAAAAGATCCGCCGCCGGAGGAACGTTGGGAAGGGCATTCCCGACGCCCGTTCCACCGCCATCGCCAACAGGCAGTAGCCGCCGTTGCTGTATTTCCATTTGGTGCCCGGCGGAAACTCCGTTCCGTGCTGCCGCTCCTCGAAGCGCAGCACGCCGGCGTCGGAGATTTGGGGGATATCCCACGGCTCTTGGTTGGCGTATTTCTTCGCCATCCAATCGCCGTAGGACTGCAATCCCGAGGTGTGGTTCAGCAGTTCGCGGATGGTGATGTGCGCGCCGTAGGCGGGGAAATGCCGGAAGACTTCGGTCAGCGGCTCGTCATAACGCAGCTTGCCCGCCCGCACCAGCAGCATCACCGCCATGGCCGTGAACTGCTTGGTGCAGGAGGCGAGGCGAAAATCGGTTCGCGGCGTGATCGGCAGGCCGCTGCGCAGGTCGCGCCGGCCATAGCCGCGGGCGAAGACCGTTCGCCCGCGATAGCGCACCAGCGCCGCCAGCCCCGGAGCTTGCGGCGTTGTCACCGCGGCGAAGATCGCGTTCAGTTCCGCCCGCCACCGGGCCCGCACGCCGGACGCCTTCACCGGCGTCGAGGGTCCATTCGGCCGCGTTCGCGTCGGCGCCATGGTCCGGGCGGCCGCCCGAACCGCGCTTCCGCCCAGCGGCGCCGCCGCCAATCGTCCCGCCACCGGCGCGGCCAACACCGCCGCGGCCAGCAGCGCCAACCTCGCCCAACGCCCGCGCATTCGCATGGCGGCAGGATAGCGCAGGCGGGCCGCGCCGGCGCCCGTCAGTAAGGGGGCGGCTGAGCCGCCGCCTGCGCGCGGCGCGGAACGCGGGAAAATGGCGAAATGGGCACGCATTTCGCCGCCTGGCGCTCGTTTCAGCAAGACGCCTCCGTGACCAAGCAAAAGGTCAAGCCGGGCACCGCGCGGCGGACGCTGCGTTTCGCGCGCCCCTATGCGCGCCTGCTGGCGTTCTTTTTGCTGGTGGTCATCGCCGACGCCGCGGTGGGCGTCGCCAACCCGCTGCTCTATCGCCAGATCATTGACAACGGTATCCTCAAGCGCACCGCCGCCGGCGTCCTAAAGCCCGATGTGCCGCTTATCATTCATCTCGCCATCATCGTGGCGGTGCTCGGGTTGCTCGCCGGGGCGCTGGGGCTGCTGCAAACCTGGCTGGCGTCGAGCGTCGGCGCGGGCGTCGTGCTTTCCCTCCGCGCCCGTCTGTTCTCCCACATCCAGCGCATGCCGCTGGCGTTTTTCGCCCGCGCCCAAACCGGCGCGCTGGTCAGCCGCCTGAACAACGACGTCTCCGGCGCGCGCACCGCGTTTACCGACATCCTCTCCAATGTGGTCGGCAATTTGGTCACGGTCATTTTCATCCTGTCGGCCATGTTCGTGCTGTCCTGGCGCATCACGCTGGGGGCGCTGGTGCTGTTGCCCGTCTTCGTGCTGCCGGCGCGTTTTTGGGGGCGCAAATTGCAGCGCATCGCGCGGGAAAGTTACGACCTGACGGCGGCCATGAACGCCTTGATGGTGGAACGCTTCAACGTCGCCGGCGCGCTGCTGGCCAAGCTCTTCGGCCACCACGGCAGCGAGAACGAGGTCTTCGCCGACAAGGCCAGCCGCGTGGCCCAGATTCGCGTCAAGCAGGCGCTGTATGGCCGCCTGTTTTTTACCGCACTGCTGATCACCGCCACCTGCGGCACGGCCCTGGCCTACGGCTGGGGCGGCGTGCTGGCCGCGCGCGGCCTGCTCGACGTCGGCACCGTGGTGGCCTTGGTCGCCCTGCTTGGCCGCCTCTACACGCCGCTGATGGGCCTGTCCAACGCCCAGGTCAGCATCATGACCGCATTGGTCTCGTTTGAACGCGTCTTCGAGGTGCTGGACCTGCCCCCGTCCATTCAGGAGAAGCCGGACGCGGTCGCCATCCCGCCCGGCCCGGCGGCGATCGTCTTCGACCATGTCGCCTTCCGCTATCCCACCGCGGCGGAGGTCTCGCTGGCGTCGCTGGAATCCATCGCCGTTCCCAGCCACCATCCGGCGCACGAAGTGCTGCACGATGTCAGCTTCGTGGTGCGCCCGGGCACGCTGGTGGCGCTGGTCGGCCCCTCGGGCGCGGGCAAGACGACGATTACCCATCTGGTGCCGCGCCTCTACGACGTGACCGCCGGCGCCGTGCGCATCAACGGCGTGGATGTTCGCGACGCCCGGCTGGATTCCTTGCGCGACCGGGTCGGCGTCGTCACCCAGGACGCGCATCTGTTCCATGACACCATCCGCGCCAACCTGGCCTACGCCCGCCCGGGCGCCGGCGACGCCGAGATCCGCGAGGCCCTGCGCGCGGCGCGAATCCTGGACCTGATCGAGTCCTTGCCCGACGGGCTCGACACCCTGGTGGGCGAACGCGGCTACCGTTTTTCCGGCGGGGAAAAGCAGCGCCTGGCCATCGCCCGCCTGCTGCTGAAATCGCCCGACATCGTGATCCTCGACGAGGCGACCGCGCATCTCGACTCCGAATCGGAGGCCGCCGTGCAGCACGCGCTGGAGACCGCGCTGGCGGGCAAAACCTCCATCGTCATCGCCCACCGCCTCTCGACCATCCTGCGCGCCGACGAAATTCTCGTCGTGCAAAATGGCGCCATCGTGCAGCGGGGAACGCACGCCGCGCTGCTCGCCGCGCCCGGCGTCTACGCCGACCTCTACCAGCGGCAATTCGCCGTCCCCGCCGCCGCCGGCTGAAGCGACCGGGCGCCGCTCCGGAGCCCGGTCGCGGGGTGGGACCAGGGCGGGGCGCCGGCGCTCAGTATCCCGCGGCTTGGAACCGCGTCCAGGGCTCGCTGGGCAAATTTTGCAGAAACGGCTTTTGCCAGTCGTACTGGGGATGCGCCCGCAAGAAGGCGCGCGCGTTGAAGCCGATGCCATCGGGGTGCCCCATCGCCCCGATGATCTCCATCTTCGCCGCCAGGCGGGAGTCGGTCACCTTGGCGGAAACCGTGCCCCCGGGATAATACGGTCCCCAGCCCCAGATCTTCACGCCCCGCGGCGCCCGGTCCACATGCCCGCAGAGGGTGTGCTGGTCGGGGTCAATCTTGTGCTCGACCACGTCGTAATCGTCCGCTTCCATTTTTTCTGCGATGGCGATGTCAATGCGTCCCTTGTACTCCCGCTTCAACTGCTCCCAGCGCCGGTGGCGCGCGTTGGGGCTGCTGTCGGGATCGTTGGGGTTGAAGCCGGTGGTCTCGTCCCGGATGACCGCCGGGTCGCTGGGAAAATTGGCGCCCACGTACATGCCGTTGCGCGTCCGCCAAATCTCGTGGTGCAACAGGCCTAGCTCGACGCGCGCGATCTCACCGGTCTTGCGGTCGCCCAGCAGCCAGTCGTTGGCGTAACCGCCGTTGTTGCCGTGGAGCATGATAGCGATCCATTGGGAGATGGTGCGGGCGTATTGCAGCGCCTTGCGGGAACGCACGAACTCCGGGATGCCGTTGGGATCGAATCCCTTGAATTGGCTGATGGTGGTCTCAGTGACCATCAGCCCGGCACTGTTGATGCCGAAGTCGTCGTCGCTGGTGATGACGCCGGGAAAGCCATCCATCAGGATGCGCAGCCCATGATTGGGCACGATGTCGTAGATGATGTTCCAGTACTCTCCGTGGTTGTAGGCGCCCCAGTTGTTGTGTCCCATCACCACCTGGCCGCCTTGGGTGTAGCTGCCCGTGGCGACGAAGGCGCTGCATTTGGCGCCCACGCGGAAATGCGGTGTCCGCCCAGGCGCGCCCGCGCGGGCCGCCGCCTTTGGCGCCGGATGGCGCGCGTCGTACCAGGGGACATAGTAATCGGGCAGTTCCTGAAAGCTGTTCAGCACTAGAACGTCGGGCAAATCGGCATGCACGCCGCGCGCCCGCAGTCCCGCCACGATGCCCCGCAGCTCCTCGCGGTACTGCCGCTCGATGTGCGGCCAGAACACCCGCATGGCCGCGCGCCGCAGCCAGCCCCAGCTTCTTCCCGCATCGCGCGCCATGGACACGCGCTCGGCGGCCAGCGCCTTTTGAATCTCCCCCGCCAGCCAATAGCCGTTCTGGAAGCCCAGCTGCCGCGGCGAGCCTTGCAGGTGGACGAACACCCAGCCGTTCCTCCGCGGCCGGCGGAAGGAATGCGCCAGCATTTTAGCCACGCTGGGCGGTGGTTGGGCGGCTGGCGGGTTGGCCGCGCCGGCCGGGATCAGGAGCAGGGGCAGCAGCAGATTGAGGGCGATCCAGCGCATTCCGAATCCTCCGGCCGGGGCACCGCCGGTTGGGGCTGCGCCACAACCGCTAACCGTATCACGCCGTCCGATGCCGTCCATAAAAAGATTGCAGAGCCATGATCTATTGACTGCGACAACCAACTTCTATACAGTCACACAACCAAGGTACTGCGCTATGGCACTACGCTGCCGTTGGTTCACCGCCGCGCTGTTGGCTCTATTGATGGCTCTGCCCGTCGCCGCCCAGGGGCTGGGCTCGCTGAATGGCGCCGTCACCGATCCCTCCGGAGCGGCCGTGGCCGGCGCCACGGTGCAAATTAGCTCCGCCACCGGCCTGCGCCGCCAAACCACGACCAATCGCCAAGGGGTGTACGAATTCGCCCAGCTCCCGGCGGGGCCGTACCGTTTGGTGATCCACGCCCACGGCTTCGCTGCCTTTGTGGCGCAAACAGTGCGGGTGCAGGTCAACTTGCCGGTGACGGTCAACGCCCGCCTGGGGCTGGCGGCGCAGGCCACCACGGAGACCGTGCGCAGCAGCGCCGCGCCGTTGCTGAACACCACCGATGCGTCGCTGGGCAACGTGCTCGGCCAGCGCCAAATCGCGCAGCTGCCCATTCCCGACCGCAACGTAGTCGCCCTGCTCAGCCTGCAAGCCGGCGTGGTGAACCTGGGCGAAAACATGAACACCTCCGCCACCGATACCCGCAGCGGCGCGGTGAACGGCCTGCGCAGCGACCAGAGCAACGTCACCCTGGACGGGGTCAACGTCAACGACCAGAACAACGGCTACGCATTCTTCAGCGTGCTCAACATCCCGCCGGATTCGGTGCAGGAGTTTCGCGTCACCACCGCCAATCCCAACGCCACCGCCGGCTACTCCGCCGGGGCGCAGGTGGCGCTGGTCACCAAGAGCGGCGGCGACCAGTTTCACGGTTCGCTCTATGAGTACAACCGCAACACCGCGTTCAGCGCCAACGATACCTTTCTCAAGGCCTCGCAATTGGAAAGCGGCGCGCCCAACAAGCCGCCGGCGCTGATCCGCAATATCTTCGGCGCCACCCTCGGCGGCCCGATCGTGCGCAATCGCCTGTTTTTCTTCGTCAACTATGAGGGGCGGCGGGACTCCCAGGGGCTGAGCGAGGACAGCGCCGTGCCCAGCGCCGCCCTGCGCCAGGGCGACATCAGCTATCTGATGGCCTCCGGCTCGAGCGCCAGCTCCTGCCCCAGCGTGCAGCCGTCGGCGCAGGGTCCGGTCTGCGTGCTCGGGCCGCAACAGCTCACGGCCATGGACCCGCTGCATATCGGCCCGGATGCCGCCGTCCTGAAAGTCTTGCAGCAGTACCCGATGCCCAACGACAACTCCATCGGCGATGGGCTGAACATCCAGGGCTATCGGTTCGCGCCCACCGTCCACCGCACGTTCAACACCTATATCTCCCGCCTGGATTGGCACATCACGCCCAACGGCTCGGAGAGCCTGTTCTGGCGCGGCCAGCTCGACAACGATAAATCCCCCGGCGTACCCAATTTTCCCGGCGGTCCGGCGGCGACCACGGAGCTGGACAACAGCAAAGGCTCCATCCTCGGCCTGACCTCGGTGCTTTCGCCCACCATGGTCAACAACGTGCGCTGGGGCTTCATTCGCCAAGGTGTGGATGACGCCGGCGCCTCGACCTCCCCCGCCGTCTATCTGAACGGCCTGACCGACCTGATCCCGTTCACGCGCTCGACCAGCTACATCGTTCCGGTCAACAACCTGATTGACAACTATTCCTGGAATTGGGGCGACCATCTGTTCCAGTTCGGCGCCAACATGGACTTTGTCCGCGACAATCGCATCAGCTACGCGCAGTCCTTCAATGACGCCCAGACCAACGTGGTCTACCTGGATACGGCGGGCATCGCCGGCACCTCCAATCCCATGGCGCCGGAGAACAATGGCTATCCCGCCGTGGCCAGCAGCTTCCGCTCGGCGTATGACAGCCCGCTGGCCATCGTGATGGGCTTTTTGCCCGAAGGCGATGGCATCTATAATTTCACCCGCAGCGGCGCCGCCTTGCCTCAGGGCGCTCCGCTTCGGCGCGATTACGCCATCAATGACTATGAGGTGTACGGCCAGGATCAGTGGCGGCTGGCGCGTTCCCTGACCGTGACCTACGGCCTGCGCTGGGATTATCAGCAGCCGCCGTTTGAAGAGAACGGCTACCAGGTTGCGCCCTGCATCTCCGGCGTCGCGGGCTGCCAAAACGCCGGGCAATGGTTCAATCAGCGCGCCGCCCTCGCCGCCCAAGGCAAGCCGGATTCCCAAGCCGGCCTACTGACGTTTTATCTGGGCGGGCCGCGCAACCAGGGGCCGGGCTTTTGGAACTCCGACTTCAAAGACTTTTCGCCGCGCATCGCCGTCGCCTGGTCGCCGGACTTCGGCGGCGGCTGGCTGGGCGCGGTGCTCGGCCACAAGGATCAAGTCTCCATCCGCGCCGGCTACAGCATCATGTACTCCCATTTCGGCATGGGCATTGTGAACAGCTTCGACCAGCACGGTTCCTTCGGCCTCTCCAGCGCCATCGGCAACTTCGCTGGCTCGGTCAATGATTCCAACGTGCCGCGCTTTACCTGCCTGACCTGCCTGCCCCAACCCTGCCCCTCGCTCAACGATTCCGGCTGCATCTTCGGCCCCGCCCCCACCGGCGGGTTTCCGGTGACGCCCAGCAATTCGCTGTTCGCCATCAATTGGGGCCTGGACGCGAACATCAAGACGCCGTACGCGCACGTGTTCAACGTCTCCTATGAACGGCAGCTGGGCCGCGGCTCCTCGCTGCAATTGGCATACGTGGGCACCATCGGCCGCCGCCTGCCGATGCAGATGGACTTGGCCATGCCCACGGATTTGGTGGACCCGAAGAGCAAGACGGACTACTTCACCGCCGCGCGGGAGTTGTCGCAATTGGCCGCCAAGGGCGTCAACATCAACAACGTAAAGCCCATTGCCTATTGGCAGGACTTGTTCCCCGCGCTGGCCGGCATGGATCCGTCCGCGTACTGTCCTGCTTCCCAGTGCGGCACGGTCAGCGGCACCGCCACGGCCACGCAGATGGCCTACGCGGTATTCGCCAGCAACCTGCACAACGAGACCTACGCCCTCTACGAACTGGACACCCCGAACGCAATCAACGGCGCCGGCCTGCCGAACAGCATTTATGGCCCCTACGCCTACTACGCCAACCAATTTTCATCGCTCTATAGCTGGAACAACATCGGCACCTCGGACTACAACGCCCTGCAGGTGACCTATAACGTGCGCCTTGCTCCCACCCTGCTCAGCCAGGTCAATTTCACCTGGTCCAAGTCGCTGGATGAGGCCAGCGCCGCCGGCCGCGAAGGCCCGTATGAAGGCACGGGAGGCACCGGCAATGACCTGAACGGCGGCGGCATCGTCATTAATAGTTACCAGCCGCTGGCGCTGCGCGGCCTTTCCTCGTTCAACGCCTTCGACCAGTTGAACGCGAACGAGGTTTGGGCGCTGCCGTTCGGGCGCGGCCAATGGCTCGCCTCGGGCGCGGGCGGCTGGGTGAATGACGTGATCGGCGGCTGGCACCTCTCCGGATTGTTCACCTGGACCAGCGGCTTTCCCATCAGCGTGGACAACGGCTTTGCTTGGGCCACCAACTGGAACATCGAGGGCCTGGCCGAACTCAGCGGCCCGCTGCCGCAAATGCAGACCACCGACAACGTGATCGGCCCCAACGGCCAAGGTCAGGGCCCGAACATGTTTCCCAATCCCATCGCCGCCCAATCCGCCTTTCGCCAGGACTGGCCCGGAGAATCCGGCATTCGCAACAACATCATCGGCGACGGCGTCTTCGACATGGACAGCAATCTCAGCAAGATCATCCCCTTCGGCGAGGGTAAGGACGTCGAGTTCGACTGGCAAACCTTCAACCTGACCAACACCGTCCGCTACGATGTGCGCACGGCGCAGCCGGTGCTGGGCGCCGGGCTGAACTTCGGCAAATACAACTCCACCATCAGCGTTCCGCGGTTCATGCAGTTTTCGCTGCGCTTCACTTTCTAAGCGGCGGATCGGCCTCGGCCGCTGCCGCGACCGCCGCGCGGTCGGTCCGGCCGCATAACCGGGACGTCCGCCGCGGGCGGGGCCGCGGCCCGCGCCCCTCGAGCCGCCGCCGCCGGTTGCGACGGCGGACCCGGGCGCCGCGGGCTGCCCGGATGACCGGGCCGTACGATCGGCTATATTGGAAAGTCGCGGCAAAACGGAGACTCCAGTGACCCAACCCACCCCGATCACCATCGCCTACGGCGACGGCATTGGTCCCGAAATCATGGACGCCACGCTGCGCGTGCTGACCGCGGCCGGCGCTCAGCTTAAGACCGAAATCATCGAAATCGGCCAGCGCGTGTATGAGCGCGGCGTCAAGGGCGGCATCGAGGATTCCGCCTGGGAATCCCTGCGCCGCACCAAGGTGTTTCTTAAGGCGCCGGTCACCACGCCGCAAGGCGGCGGCTTCAAGAGCCTGAACGTCACCGTCCGCACCGCCCTCGGTCTCTACGCCAATGTCCGTCCCTGCGTGGCGTATCCGCCCTTCGTCGCCACCAAGCATCCGGAAATGGACGTGGTGATCGTCCGCGAAAACGAGGAGGACACCTACACCGGCATCGAATACCAGCCTACCGCCCAGGTGACCGAGTGCCTGAAGCTGATCACCCGCCCGGGCTCGGAAAAGATCGTCCGCTACGCCTTCGAGTACGCCCGCGCCAACGGCCGCCGCAAGGTGACCTGCTTCACCAAGGACAACATCATGAAGATGACCGATGGCCTGTTCCATCGCGTCTTCGAGGAAATCGGCGGCGAGTATCCGGACATCGAAAAAGAGCATTGGATCGTGGACATCGGGGCGGCGAAACTGGCCGACAAGCCGGAGGTGTTCGACGTCGTGGTCCTGCCGAATCTTTACGGCGACATCCTCTCCGATGTCGCGGCGCAGATCGCCGGCTCGGTGGGCCTGGCCGGCAGCGGCAATATCGGCGACCAGGCCGCCATGTTCGAGGCCATCCACGGATCGGCGCCCCGCCGCGCGGGGCAGAACCTGGCCAACCCCAGCGGCTTGTTGCTGGGCGGCATCATGATGCTGGCGCATATCGGCCAAGCCGAAGCCGCTTCCCGCGCCCACAACGCCTTTCTGCGCACGCTGGAGGACGGCATCCACACCTACGACATCTACCAGGACGGAATCTCCAAGCAGCGCGTCGGCACCAAGGAGTTCGCCGAGGCCATCGTCGCCCGCGTGGGCCAGAACCCGAGCCGGCTAAAGGCGCCGCAGTATCGCGCCAATCCCCGGCGCGAACCGTCCGCCGCCCCGCCGCTGGCGCCGCAAAAGGCCCTGGTCGGCGTGGACGTGTATCTGGATTGGTCCGCCGGCTCGGCCGAGCAGTTGGCCAAGAAGCTCCTGCCATTGAGCCATGACGGGCTGAAGTTCACGTTGCTGACCAATCGCGGCGCCAAGGTATGGCCCAACGGCCAGCCGGAGACCTTCTGCACCGACCATTGGCGCGCCCGCTTCCTGGCGCCCGACGGCAAAGCCGCCTCCGCGGCGCAGATTGTCGCCTTGCTGCAGCGGGTCAACGCCGCGGGCCTGGAGTTCGTCCAAACCGCGAACCTGTATCACTTCAACGGCGCCTCCGGCTACTCCGGCGTCGGCGGCGCATAACGCGCCGAAACGCCGGGCGCGTCAGCTGTACGCTGCGCCGACGGCGGGCTGGGGCCCGGGCCGCCGGAAGATCCGGACCGCACCCCGCGGCAGCGCCTGGCTACCGCGCCAACCCTAGCAGAGCGGATTGCAGCTCGCGGCTCTGCTGGCCGGGCGCGGTTTGGTTAAGCGCCGCCACGATCTTCTGCTGCCGCCGCGCGGCGGCGATGCGGCCTTGGCGCAGATAGATGCGGCTCAGCGCCTGGTGCGGCGCCGTCCAATCGGGCTCCGCGCGCGCCGCCCATTGGTAGTCCTGCTCGCCGGCCGCCGTTTGCCCTCGCGCCTCCGCCAAACGTCCCGCCAGCATCCAAGCCGGCGCATAGTCGGGCGCCAGCCGCGCCGCCCGCCGAGCGTGGCGTAGGGCCAGCGCCGCGCGGCCTTCCTGTTCTTCCAGCCGCGCCCGGTAATACCAGGCCTCCGCTAGCGCCGGCCCGGCCGTGCCCGCCCGCGAGCGCGTCAACGCAGCGAGCAACGGCGCGGCCAACTTCCCTTGGTCGGTGGTCAAATAGGAAATCGCCAGCAGCAGTTGCGCCTGCCGCCGCGGCCCGGCGGTTCCGGGGTGGGCGATCACTCGCCGCAGTTGCGCCTGCGCTTCGGCCCGGCGGCCGGAAAGTTGCAGCAAAATCGCCCGCGTCAGCGCCAGCCGCGCCAAGGGTCCGCATTGTTGCCGGCCCACTGCCAGCACCTTGAGCGCGTCCTGCCATTGGCCCAATCCGCCCAAGAACACCGCGTCTTCGCGGTACCACTCGACCGCCTTGGGCTGCATGGCCAGCGCCACGCGAAAGGCCGCCTGCGCCGCCGCGGGCTGGCCCAGGGCGGCATACGCCAGCGCCGCGGTTTCCTCCGCCGCGCCTTGCGGCTGCGCGGCCACCGGCACCGCGTCGGCAATCCGCAGCGCCGCGTGGTAGTGATGCGCCTGCAACTCCAGTTGCGCCAAACCCAGGGCCGCGGTTGCGCGCCCCGCCGCCTCCGGCCGGCGCATCGCGGCGCGGTAGAAGCGCCGCGCCAGCGGCGCTTCCCCGACCTGGGCCAGCCACGCCGCCGTGCGCAGCGCATCCGCATAGCCCGGGCCGCCGGCCAGCGCCTGCTGCAAATCCCGCCGCGCCTGGGCCCGCTGCCGCGCCGCCCACTCCGCCTGCGCTAGCCGGCAGAGCACCCGCGGATCGCCGGGATCGCGGCGATTCAGCCGCCGCAACAAAACCAGATAGTCCCGCCGCCGCTGGGCCGGCGTGCGGCCCACCTCCGCCCGCGCCCAGGCCAACAGCGTCGGCGCATGCGCGTCCCGTTGCGGCGCCGTCCGTTGCGCTGAGCGCAGTTGCCGGAAGCGCCGTTCCGCCGCCAGCGCGGCCGCCGTGTCATGCAAGCGCAACTGCGTTTGGGCAAGCTGGTAGGCAACCGAGGCCGAGCGCGGCGCCAGGGTTTGCGCCCGCAGCAACAGCGGCAGCGCCAGCTCCGCATGTCCGCGCCGCCGCTCCCATTCCGCCAGTTCCGCCAGCGCCTTCGGATCGTTGGGGTTGGCCGCCAGCGCGGAGCGCAGCGAGGCCCGCGCCGCGGCCCAATGGGCGCTTTGCAATTCCCACTTGGCGCGCATTGTCCAGGCCGCCCCGAAGCGCGGCGCCAGCCGCAGCGAGCGCGCCAGCGCGGCGCGCGCGCCGGCCAGATCGCCGTTGCCCTGCAGCATCAAGGCATAGAGATATTGGCCGACGGCGTCGTTGGGCTGGGCGGCCAAGTAGCGCCGCATCGCCGCCAGCGCACGCCGCTCCTGGTGGGACATCTGCGCCGCGATCGCCAACTCCCGCCAGGCGCTCAGGGCCTGTGGCGCCAGGTGCAGGTATCGCCGCCATTGCCGGGTAGCATCGGCCCAAAAGCCCTGCTGTCCCGCCAGCACCGCCAGCGCCGCGCGCGGCTGCGGCTGCCGCGGGGCAAGCCGGGCCGCCGTCATCAGCCGCAGCGCCGCCTGCACGGGCTGCTGCCGCCGCGCCGCCAGGCGGCCCAGGTAATACTCCGGCAGCCACCAATGTGGATAGCGCCGGTGCAGCGCCTGGAAGGCCGCGGCCGCCCCGGGGCGCTTGGCGGCGAAAAGCCGCACCGCCGGGCGGGCGTCAGCCGCGCGCGGCGCTCCAGCCCCGCGCGTTCCCGGTGCTTGCCGCGCGAAAAGCGGCGGAGCGGACCATGGAAGCAGCGCCGCAAATACTATTGCCGTCATCCATCCGCCGGTGCTTTGGCGTCGCAAAATACGCCTCCCGTCCGATTTCCAATAATCATATATTAAATGCATTGACGCATGCGTAATTGATATGACAATGTAGCAGCGACTCATCACTTTCGATTAGGAGCTGCCCGTGCCGCGGACTCACCTCGCTCGCCGTATATCCCGCCTCTGCGCGATTATCGCCCTTCCCGCGCTGTTTGCCGCCCTGGCGTTCGCCCAAGGCGGCCTGGGCGCGGTCAGCGGCCTGGTCACCGACACCTCCGGCGCCCCCGTGCCCGCGGCCAGCGTCACGCTGACCAATCCCGCCACCGGCCAGGTTCTGCATTCGCAAACCAGCTCCGCCGGCCTGTATGCGTTCCAGGCCCTGAATCCGGGCACCTACGTCGTCCGGGTCGCCCACAAGGGCTTCACCACGGTGCAGCAAGCGGCCGTGACCGTGGCCGTGGATCACAGCACGGCGGTGAACATCACGCTGCATCCCGGCGCGGTGCATCAGGTGGTCGAGGTCAGCGCCGCTCCCGGCTTGGCCGCGACCGCCAACACCACCGTCGGCCAACTGATCGGCGCCGCCATCCTGAACCGCGTGCCCTTGGTCACGCGTGACGTGTATCAGCTGGCGCAGCTCACTCCCGGCATCACCCCGGTGGATGGCGTTTCCAACAACACCGACTTCAACGCCCGCCCCGGCGCCGAAGTCTCCGGCTACACCATCAACGGCGCCCTTCAGGGCTCGCTGTATTACTCCCTGGACGGCAGTCCGATCGGCATCGGCGAAAACAACCTGGGCGCGCTGATTCCCGCCTTCCAGCCGCCGCTGGACGCCATCCAGGAGTACCGCGTGGAGACCAACAACGTCTCCGCCACCCAGCAGGCTTCCGGCGCCGGCCTGATCAGTCTGGTCACCAAGAGCGGCACCAACCGCTTCCACGGCGATCTGTTCGTCTACGGCCGGCCCAACGCCCTGGCGGCGAACGACGCCTTCGCCAAGGCCGCGCAGATTGAAGCCGGCCAGCCCAACAAGCCGCTGAACTTCCATCGCTATCAGGAAGGCGGCTCGATCGGCGGGCCGATCCTGCACAACAAGCTGTTCTTCTTCGCCGATTACGAAGCCACGCAGCAGGACACGCTCCAGACCGGCACCTATACCGTGCCCACCCTGGCCGAGCGCGCGGGCAACTTCTCCGCCGATCCCTTCACCATCTACAATCCCCTGGTTCCCGACCTGGCCAACGGCAACCGCCAGCCCTTCGCCGGCAACATCATTCCGCAGAAGGACATCAACCCCATCGCCAAGGCCTACACCCAATATTTCCCGCTGCCCAACCAGGCCGGCACCGGTCCCTACCACGTCAACAATTTCTACGCGACCGGCCTGGACCCGGATTACGAGCAGAAGTTCGACGTCCGCATTGACGCCAACGTCAGCGACAGCCAGCACATCTTCGGCCGCTTCTCCTTCGGCCGCCTGCGCTTCGGCAACGCCGACCTTTACGGCCAAGGCAACATCTTCGACCCCAACTATTACCAGAACATCACCAACGACCGGAACATCGAGCTGGCCGACGACCTGATCCTCAGCCCCAACACCATCCTCCAGCTGCGCTACTCTTTTACCCGCCATTTCGAAAACCAGACCGGCGATCCCCGGCAGCAAGGTTTCAACATGACCTCGCTGGGCTTCCCCGCGTCCTTGGCCGCGCAGCAGGTCTACCAAGACATCCCGATCATCTATTTCAGCGGCGTCACGGCCAACCTCGGCTCGGAGCCCTGGACGACCTTCCATTTCGCCAGCATGAACCACGATTTCATCGCCGCGCTGGACACCATCCACGGCCGGCATGACATCAAGATGGGCTTCGAGTTCGAGGAACGGCTGATGAACGACGGGCAGCCGATCGCCCCCAGCGGCTGGTATCTGTTCGACAACACGGCGACCAGCTCGACCACTTGGGCCGGCGATGGCAGCGACTTCGCCTCCTTCCTGCTGGGCATGGGCTCGGCGCCGGGCAATGAGTGGCAGAACGGCTTCACCAAGGACATCTTCGCCGCCGAGGCCAATCCGTATTACGGCGCCTACATTCAAGACAACTATCACGTCGCCACCAATTTCACCTTGGACCTGGGGCTGCGCTGGGACATTTTTGGCGGCCGTACCGAGCGTTACAACCGCCTGGAATGGTTCAACCCCAGCGCGAAGTACACCGTCAACGGAGTGGCCATGACCGGCGGCGAGCAGTTCGTCACCAACGGAAATTCGCCGTTCACCACCAACATGCTGGATTTGGCGCCGCGGATCGGCTTCTCCTGGCAGGCCATGCACAACCTGGTATGGCACGGCGGTTTCGGCATCTTCTACGGCCCCAGCACGCACATGGTCTCCAATCCCGCGCTCAATAGCGATGGCTTCTACCCGACGACCTTCTGGAACGCCACCACGCTCAATGGCGACGGCAATTCGGTGATGCTGAACTCGCTAAGCAATCCATTCCCCAACGGCATCAATCCGGGAAGCGGCAGCTCGCTGGGACCGGCGACCAACTTGGGCAATGTGCTGACCACGGCGTACCGATCGCAGCCGGAGCCGACCACGTACGATTTCAACTTCGGCTTCCAATACGAGTTGCCGCATGGCGCGGTGTTCTCCGCGGCGTGGGTCGGCAGCCGCGGGCTGCACCTGCCCTTCGGCGGCGCGGACATCAATCAGCTTTCGCTCCAGACGATCGCGCAATACAAATCCGCCTTGGGGAATCAGGTGCCGAATCCTTACCTCAACGCGGTCACCGATTCCACCTCGCCGATCTACGGCGCGGCCACCATCAACCAAGCGGAGGCGCTGCAGCTGTACCCACAGTTCTCCAACGGCAGCGTGGGCGGCGGCGGGGTCACCATCAGTGGCGCGCCGCTGGGCGATTCGATCTACCACTCGCTCCAGGTCAAGCTGCAAAAGCGCCTGACTTCGCACTTCACCACCTTGTTCGGCTACACCTGGGGCAAGCTGCTGACCGACGACTTCACCTCGCCGCTCAGCTTCATCGGCACCAATTT
>DAHUYO010000059.1:0-254 GCA_027315185.1 Acidobacteriota bacterium
GGCTGGCGAATCGGCGTTCGCCTTCCCGTCCGCTTGCGGCGCGATCGCGCCCGACCAGCACCGGGACCTGCAAGCGGCGGGCAATCAACCGCGGCTCGTCGCCGGCCTCGGCGGGCGCCGCCGCGCCGGCTGGCGCCGGCGCGCAGCAGCCGGACTAGCCGAGGAGCCGGTTCGCGGCCGCAGCCGCCGCCGTGGACACACCGGCGGCAGTGGTGGCGATGGTCCAGCCGAGCGGACCGAGCGGCCGGCAGTCG
>DAHUYO010000059.1:264-24938 GCA_027315185.1 Acidobacteriota bacterium
ATAGCCGCGGGTCAGGACATCGCAGCGCAGACCGCGCCGAGCCAGTTCCTCTCCCACGGCGATTACCGTTGGGGTCTTGCCGGTGCCCCCCACCGATAGGTTGCCGACGCTAATCACGGGCGCCGCAAGATGGGTGATGGGCAGCCAGCCGCGATCAAATGCGCAGTTGCGCGCGGCGGCCAGCAGGCCGAACGTCGCCGCCAGACTGCGACCGGCGGGGTTGGGCTTCATGCCGGCGGCCGCGCCGTGACCGCGGCGTCGCTTGCGGAGCTGAAGCTGGGCCCGAGCATTGCCTGCACCGTGGCGACCACCCGCTGGGTGGCGCCGGCTTTGGCCTGGAGCAGCGCGCGCGCCGCTTCACCGGTGCTGGTGCGCAACCGGTCGTCGGAGAGCAATCGGAACAGAATGCGCTCCAACTCGACACTGCTCTCGGCGCGGAAGGCAGCCTTGGCGGCCAGAAATTCCTCGGCGATGGCCGCGAAATTATGCATGGACGGGCCAAACACGACCGGAACGCCGAAGTATGCCGGCTCCAGCAGGTTATGGCCGCCGTGGGGCGCCAAGCTGCCGCCGATGAAGGCGGCGTCGGCATAGCGGTACAGCGTGGCGAGCTCTCCCAGGCTGTCGAGCAGCCATACGCCGCCCGCATGGACCCCAGCCGATTCAAGTTGCGAGCGGCGGCTCCAGGGTAGGCCGCTGAGTTCAAGTTGGCGAGCGACGGCGTCGAAACGCTGCGGATGGCGCGGCGCCAGGACCAATATGCAAGTGGGAAACTGCTGCCGCAGGTGGCGGAACACGGCGAGCAGGATCTCTTCTTCCCCCGGCATGGTGCTGCCCGCGACAATGACATTGCGTACTTGGGCGGCCTGGAAGTGGCGAGCCAACTGCCGCAGAACGGGCCGATGCTCGGGTGGGGTCAGGTCAAACTTCAGATTCCCGGCGACCTCCACCGCGGCCTCGGGAGCGCCAAGATCGCGCACCCGCTCGCAGTCGGTGGCGCTCTGCATCAGCCAGCGGTCCACCCCGGCCAGCACCGGGCGGAGCCAGCGCCGGACCCAACGATAACGCGCGTAGCTGCGGCCCGAAATGCGGCCGTTGACAAATACCACGCGGACACCGCTATTGCGGGCTTGCTGTAGGAAACGGGGCCAGATCTCCGTTTCGGCGATCAGCACCAGGGCGGGACGAATGGCTTGCAGGGTGCGCTGGGTGCTGAAGCGGAAATCCAAAGGAAAATAGAAGATCCGATCCGCCGCGATCCGGCCCTCCACTAACTGTCGCGCCGCCGCCGTCGTGACCGACAGCACGATCGGCCGGTCGGGCAGGGCTCGCCGCAACTCCGCGACTAGGCGCTCCACGGCCAGCGCTTCGCCCACGGAGACGGCATGCACCCAAATCGCCCCCTCCCGCTCCAAAGGCGGAACCTTCCCTAGGCGCTCGCGCCAGTGGCGCGTATAGCGGCCGTGGCGGCCGTTGCGCAGCCAAAGCACCGGGCTCAGCGCCGCCAGCCCGAGGCCCAGTACGAGGGTATAGAGCCACAGCATTCGCGATGCCTTGAGTATAGCGGTCGGGCGCCGGGCGCCGTGGCGCGGTGTTCCTGGCCGTGCGGCCGGGCCGGTACACTAGAAAATGGATGGAATCCCTGCTCGCGGATCTAAATGATCGCCAAAAAGAAGCGGTGACCTGCACCGACGGGCCGTTGCTGATTTTGGCCGGGGCCGGCAGCGGCAAAACGCGGGTCATCACCCGCCGTATCGCCTATTTGGCGCGCGAGCGGCGGGTGCCGCCGCCGGCCATTCTGGCCATGACCTTTACCAACAAGGCGGCCGCGGAGATGCAGCAGCGCGTGGCGGCGCTGTTGGGAGGCGGCGGCGCCGCGCGGCCGGTGATCTCGACCTTCCATTCGTTCTGCGTGCGCGCGCTGCGCGCCGATTACGACGCCGTTGGCGGCCCGAGGAACTTCACCATCTACGCCGATGATGAGCAAATGGCGCTGGTCAAGTCGCTGCTGAAGCAGCTGGGCCTGGATGATAAGCGGTTCACGCCGCGTTCGGTGCTGGCCAGGATTTCGCACGCCAAGAGCCGGGGCTGGGATGCGCGGGAAATGTTGGCCCAGTCCAGCGACCCCAAAACCGAGCGCATCGCGGCGGTTTATGACCGCTATCAACACGCGCTGCGCCAGGCGCAAGCGCTGGATTTTGACGACCTGCTGCTGGAGACCGAGCGGTTGCTGCGGCAAAGCGGGGAAGTTGCGGACCGCCTGAATGAACGCTTCCAGTACGTGCATGTGGACGAGTATCAGGACACCAACCGGCCGCAGTATCAGCTGCTGCGGCTGCTGACCCGGCGGGGCAATGTCTGCGTCGTGGGGGATGAGGATCAGAGCATCTATTCCTGGCGTGGGGCGGATCTGCGCAACATCCTGGATTTCGAGCGCGATTTTCCCCGCGCCAAGGTGGTGCGGCTGGAACAGAATTACCGCTCCACGCGCAACATTCTGGACGCCGCCTCGGCGGTGGTGGCCAACAACTTGGAGCGCAAGGGCAAGACTCTGTGGACCGAGAGCGGCGCGGGCCTGAAGGTGGGCCACTACGCGGCGCCGGATGGTGAAAACGAGGCGTTGTGGGTCGCCGAGGAGATCCGCCGGTATCTCGCGGGGGCGGCGGACGGGCATGCGGCGATTTTGTACCGGACCAACGCGCAGTCGCGGCCTTTCGAAGAGGCGCTGCGGCGCAATAACATTCCCTATCGCTTGGTCGGCGGCTTCAGCTTTTATGAGCGGGCTGAGATTAAGGATCTGCTGGCGTATTTGAAGGGGGCGCTGCATCCCGAGGATGCGATTGCGCTGCAACGGATTCTCAACAACCCGCCGCGCGGCATTGGGCGGGCCACCGTGGACCTGCTGGAGCAGGCGGGGATGGCCCGCGGCGGCGGCTTATGGGCCGGGATTACCGCCCTCGGGGACTCGCCCGGCGGGCTGACCCCTCGGGCCGCGGCGGCGGTGGCCGAGTTTCGGCGGCTGATCCGGGATTTGGCGGAGCAGGCCGCGCGCGGCGCCACGGCGCGGGATTTGCTGGCGGCGATTCTGGACCGCACCGGCTACGCGCGCCACTACGCGCAGGAGGACACGCCGGAGGCGCAGGCGCGGGTGGAGAACATTGACGAGTTGATGAACGCCGCCGCCGACTCCGCCGAACGAGGAGAGACGGTGCTGGAGTTTCTGGACCACGCGGCGCTGGTCAGCGATCAGGACGACTTCGACGCCTCCGCGCAGGTGACGCTGATGAGCCTGCACGCGGCCAAGGGCCTGGAGTTCCCCCTGGTGTTTTTGGTCGGCTTGGAGGACGGCTTGTTTCCGCATAGCCGGGCCGCCAACGCGCCGCGGGACTTGGAGGAGGAGCGGCGGTTGTGCTACGTGGGAATGACGCGGGCGCGGGAGCGCCTGATGCTGACGCGAGCCTGTTTCCGCCGGCGCTATGGAGCCGGCGTGTTGGAAGCGACAGTGGCCTCGCGGTTTTTGCGGGAGGTGCCGGGGGCTCTGCTGGAAGATCTGTCGCCGCGCGCGGCCATGGCCGGGCGCGGTGCCGAAACCGAACCCGCGGCGGGGCGCGTCTATGTTTCCGAAGGGTATGATCAGACCATCCCGGCTCCGGCGCTCGCGCCGCATCGCCTGCCGCCCGGAGTCGGCTCGCGCGCGCCGTCGGCGGCCGGGGGCGCTCCTGGCGGCGGCCTGCGGCTGGGGGCGCGGGTGCGCCACGCGCGTTTTGGCGCGGGCACGGTGCTGCGGATCGAGGGCGAAGGAACGGAGCGCAAGCTTACGGTGTCGTTCCCCGGCTACGGCCTGAAGAAGATGGTGGAAAAGTTTGCCGGTCTGCAACCGCTGCGTTAGGCGGACGCGGGCATCAGCGAAGGAGAAAGCGAAATGCGCCGATTGCAGATACTGGGTGTAATCGCCTCATTGGCCGTGGCCTCCGCGGCTCAGGCGCTGGGCGGGGTGGCGTCGCACCCGGCGCCGGCCCCCTCGGCTCCCGCGCCGCCGCGGTTTCAAAGCCCGTCGAACCTCAAGGCGCGGCAAGTGGTGCAGCAGGCGATCGCCGCATTGGGCGGGCCCGCCTATCTGCATTTCCGCGGGAGGCGCGGGCAAGGTCATCTGTTCACATTCGACCTGCGCGGCCAGTTGGCCAATCCGGGCACCGTGTTTTGGAGCTACTATCGCTATCCCGATGCGGAACGGATCGAGCTCACCAAGCACCGCAACGTGATCTATATCTACAACGGTCGCCACGGCTGGAACGTGAATTTTCGTGGCGTGACGCCGCTGGGTCCCTCGGTGATGAGGCGCTTCCGCCAGGCGCAGGCGCATTCCTTGGATGCGATTCTGCGGAAATGGGCGGAGAACCCGCGGACCCTGATGCTGTATCACGGCGCCAATTTGGCCACGGCGCGCCCGGTGGAGAAGGTTTCCTTTTACGCCGCAGGCGGGCTGTCCGCGACGGTGTCGTTTAGCGTGCAAACGCATTTGCCCTTGGAAGTAAGCTGGCGCACGCACAATCCATATACCGGCGGGTTTAGCCGCAAATCCGTCACCTTCGGGAACTATCAGTCGTTTGACGGGATCGAAACGCCGCTGGTGGTCGAGAGCTACGAAGGCGCCACGCCGCGCCAGGAGGAGTACTTCACCGCCATTCATTACGGGCCCCTGCCCGCCAAGCTGTTCGAGCCCCCGGCCCGGCGCCGGTGACCTAATCCGCGGCGCGCTCAGTCCGGGCGGAGCGGTCGGCGACGATGGTGATCTGCATGCCCCGCGCCAGGCGGACGATGCGGGTGATCAGTGACAAGGCGAAGCGGCGATGCGGCGGGCGCGAAACGAAGATCTGGGTAATGCCATGCAACTGGGCGAAGTCCACCAGCGTGCGCGCGACATCGGTTCCGCGCAGCGTGCGGGTGTCAATGTGCAGGTTGCGGGCGAAGTTGAGATGGCGTTCCACCGCCGCGGCGTCGCCCTCCGCCTCCTGGCCGGGAGCGGCGACATGCACGGCATAGCAGCTCGCATGCAGATAATCCGCAACGCGGCGCCCGCGGCGGATGAGCATCGCGGTGGACGGATCGGCGGTGACATGAATCAGGATCCGCTCGCTGCTGGCGGGCGCCTGGGCGGGAGCTTCCCGGCTTTCCACCTCGTGCGCGGCCTGGCGCAGCGCCAGCTCGCGCAGCGCGACCAGGGTGGACTCACGGAAGAAGTTCTCCGCCGCCCGCCGCGCCTTTTCCGGCTCGTAGATGACGCCGCGCTCCAGCCGGTTGAGCAGCGCGCGCGGCGTCAGATCCACCATCACCACTTCGTCGGCGCGCTGCACCACCCAATCCGGCACCGTCTCCCGCACGCGCACATTGCTGATGGTCTGCACCTGGTCGTTCAGGCTTTCCAGGTGCTGAATGTTCATGTTGGTCAGGACGTCAATGCCGGCGGCCAATAAATCCAGCACATCCTCCCAGCGTTTCTCATGCCGCGAGCCGGGAACATTGGTGTGGGCGAACTCATCCACCACGCATGTGCGGGGGTGGCGGCGGAGAATTGCATCCAAATCCATCTCTTCGAACCATGCGCCGCGGTATTCAATGCGGCGGCGGGGCACGGTTTCTAGCACCGCGGCCAACGCCATCGTGTCGGCGCGGCCATGCGGCTCAAAATAGCCGATCACCACGTCCACGCCCTCGCGGCGCATCTGCCCCGCCTCGGCGAGCATGCGGTAGGTCTTGCCCACGCCGGCGGCGTAGCCGAGAAACAATTTGAGGTGGCCGTAGGGCGTGATCTCAGCCATTGCTGGGCTCAGGCCGCGCCACGGGCGGCGCCTCACCGTCCGCATCGCGGTGAGGGAAGATGCGGATGTCCATGCCCTCGGCGCGGCGGATCAGACGTTCCACGCGGCCGCCGAATAGCCGCTGCGGCCAGGTTTCTCGCGTGGTATGGCCGAGAAAAATCTGCGTGACGCCGCGTCCTCGCGCGAAGTTCAGAACGCTGTCCACGAAATTGTCCCCGTCGAGGAGATGAATCTCGGCATTGGCGGCGCGAGCCAGCTCCAGGTTGCGGCGCAAACCTGGCGGTTCGTCCCCCGATGCCCGCATGTGGGCCACTAGCAGTTCGCCGTGGAATCGGTCGGCATTGCGGCGCCCGCTTTCAATCATATTGAGAGCATTCGAAGCCGCTTTGACGCACACCAGGATGCGCTCCTGTGCGCCCCAGGTAGACTCCAAGCCGTGGCGGCGAAGATAGGCTTCCAGCTGTTGGTCCACTACATCGGCGGCTAAGAGCAGGGCCAATTCGCGCAGTTCGGAGAGACGCTGCCGCAGCTGGCGCGCCTCCTCCGGTTTCGCCGCCATGCCGGCTTCGGGTGGGGCGTCCACGACCTCGATTTCATCGGCGGCGCGCAGGAACGCCTCCGGCACGGTATCGTGCGGGTCGCAGGCGCGACCGCTGATGCGCTCCACCTCGGGGCGGCGCTCGGCGATGAACTGGAGGTTGACGGTGGCAACGGTGGAGATGCCATTGGCTAACAGGGCTTCGACATCCTGCCAGCGATGCGGTCGCTCGCTTCCCGGCGGGTTGGCGTAGGCCAAGCCATCCACCAGGCAGACCTCCGGGCGGCGCCGGAGAATGGCCGGCACGTCCACGACGGACTGGCCGTCGAGCCGCCGCATGGGCACGACCTCCAACCGCGCCAGCAAACCCTGCACTTCCGGCGAATTGCGTGCTTGGATCGCGCCGACCACCACGTCCTGGCCGCGCTGTGCCCGGCGCCGGCCTTCGTCCAGCATGCGGAAGGACTTTCCGACACCGGACGTATAGCCAAGGAAAACCTTCAGGCGTCCCCGGCGAGCATACGCCTCTTCCGCCTGCGCTTGCCGCAGCAGGCGGTCGGGGTCAGGTCGGACATGCGGCGGCATGCGGCTAGAATGCCACGCCTGCCTCGATTGCGGCGCCGAATTGGCCGCCGTCTTGCCCCAGCGCTCCGAACCCCAGTCCGGGCGCAAAGCGCGCCAGTTCTACCCAGGAGACATCGGCGCGGGCGAATAGATCACCGTCGTCCCAAGTGGGGGTAAGGGTGATCGTGAAAACGCGTGCGCCCGGTCCAAATCCCAATATGTTCTGGTGGGCATTGTCGCCGCCTGCCGCGCCGCCGGTGGCGAATTCGCCCCGGACGCCCAGCGACCAGCGCGGCGACCAGCGGTAGGCGGCGAGGAAAGCGGCGCCATAGGCGTTCGCAGGCTGAGAATACCCGAGCACCGGCGAAGCGGGGGAACCGAACAAAACCAGGTACGGCTCCAGTGTCCATTCGCCCTTCGTGTGCGTCCACATCAAATTGAGCAATTGGCCATTGGCTTCGCTGGCGGTGGGATTCGCCGGCGTGGAGCGATTGGGCCATAGCCCCACCACGGACACCGTGTCGGCGGCATCCAGTGCGTAGCCCAACATCCCTGAAACCGCGCCGAAATCCCGGGAGAAAAAACCGTCGCCGTATTGCAGCGAGGCGCTCCACCGGCCGCGTTGGTAATTAATCTGCATCGCCCGGCTGATGTCATTTTCCAGGGCGGCCCAAATGACGCCCCGCTGGATATTGAGGTTGGTGTACGTAAAGGCGCCCTCTTGGCCCGTTAGACTGGGCAATAAGCCAGCCTGCAAGGACCAATTTGTGTTCGGCCGCCATTCGCCGTAAGCCAAGGGGACGGGCCCGAAGCGATTGGTATAGGCGAGCGTGCCCAGGCGCGGCGCGCCTAGCTGGGGAAGAGAATAGGCGCCGGCCTGAATGTAGAATTGCCAGACGCCGGTAGCGCGCTGCAGAATGACGAACGCGTTCGTGAGGTCTAGCCCGCCGCTCGCACCGGCAAATTGCGGGCTTGCGGATAGCGCCGCGCCGCTCACCACCCCGCTGACCTGCACCACGCCCAGCGGTCCCGCCGCCACGGCTTGAGGAGTTGGCGTTGGCAGTTGCGCCGCCGCCGTCACCGCTGACGCCGCCAGCGCCAGAACGCAGGCTAGCGGAGCTAACGACGGAAGGAGACTCTTTTGCATGAGGTGCATCCGTAGGTGCGCCACCCGACGCGGCGCAGGAGTCGTTGTTGCCAGGTCTGCGCCGCTAGGCGCGTCAGCGGGGCGCCGCACCAGCCGCAGGCCAATTGGGCCGTAGCTGGCAGCTCCGCGTTGCGGCGAACATGCCGCCGCGGGTCACGCCCGGGGTTCACCGGGGGTCCGTGGTGATGGTGCTGGGGCGGCTAGCGGGCGCCCGTGCTAAATGCGCCAGCGCCAGATTAAGCCGCAGTACCTCGACCCGCGGCTCGCCTAAAAACCCAAGCTGGCGGGGCTGGATCATTTGTCCGATCAGCTGGCGCACCGACGCCAGCGGCAGGCCCCGCGCCTGGGCCACCCGCGGCGCTTGCGCGTACGCCGCCGCCGGGCTGATGTCGGGATCCAAACCGCTACCGGAAGCAGTCAGCAGGTCGGCGGGAATCGGGCCGCGGAATGCCGGGTTGTTCCGCCGAAATCGCGCCACGGCCGTCTGGACGCGGGAAAGCAACGCTGGATTCGTGGCGGAAAAATTCGAGCCGCCGGAGGCCACGGGATCGTAGCCATTGCCCGCGGCCGAAGGGCGGGGGTGGAAATAAGCGGCGCCGGTGAACGTTTGCCCGAGCAGCGAGGAGCCGACGACCCGTCCCTTGGCGCGCACCAGGCTGCCATCGGCTTGGCGTGGAAACCACCATTGGCAGAGCCCGGTGACCACCAAGGGATAGATAATCCCGGTCAGCACCGTGAACAGCAGCATGAAGCGGAAGGCGGGAGCCAAGTAACGCATGCGTCCTCAATTACGCCCAATGCAGGGCGCGCACCACCACATCAATGATCCAAATTCCGGGAAAAGGGACGATCACTCCGCCCAGGCCGTAAATCAGCAGGTTGCGGCGCAACAGCGTGGCGGCGCTGCTGGGGCGGTAGTGAACACCGCGCAGCGCCAGGGGAATGAGGGCGATGATGATCAGGGCGTTGAAGATCACCGCCGACAGCACCGCGCTCTGCGGCGTGGCCAGATGCATGATGTTCAGGTGCCGCAAGGCGGGATAAATGACGGCAAACATCGCCGGAATGATGGCGAAGTATTTAGCCACGTCATTGGCGATGGAAAACGTGGTGAGCGCGCCGCGCGTCATCAGCAATTGCTTGCCGATGCCGACCACTTCCAGGAGTTTGGTGGGATTGCTGTCCAAGTCCACCATGTTGCCGGCTTCCTTGGCGGCCATGGTGCCGCTGTTCATGGCCACGCCGACATCGGCCTGGGCCAAGGCCGGGGCGTCATTGGTCCCATCGCCGGTCATCGCCACCAAGCGTCCGGCGGCTTGTTCCTGGCGGATGTAATCCAGTTTGTCCTTGGGCGTCGCCTGCGCCAAAAAATCGTCCACTCCGGCTTCTTGGGCGATGGCGGCGGCGGTGAGCGGATTGTCTCCGGTGATCATCACCGAGCGGATGCCCATGGCGCGCAACTGCGCCAGGCGCTCCTTCATGCCTCCCTTGACGATGTCCTTGAGGTGCACCGTGCCGAGCAATCGTGAACCGTCGGCGACCACCAGGGGGGTGCCTCCGGAGCGGGAAATCTGCCGCGACACCTCGATCGCATTCTCGGGCACCGTTCCGCCCTCTTGCCGGACGAACTCCGCCACCGCCTCGGTCGCCCCCTTCCGCAGCCGCCGGCCCCGCAAATCCACGCCGCTCATGCGCGTGTAGGCGGAGAAGGGAATAAACCGCGCCGTGTCTGGCAGCTCGCGGCCGCGCAAGCCGCAGCGTTCCTTGGCCAGGACCACGATGGATCGGCCTTCGGGCGTCTCATCCGCCAGGCTGGAGAGTTGGGCGGCATCGGCCAGCTCGGCTTCCGTGACGCCCGGTACGGGCAGAAACTCTACCGCTTGCCGGTTGCCCAGCGTGATCGTGCCGGTCTTATCCAGCAGCAAGGTGTTGACGTCGCCGGCCGCCTCGACGGCCTTGCCGCTCATGGCCAAGACGTTGTGCTGCATCACGCGGTCCATTCCGGCGATGCCGATGGCCGAGAGCAAGCCGCCAATTGTCGTGGGGATCAAGCAGACCAGCAAGGCGGCGAGCACCACCACGGACGGCACCCGCCCAGCGCCCGCGGCGCCCACGCTAAAGGCGGCGAACGGCGGCAGCGTGGCCACGGCCAGCAGAAAAATCAGGGTCAGGCCGGCGATCAGTATGTTCAGCGCGATTTCGTTCGGAGTCTTCTGCCGCTGCGCGCCTTCCACCAGCGCGATCATCCGGTCGAGGAAGGTCTCGCCGGGGTTGGAGGTAATGCGGATGCGAATCTCATCCGATAAAACCCTGGTGCCGCCGGTTACCGCGCTGCGGTCGCCGCCGGATTCGCGAATGACCGGTGCGCTTTCGCCGGTAATGACCGACTCGTCTACCGTGGCGATGCCCTCGATCACCTCCCCGTCGCCGGGAATGATGTCGCTGGCGGCGCACAACACCGTGTCGCCGGTGCGCAGGCTGGAGCTCGGCACGGACTCCGTACCGCCGGCGGCCAGCTTCTTGGCCATCGTGTCGCTCTTGGTCTTGCGTAGGCTGTCGGCCTGCGCCTTGCCTCGCGCCTCGGCCATGGCCTCGGCGAAGTTCGCGAACAAAACGGTAAACCAGAGCCAAAGGGCGATTTGGAAGGTATAGCCATTGCCCGGAAGCGCCAGCCACAAGCCGCGGATCAGAAGCACGGTGAGCAGCGCCGCGCCAACTTCTACGACGAACATGACCGGATTGGCGGCCATCTTCAGCGGGTGCAGCTTTGCGAACGCATCGCGCGCGGCGCGGCGCAAGATCGTGGCGTCGGCCAGCGACAGCCGGCGCGGTGGGCCCGCGTGCGATGCGGGCCCGCTTGTGGGCGCCGCGGCGGTGGTCATCGGCGCTTGCTCGTTCATGGTTTCACCGCCGTGAGCGCATGGCGCGAAAACAGGAGATAATGCTCGGCGATTGGACCCAGCGACAAGGCGGGGAAAAAGGTCAGCGCCGCGACCAGGATGACCGTGCCGATCAACAGACCCACGAATAGAGGACCATGCGTGGGCAGCGTGCCGCTAGTGACGGCCAAGCGCTTCTTCGCGGCGAGGCTGCCCGCGATGCCCAGTAGCGGCAGCAGGAAAATGAACCGCCCGATGAACATGGCCAGGCCGAGCGTAAGGTTATACCAGGGAGTATCGGCGTTTAGGCCGGCGAAGGCGCTGCCGTTATTGCCCGTGGCGCTGGCATACGCGTAAAGGATCTCGCTCAAGCCGTGCGGTCCCGGATTGGCCACGTTGGCTGAGGTGGGTCCCGGTGGGTTCCAATACTTCTGTGCCGGAAAGCGGAGGACGGAACTCAGAGCGCTGAATACCAGGATGCTGGCGGCGGCGGCAATCAATGCCACCATGGCCAGCTTCACTTCCTTCTGTTCGATTTTCTTGCCGACGTATTCCGGCGTCCGCCCCACCATCAGTCCGGCGATGAACACGGCCAATATTGCGAACAGCAGCATGCCCTTCAAGCCCGCGCCGACACCGCCAAAAATCACCTCGCCGGTAAGCAGGTTCACCAGCGGCACCAAGCCCCCGAGAGGCGTAAAGCTGTCGTGCATCGAGTTCACCGCCCCGCAGCTTGCGTCGGTGGTGACGGTGGCGAACAGGGCCGAGTCGGCAATCCCAAAGCGCACTTCCTTGCCTTCCATGTTGCCGCCGGGCTGGCCGGCTGTCGCCTGGGTGGCGATGCCCATTCGGGCCAGGAGCGGGTTGCCGCGCTGCTCAAAGTGGTAGCAAAAAAATGCGCCCGCTAGGAACATCACGCTCATCGCGGCGAACAGCGCCCAGCCTTGTCGCGTATCGCCGACCTCCCGTCCAAACATGTAGGTCAGGCCCGCCGGGATGACGAAAATGAACAGCATCTCGACGTAGTCGGTCAGCGGCGTGGGATTTTCGAAGGGGTGGGCGGAATTCGCGTTGAAGAACCCGCCCCCGTTGGTGCCCGCCTCCTTGATGGCTTCCTGCGACGCCACCGGCCCGCCCGGAATCATCTGCGTGGCTCCTTGCAGCGTTCGCACCGGCAGATTGGGGCGCAGCGTTTGGATGACGCCTTGCGAGCAAAGAAATAACGCGCCCAGCAACGAGAGCGGTAGAAAAACGTAGACCGTGGCCCGCGTTAGATCCGCCCAGAAGTTGCCGATGGTCTTCGATTCCCGCCGCGCGAACCCGCGGATCAGCGCCACCGACATCGCCACGCCGGCGGCGGCGGAGACGAAGTTCTGCACCGTCAGCGCCGCCATCTGGACGAAGTAGCTGAATGTGGTCTCGCCAGCGTAGGCTTGCCAGTTGGTGTTGGTGACGAAGCTGATGGCGGTATTGAACGCCAGGTCCGGTGAGACCTGCTTCGCGCCGAAGTGCTGTGGATTCAGCGGCAGGAAGCCCTGGAGACGTTGGATCGCATAGACGAACAGGAAGCTAGCGGCGCTAAACGCCAGCAGCGAAACCGCGTACTGCGTCCACCGCTGCTCCTGTTCCGGATCCACGCCGCCGAGGCGGTAGCATAGCGCCTCCAGCCGGCGCAGCGGAGGGTGCAAAAACGTCCGATGGCCGTTGAAGACCCGCGACAGAAAGATGCCGACCGGCTTGGCCAAGACCAGGACGATCAGGAAATAGACGACGATTTGCGCAACGCCGTTGAAGGTCATTTAGAACTTTTCCGGTCGCAGCAGGGCATACAGCAGGTAGACGAACAGACCCAGCGCCACGATGCCGGCCAATCCGTAGGCGAATCCCATGGCTTAGCTCCACTCGCAGAATTGAACGAACATCCGGCCCGCCAGGAAAAGCCCGGTGCCGATGGCGAGGAATAGCAGATCCAACACGCGCTGCCTCCGTGACGACGATCCCAGCGTGCCAGAAGCGCCGTTAGGAAGTCGTAAAGAGAAGCTAAAAGCGATGTAAAGACCCGCCGCGGTAACCCGGCGCGGTCCCCAGCGACGCGCTGGCTGGGTCGGGCCGGACGGGATTCCCGGCCCAGCCGGGCGCGTGAGCGGGACGCCCCACCCGCGGCGGGGCCGGGGCCCGCGGTAACAATGCCGGTCATGCTACTCGGGCGGGAGCAGGCGATAGCCAACCCACGGTTCGGTGCGCAGCAACTGCGGCCGGCTCGGATCCGCCTCAATCTTCTTGCGCAATTGGTTGACGAAGACGCGAAGGTACTCGGTCTGTTCGCCATAGTCGGGCCCCCATACCGCTTGCAGCAGTGCGCGGTGCGTCAGCACGCGGCCCGGCTGGGAGGCGAGTTGGCGCAGCAGGTCGAATTCCTTGGGCGTGAGCTTCAGCTCCTCGGCGCCATTCCACGCCCGGCGCGCGGCAACGTCCAAGCGGATCGGGCCGGCTTCGAGCAGGGCGCCTAGGGCGGGTACGGAGCGGCGCAGCGAGGACCGGATGCGGGCCAGCAATTCGCCGGCGCCGAACGGCTTGGTCAGATAGTCATCCGCGCCTGCATCCAAGGCCTCGATCTTGTCCGCTTCCGCGCCCCTCACCGACAGGATCAGGATGGGGGTATCCGCGCTGCCGCGCAGCCGCCGGCAGACTTCCACGCCGGGAATGTCCGGCAACGCCAAATCCAAGATGACCAAATCCGGGTGGTGGCGAGTGAACAGCTCGAGCGCTTCCGCGCCCGTGGCCGCGGTCAGCGTTTCGTAGTCGGCGGAGACGAGGGTGGTTTGGAGAACGCGGCGAATCTGGGGCGCATCGTCCACCGCCAGGATGCGGGCGGCGCTCATGACGCGGCGGTCCTGGGCGCCGGTTGCGCGGCATGCGGGACGGCGGCGGGCAGGGTAAACCAGACCCGGGCGCCGCCTTCGCTGGCATTGGCGGCGCCGATGGCGCCACCCTGCGCCTCGATCAAGCCGCGGGCGATGGCCAACCCCATTCCCAGCCCCTCGGGTCGCAACTGGCGGGCCAGCGGCGCGCGATGAAATTTTTCAAACGCATGCGCCAGCATCGCCGCGGGAAACCCTGCTCCCAGGTCGCGCACCTCCAGCCGCACGCCGGCCTCCTCGCGTCTTGCGGTGATCCGAACCGGCGCGGCTGGTGGGGAATAGGCGTCGGCATTGGCCAGCAACTGGGCCAGAGCCCGGGCGGTCAGCGGCCCATCGGCCAACACGGCCGGGAGGTCCGGCGCCAAGTCCAGCTCCACGCGTCGCGTGGGACACGGCCGCCGCGCCAGGCTCTCGCGAATCAGCAGCTCGACGGCCTGGGGGCGCCGTTCCGTTTGCAGGCCGCCGCCTTCAATGCGCGCCATGTCCAGCATGTTTTCCAGTAGGCCATCCAGCCGATCCGACTCTTCTTCCATCACCGCCGCCAGTTCCTGCCGCGCCTCGGCGGCCATCCCCGGCTGGCTGCGCAGGGCGCTGGCGGCGGCCTTCACCGAAGTCAGCGGCGTGCGCAACTCATGGGTGAAGGAATCCAGCAACGCCGATTTCAGCGCATCGCCCGCGCGCAGCGCCGACAGGCGGGTGGTTTCGGCCCGCAACTGCGCGCTTTCCAGGGCGATCGCCACCATGCCGGCGATGGCCTCGGCGGTTTCGGCCCCCAACGGCGGCCCCTCCAGGTGCAGGGCTCCAACCTCGTGTTGGCCTACCCGCAGCCGCCAGTGCATGTTAAACGCTCCACGCGCGGCGGCATGGGCCCCAGCGCCGACCTCGATGCGCGCGTCCCGCATGCCGAAGATGTGAATCAGCGCCCGCTCCAGGTCCGCCGTTTCCTCGCTGGGGTTGGCCAGTAAAATCGCGCGGCTCAGGTCGTAGAGCCGCGCGGCGTCGTTGCGCTGCGCCTCGGCTTCCGCCGCGCGCCGCTCCGCGGTCGCGGATAGTCGGCTGGCCACGACTGCCGTGGCTAGGAATACCGTCAACGCCACCCAGTTCTGCGGGTCCTGAATGGTCAGGCTGCCTACCGGCGGGAGGAAGAAGAAGTTGAGCTGCGCTGTGGCGGCAACGCTGGCCGCGAGCGCCGCCGACAGGCCCCAGCCGCTGGCCACGCCCAGCACCACCAAGAGATAGGAGAAACCCACGCTCATGGCGTTCAGCGAAGGCAGCGCCAGCCGGAATAGCACGGTCACGCCGACGGTCAGGGCCAGCGCGGCGGCGATGGATTTCGCGGGGCGGCGCATCTGCGGCTCCGGAGGAGGAGCGATCAGTCGGCAGCGGCGGCGGCCGGAAAAAATCGGGCGTGCAACCGCTCCACCGCGCGCGGCACGTCGTCGTCCTCGATCACCAGGCTGATATTCATCTCCGAAGCTCCTTGGGAGATCATGCGGATGTTGATGTCCCCTAATGCCGAGAATACCGCCGCGGCCACTCCCGGTGTGTTGCGCATGCCGCCGCCGACCAGGCAGATGATGGCCTTGCGCCCCTCGTACCGCACCTCCGCGAACCGCCCCAGCGCGTCGGCGATGGCCGGCAGCTGCGCCGTATCGGCTACCGTCAGCGAGACGCTGACCTCGGAGGTCGAGATCATGTCCACCGGGCATTGGTGCGCGGCGAACACGTCGAAGATCGCCTTCATGAATCCATGCGCCAGCAGCATTCGCGTCGAGACAATGTCAATCACCGCCACGTTCCGCTTGCTGGAGATGCAGGCCACCGTCGCGCAGGGGTCGGTGCTCCGTTGGGCGCGGTCGGCGTGGCGGGCGGTGATCAGCGTGCCGGTGACGGTGGGATCCGGCGGGCCGGGGTGAAAGTTCCGCGAGTTGAGCACCCAGACCGGAATGTTCTTGCGCATCGCCGGAAGCAGCGTGGCCGGGTGCAGCACCTTGGCGCCGAAATACGCCGACTCCGCCGCCTCCGCGAAGCTGATGCGCTGAATGCGCCGGGCCGCCGGGCAGATGCGGGGATCGGCGGTGAGCATCCCATCCACATCGGTCCAGATTTCGATTCGCTCCGCCCCCAGCGCCGCTCCCAGGATGGCGGCGGAAAAATCCGATCCGCCGCGGCCCAGCGTGGTGCCGACGCCGCGCCGCGTGGCGCCGATAAATCCGCCCAGCACCGGAATCGAGCCCGCGGCCAGCAGCGGCTGCAGCTCGGCGGCCGCGGCGCGCTGGATCTCCGCCTCCAGCGGCTGCGCGGCGGTGAAGCGCTCATCGGTAATGATGACGCGGCGCGCGTCCGCCGTCGTCGCCGGCAGGCCGGCGGCGGCCAGGGCGTGCTGCGCCAGGATCGGCGACACCCGTTCGCCGTAGGCCACGACGGCGTCGCGCGTGCGCGGCGTCAGTTCCGCCACGGCGGAGATGCCGCGCAGCAGTTCGCCCAGCGCCGCGAACGCCGCATGCAGTTCCTCCCGTTCCCGCCCCGCGCCGCCGCCCAGGTCGGCCAGCACGCGCAGGTGGCGCTCGCGTAGCGCCGCCAGCGAGGCGGCGGCAAAATCCCCCTGTCCGTGCAGCGCCAGCGTGGCCAGCTCAATCAGCCGGTCGGTGGCGCCGGCCAGGGCGCTCACGACCACCACGGGCGATTCCCGGCGCCGGTCGGCGACAATCGCCGCCAGGCGGCGCAGCGCCGCGGCGTCCTGCACCGACGTCCCTCCGAATTTCATCACCAACATGGGGATGTCCAGCCCGGCTGGGATTACCAGCCCTCGGCGTGAATCAGCTCCGCGTTCAGCAGCGCCGCGCCTGCGGCGCCGCGCAGCGTATTGTGCGAGAGCACGACGAACTTGTAGTCCAGCAGGCGGCAGGGGCGCAAGCGCCCGACGGTCACGGCCATGCCCCCGCCGGCCTCCACGTCCCGCCGTGGTTGCGGCCGGTCGGCGCCGCTGGCGATCTGCAATGGCGAGGAGGGCGCGGTCGGAAGGTTTAACTCTTGTGGCCGGCCGCGGAACCGGGCCAGCGCGTCGCGCACTTCGGCTAGCGGCGCACGGCGCCGCAGTTTCACCGCCACCGCCTCGGTATGCCCATCCAGCACCGGCACCCGGTTGCACTGCGCGGATATGGCGATGTTGGCCGGAACGATGCCGCCCTGGCTTTGCAGCGCGCCCAGGATCTTGCCGGATTCGGTTTCCAGCTTCTCCTCCTCCCCCGCGATATACGGCACCACATTGGCCAAGATGTCCAGTGACGCCACGCCCGGGTAGCCGGCGCCGCTAATGGCCTGCAGCGTGGTGACGAAGACCTGCTCCACGCCGAATGCCCGCTCCAGCGGCGCCAGCGCCATCGCCAGTCCCACCGTCGAGCAGTTCGGGTTGGTGACCACGCCGCCGCGCTGCGCGTATTCCCGCTGCTGGCGCAGCAGGGCCAAATGCTCCGGGTTGACCTCCGGAATCAGCAAGGGTACGTCGGGGCGCATGCGCAGCGCGCTGGCGTTGGAAATCACCAGATGTCCGGCGGCGGCGAAACGCGGCTCCAATTCCGCGGCCGGCCCCGAATCCAGGGCGGAGAAGACCAGGCGCGCGGGACAGCCCTCCGGCGCGGCGGGTTGCAGCTCCATGCCGGCCGCCGCCGCGGGCAGCGGCGAAGCGAGGTGCCACCGCACCGCCTCGCCATAAATCGCGCCCCGGGACCGGTCGGACGCCGCCAGCCATACCGGCTCAAACCAGGGATGAGCCTCCAGCAGGGACAGCAGCCGCTGGCCGACCACGCCGGTCGCGCCCAGCACGCCGACGGGAGTTTTCGCGTGTGGCATTTAGGGTTCGCGCCGCCCGCGCCTAACTCTGGTTGGCCAGTTGTCCGAGCGTGGCCTTTAATACGTCGGTGTTGATCTTGATTCTGCCGCTCTTGATCATGCGGGCCCGCAAATGATCCTCGAACGCCGCGAACGCCGCGCTCTGCTTTTGCTGCAACAGGGAAGTCTCCAGCGCCTGCTGCTGCCGCGCGAACGCTCCTGGCGCCGGCGGCTGGATGGCCTGCAATTGATAGACGATCGTCATGCCGTGTGCCGCGGTCGGCGGTCCGACCTCGCCGGGCTTCAGCCGGAACAGGCTCGCGGCCAGCGGCTGCACCGTGCCGACGTCCGGCAGGCTGCCATCGCGCGTCAGCGGCGGGCTGGTTTTCACCGCGATGTGCATCTTCGCCGCCGCCGCTTGCAATCCCTCTTTTTTCGCCGCCGCGGCCAACTCCTGGCCCTGGCTCGCGGCCAGTTTTGCCGCTTCCTGCTTGCGATACGCCGATTCCACCTGGCGCCGCACCTGGCGGAACGGTTGCGTCGCCGCCGGCTCGATGGCTGTGATTTGCGCGAAGGCGTAGCCGGCGGGCACCTGCACCACCGGCGTCACGCCATGCAGGCTGGCGCCGAAGACGTCGCTTTCAAACTCCGGATTGATGCCGATGCCGGTGATGGGGTCGGTATTGCTCACCGGCGGAATGGGAATATATTGCAGTCCATACGCGGCCGCCAACTTCGGCAGGGGTCGGGAACCGGCCTCGGCTTGCGCCTGATTGACCGCCTTCTGCGCCAGTTGCGCCGCCTGGGACTGCTGAATGTTGTTGCGGATCTCGCCGGCTGCCTTCGCCAGCGGCTCGACGTGCGCCGCTTGGTGCGCCTCGGCCTTCACGATCTCCAGTCCATAGGGCGTGGAGATCACGCCGCTGACCTGGCCCACCGGCAGGGCGAACGCGGCCTGTTCCACCGCGGGATACAGCCGGCCCTGCGTCACCCAGCCGATCTCCCCGCCCTGCGACGCGGTGGCGTCGTCCTGCGAGTACTTCTTCGCCAAGGCCGAGAACTTCGCCCCGGAGTGAAGTTGGGTTTCGATTTTAGCCGCCAGTTCCTGGGCTTTCTTGAGCTGTGCCGGCGAATCGCCGCTGGTCTTCAGCAGGATGTGGGCGATGCGCACGCGCTCCGGAAACGTGTACTGCGCCAGGTGGGCTTGATAGTACTGCTGGATCTGCGCCGCCGTGGGCTGGATCTTGGCCGCGAACTGCGCCGTGTTGGCCAGCACCAGCCCCAATCCCCGCCGCTCCGGCGATTGGTAGGTCGCCTGATGCGCTTGATAAAACGCTTGCAGTTGCTGCGCCGTCGGTTTGACCTGCGATTCCAGATGCGACGGATTCAGCACGGCGTAGAGAAACACCGCCTTGTCGTTGTTGCGGCGGAACTCCGCCTGCACCTCGGCGGGCGTGACGCGAATGCCGTCCGTGACTAGGTAGCGCAGCTTGTTGACCAGCACCTGCGTGCGCATCCGCTGCTCGAACTGCGGAACCGACATCTGCTCCGCCTGCTGGATGAAGTCCGCGTACTCGGTTTCGCCGACGAACTGGCCGTTGGGAAATAGCTGCGGAAGCTGCTCCCGGATGGTGCGGGCAATGTCCTTCGAACTGGCGGTCAGGCCGTAGCGCAGAGCTTCGTCGCCGAGCGCGTTCTCCATGATCAGGCTATTGAGGATCTGCGGGCCGTAGTAGGGCAGATACTCGGGGGGCAGGCGGTCCGCCTGCTCGATGCGGCTGATCTCGCTGTTCAGTTCCGTGGTGGTGATCTGCCGTCCATCCACGGTGGCCACGGCGGAGGACTGGCCGCTGCTGCCGACGGCCCCGCCGCCGGTAAGGCCGGGCACCAGAAACAGGACCATGGCGACGGAAATGATGACCAGGATGCCGCCAAGCATGTAGCGGGCGGCGGCGTCCTTGCGGCGAAAAAAATTCAGCATGGCGCGGGCTCAGCCCCGGGGAAGGACTCTCCCCTGCGGCCAAAACCAAGCCAGGATCGGGGGATGCCCACCGCCAGGGCGCGGACAACTCTCAATTTGCCCGCGAACGCCGAGGTCCACAGGCTGTCTTATAGTATACGGGCTGCATCCCGCCGACTAGTTGTTGCCGCCCAGGCCTACCGTCGCGGGTGCGCAGACGCGGCGGGATGGGCGGCTGGCGTTTGCGCCTCCGGGTGCGCGGGGCGCGGATGCACCAGCCGCTCATGGCGCTGGTCCCACTGCGCCACCCAGGCGTTGAACTCCGTCCGCTGCCGCGGGTTCAGCATGGCCCGAACGCGCTCCCGCTCCTGCGCCCGAACGGGCGCGAAGTCCCGCAACTCCTGGTTGAACAGCGCGTCGTACTGCGGCTGTAGTTGGCGGTGAATCTGGTTCCAATGCTGCCGCATGTCCACCACGATCGCCCGGAACTGGGTCGCTTGCGACGGGGTCAGATGCAGGAGCCGCGTCATGTGGCGCACGTAGCGGTCCTGGCGGGAGAGATGGCGGTGCATGTGCGGCGCCAGCCAGAGGCCTCCGCCCCCGCCGGCGATCAAGCCCAGCACGAAGACGCCGATCAAGATCAGCGCTCCACGGCGGGTAATTCCACCTCCGGTCGGAGCCGGCGGAGCCACGGGCGGTTGGGTAGGGATTGTGGACATGGATGCCTGCGGCTAGTGATTGCCCACCCCTAGCCAATCCGTCGGGCGTTGTGCCGCGAAGTTCACTGGCATGGACTGGGCCACCGTCGTCGATGGCGCCAGCAGGCTTTGCGCCGAGGGCATGCTCGCCGCCGGCGCCGCGGTCACGGCCCCACCGGTTCCGCTCAGGGCCATCGAGCCGGCCAGCAACAGCAGAGCCGTGATGGAGGCCAGATACGGCGCCAGCCGCCGCAGCCCCATGCTCAGGGAGCCGTCCCAAGCGGCGCTGGACTGGCGGCGAATCGCCGCCCATACCGCCGCCATCGGCGGCGCTTCTGGAACCGCCACGGCGCCGGCGCGCACTACCCCGCGCGCCCAAGCGTGCAATGCGGCGTATTCCCGGCATTTGTGGCAGCTACGCAGGTGCGCCACCGCCTCGTCCGGCGCGCCGTCCCGCCCCGCGGCCATATCCAAATGCGTTCGGCAGGTGCGGCAATTCATGACAGCCTCCTCTTCGCCAGCCGTTGATAACTGGCCAACATCCGCTTGCGGGCGCGGAACAGCCCGACCTTCACCGCCGACAAGCCCAGGCCGGTGGCGGCGGAAATCTCCTCCAAGGATAGATCCTGCAAGTCTTGCATGACCAACAGTTGCCGGTCGCGCGGCCTGAGGCTAGCGAGCAGCTTGCCCGCCAGATCACGGGAAACCAGCCGCTCCAGGGCATTGGCGTGCGAGGTGTCCGGCAGATCCCACTCGCGCGCCTCTCCCCCGTCCAGCGCCGCCGGCGGATCCGCCGCCCGCGGTTGCCGCCGCTGCCGGCGCAGGTAGTCAATCGTATGATTGCTCGCCAGCCGGTACAGCCAGGGCCGGAACGGCATGCCCGGCGTGAAGGAGCCTAGGGCAAAGTAGGCCTTGGCGAAAATCTCCTGCACCAAGTCCGGCACCGCTTCCGGGTGGCGGATCATGTTGGCTACCAGGCGGGAAATCGCGCCTTGATAACGGGCATAGAGCGCCTCGAATGCCGCCCCGTCCCCGGACTGAATTCGCCGGACCAGTGGACCATCGGGATCTTCGACCGCCACGCCGACCGCAGGCCGGGAAGTCCCAATTGCCGGATCGGCCGGGGAATTCGCCACGGGTATACCCAACGTCCAAGCGGAGGCGAGCGCCGACATCACCTTCTGCAACGCCGCCTCAGCCGCCAAAGTTACAGGCCGCGGCGATGGGCCGCTGGTTCCCAAGGCCCCGCCGGGCGCTACCAAGCCGCTCGGCCCGCCACGGACCGCGCCAACCGCAATGTTACTATGGGCCAGGCTTCGCCTGCCGCCGCCAGGGGCCAGCGGCCACACCGGAGATGGGGACCTATAGCGTACAAATTGGGCGGGTTTACGATGGTCCGCTGGACCTGCTGTTGGACCTGATCCGGAAGCAGGATATTGACATCTATGACATCCCCATTGCCCGCCTGACTGGACAATATTTGGCATACCTGGAGGGCCCCCAGGGCATACAGAGCGGGATGGACGTGGAGGTGGCGGCGGAGTTTTTGCTCATGGCCGCCACGCTCATCCAAATTAAGAGCAAACTCCTCCTGCCCGCCGCGCCAGCCCTGCCCGGCGAGGCCCCGGAGCCGGATCCCCGGCAAGAGTTGGTCGCCCGGCTCTTGGAGTACGAGCAGTTCCAGCAGGCGGCCGCCATGCTCCATGAGCGGCAGCAGATTGAGGACGCCAGTTGGCGCCAGCCAGGTTTGCGGGAATTCCGCGGCGAGGCCGCCCCGGAACCTGAACTGGCCGTGGGCATCTACGACCTGGCGCAGGCCTTCCAGCGCGTGCTGCGGCGCATGGAAGAACGGCCCAAGCTGGAGGTAGGCGGCGCCGACGTGACCGTGGCCGAAATGGTGGCCCGCCTCCAGCAATGGCTCGCCGCGGCCCCCGGACCTCTGCGCTTGCAAGCGGTGCTAGGTCGCGCCGCCGATCGCCGCGCCCTGGTGGCCTGCTTTTTGGCCCTGCTGGAAATGGTCCGGCGCGGCGAGGTGCAGCTGCGGCAGGAGCGGGTCATGGGAGATATTTGGCTGCGCCGCGCGGCGCCGAAAGCCGGGGCGGCATCGGCCTAAGCTCGTCCGCAACCCGCATGAGTGAAACCAAGCTGGAAATGACCGACGTTGAACATGACCGACGCTAAGACCAATCAAGGAGAAACGTTCCCGGCCGCTGCGGCGCCCGCGCCCGCCGACGAGACTTCAGCTGCGCTCCCCGCCGATCTGCTCTCCGCCTTGGAGGCGCTCGTCTACGTTGCCGAGGCGCCCGCCACCTGCGGCCAAATGGCCGCTGCGCTGGGCGTGGAGGCGGCGCTTGTGGAGCAGGGCGTCGCCGAGTTGATGTCCCGCTACGCCGGTGACGCCCGCGGCATTGAGATCCGCTGCGTCGCCGGCGGTTATCGCATGGCCACCAAGCCGCAGCACCATGAGGTGCTGCGCCGTTTCATCAAGTCGCTTCAGCCTCCCATTCGCCTGTCGCTGGCGGCGCTGGAAACGCTCGCCGTCATCGCCTATCGCCAGCCGGTCACCGCCCCGGAAATCAAGGACATCCGCGGCGTGGACCCCAGCGGCGTGTTGAACACGCTGCTGGACCGCAAGCTGATCGCCACCGCCGGCCGTAAGGATGTCGTCGGCAAGCCGATTCTCTACAAAACCACGCAGGAATTCCTGCTGCGCTTTGGCCTCGCCAAACTCAACGAATTGCCTACCCTGAAGGAGTTTGAGGAGATGGCCAAGGCCGGCCTGGAAGGCATTGAGGTCGCCGCCGATGAGGTGGCGGAGCCCGCGGGTCCGGCGGGCGATCCGGACCCAGCCGGCGATTCCACCGCACCAGCGAGCTCTCATTCCGCTTCCGCGTCGGCCGTGGAACCTCGCGCTGACGGCGGTGCCGGGGCCGAATCCGAATAGTCGGCCCCCTCCGGTTGCCTTCCGGCCCATCCCTTTGCACCCATGGAAGAGCGTCTACAAAAAGTCCTGGCGCGGGCCGGCATTGCCTCGCGTCGCAAGGCCGAGGAGATGATCTCCGCCGGCCTGGTCTCGGTCAACGGCAAAATCCTGACTACGCTCGGCGACAAGGCCGACCCCCGGCGGGATCGCATCGTCGTCCAGGGCCGTCCGCTGCCGCCGCTGGCGCCGCCAAGGCATTTTCTGCTGTATAAGCCCAAGGGAGTGGTTTCCACGCTCAGTGATCCCGAGGGCCGCCCCACCATCGCCGACCTGCTGCCGCGCGGCGGGCGGCGCAAGAACGAGCGGCTGTACCCCGTCGGTCGCCTGGATTTCGCCTCCGAAGGCTTGCTGCTGATCACCAACGACGGCGACCTCGCCTTTCGCGTGCTGCGCGCCAGTTCCGCCCTGCCCAAAACCTATTGGGTCAAGGTCAGCGGCCGGCCCAGCGAAGAGCACCTGGCGAAACTCCGCCGCGGCATCTTTCTGCCGCCACTGCGCTCCGCTCCGGCGGTGCGCACGGCCCCCGCGCAGGTTCGCTGGCGTCCGGGCAAACCGGGCGATCCCAATCCCTGGTTGGAGATCGTGCTGACCGAGGGCCGCCCCAACCAAATTCGCCGCATGATGCAGGCCGTCGGCCACCGCGTGGAAAAGCTCCGCCGCGTGCAGATCGGCCCATTGCAGGTCGGGGGCCTCCAGCCCGGCGAACTCCGCCCGCTCGCTCCGCCCGAACTCGCCGCGCTGCGCGCCGCCCTGCGCCCCGGCGCCACCAACCGCCGCTCGGCGCCCGCCGCGCCCCCCGCTGCAGCGCCACTACGCCGGGGCCGCCCGTCCACCCCAGGCGCGCCGAACCGCCGCGGAACTCACCAGAGCGGACCGGCCCGGGGCCGCGCCGGCCGCGCACCCCGTTCCGCCGCGGAGCGGCCACGCTCTCCCCACCCCGGAGTTCGCGGCGCTAACGGCCGGCGCGATGCGCCGCGATTTGCAGCGGGTCGTAAACCGGCGCCACCTCGGGGGCGTAAGCCAAATCGAGGTGCTCGATCTCGTCCCGTCTCAGGCCGGCGGTGAGCGCCACCGCCGCCGCGTGCAACCGCGCCAGGGTGGTCCCCGGCGGTCCCACTACCTGCATTCCTAGCCCACGGCCGCTCTGCCGGTCGAAGATCCATTTCAGCGTCACCCGCCGCTCGCCGCGGTAGGCGGCGACAGTGTTCGCCTCGATCCGCTCCACCCCCAAGGCAAATCCTGCCCGTTCCGCCTGTTGCTGCCCCAAGCCCGTCCGTCCCGCTTCCCATCCGAAGGCGCTCAGCACCAGCGATCCCAGCACCCCGGGATAGCGA
>DAHUYO010000005.1 GCA_027315185.1 Acidobacteriota bacterium
ACCAGGCTCCAGGGCCCGAGGGTCTTTCTCAGCCGGTGCGCCGGATCCTGGGAGTCGGTGATCAGTTTGTCAATAGATTTGCACTGCAGCAGTTGGCTGGGCATCTATGGGCCGATTCTCTCACGCATGCGCGCGGATTGGGGGAGCCGGATGGCGCGTGGCGGGTGGCGCACCGCGGGTGGATCGGGCATGCTGCCTGCCCCAACGCTTCCGCGGTGGGAAACACCTCCGCAGCGCGCGGAATGGTGGGGTATGCCGCTGGCTTGCGTACGGTCGCGCTCCGCGCCGCCGGGGCGGCAGCCCCGTGCCCGCACCGCCTCCAAAACGTATGCCGCCGCCCAGGAGGGCGGCGGTCCCGCCGTTGGCGGGGCCGCCAGAACACGCGTGAGTACGCAGGGCGGGAGCCCTACCCCACGCGCCCGTTAGCCCCCGGCCGAGCGATGCAACCAAGACTCTCAAAACCGCCCCAAATGACAGTGCCGCGGGCGATTCCTCACATTGATATCGCTGGAGTTAGCGGCGCCAGGCCCTGAGAGACGCGGGCCGCGATTTTTGCCCTCGCTTGCCGCCCGGCGGTCAGCTCCCGGCGGGCGGCTCGGGAACGCCGGAGGCGATCATTTGCTTTAAAATCGCCCGCACGCGCGGCGCGAAACGGCCCTTGGGGCTGGCCTTGAGGTAGCTCTCCAGCATCAGGCGCGCCTGCGGGTAACGGTGAAAGCGCAGATCGAGATTGGAGATCATCAGATACATGTGCGGCTCGCTGGGAGCGCCGGGAAGCGCCGCGGTCAGGTCGGCATCGGCGGCGTTCCAACGCTTCAGGCCGTATTCGGCGCGTCCCTGCTCGAAGCGCCATGTCCAAGCTTTGCGATCGGCGGTTTGGACTCTTGCCAGCAGTTTCAGCGCCTGGGCCCAGTGGCGATGATCGTTCTGCAAGCGGGCCAGCCCGACCGCGGCGTCGGGTTCATGCGGATCCAAACTCAGCGCCTTTTGCCAGGCCTTGCGGGCTTGGCCGGTCTTGCGCGCGCCCAAGTAGGCGCTGCCCAGCTCCGCGTATCCGGGGGCGAAGGCCGGGGCTGCGTCGAGCATGGAGGACAACGGAGCGATGGCCTTCTTGTACTGGCGCTTGGCCAGGTAAGCGGCCGCTTTCTTGTAATCCCGCTGCGCCTTGGCGGAGAGGCTGTATTTGCCGAGCGAGGGTTCATGAATGATCTCCGGCTTGCGCTGGAGGAAGATGGTGGCGCTGGCCTCCTGACCGGAAACGCCGAGATCCACCTCCTGCTCGGCGGGAATGAACCCGGTAGCGGTGATGCTGATGTAATAGACGCCGCCTTGCAGGCCGGAGAAGGTGAACCGTCCATCGAGGTCAGTTTGCGTCTGGTTGACGGGCGTCTCGTATTGGTTTTCCAAGACCACGACGACATGGCCCACGGGCTTATGGCCGGCGAACACCTCGCCGAGCAAGGTCTTGCTGCCGGTGATCTGCGCGGCAAGCGGCAAGGTAAGCAGAAGCGCGGCGGCGGCGAAGCGTGGACCCTGCATGGGGCGAGTGTACTCCTGAACACAGGCAACGGGGCCCAGGAATCCGCCCCGGGCGGCGGCCCCGCCGCTGTGGGCGTGGGGCAATCGGCCATAGGCGCGGCGCCCCGCCCCGTTGCGGCGGTCGCGCCGTCGGCTCGGGGGGCCGCGCCGGGGCGATAAACCAACCGCGGAATGGGCTTTCAGCCCGTGGGCAGCGGGCTTTAATCCCGCGGGCGTCTACAAGGCCGAACGCCCGCCGCAACGGAGACCACGGAACGGCCGCCCGGCTGGCGGCCCCCGCCGCCCAGAGGGCGACAGCACGCAGGGAAGGAGCCCTACCCCCCGCACGGCGACGGCCCCGCCGCTGGCGGGACGCCGTCAGGACACAAGCCCATAAGCTGGGCGGGGCGAGCGCGCCGGCAGGATGCCGGCGCTCCCGTCGAGGCGCTGTTTTTTCCGCAACCGCGGGCGCGCGACGGCGCCGGCGATGTTTCCCTTCAGCGCTGGTGGGTTTGCGTGTACTGCTCGCGGGCGGCGAGGCGGACCTGCGCGTGCTGCACGGCCCGCACTGCGGCCAGGTGATCCACGTTGGGATCCGCGCTGCGCTCGGCCGCCTGGGCGCTCCAGTGCGGCCAGGGCGCGGGCCGGGTCAATTTCGCCCGGCCACTCGGCGCTGTCGGCCAGAATGACGGCCTTCTCGTTGGTGATCTCGACGAAGCCGCCGCCCAGAACGAGCAGCGGCGTCTGGTCCGCCGCGGAAACGGGCTCGGCCGTGCCGGCGGGCTTCCACGTCAGTTCGCCGGCCCCCAACTCCGCCACCAACTGCGCGTGGCCGGGCCGCATGCCGATGCAGCCCAGCAGGGCGGGAATGGAGGCCTCGGTGGCGGCGACGCGGAGCGCCAGCCGCTCCGGCGTGACCACCTCGAGTTGGAACGTCGCGTCCGGCATGGCTTAGGACTGCCGGGCCAGCTCGGCGGCCCGCTGCTTGACTTCCTCGATGGTGCCTTGCATGTAAAACGCCTGTTCGGGCAGATCGTCGAGCTTGCCTTCGACGATTTCCTTGAAGCCGGCGATGGTGTCGGCCAGCTTGACGTAGCGGCCCTTCAGGCCGGTGAACTGCTCCGCGACGAAGAACGGCTGGGACAAGAAGCGCTGGATACGGCGCGCGCGGTTGACGGCGGTGCGGTCCTCCTCGCTCAGTTCATCAATGCCGAGGATGGCGATGATGTCTTGCAGATCCTTGTAGCGCTGCAGGATGTTCTTCACTTCCTGGGCCACGCGATAATGCTCCTCACCGAGGATGCGGGGATCCAGAATGCGGGACGAAGAAGCCAGCGGATCCACGGCGGGATAGATGCCGAGTTCGGCGATCTGGCGCGACAAGTTGCTGGTGGCGTCGAGATGGGCGAAGGTGGTGGCCGGAGCCGGATCGGTGTAATCGTCGGCGGGCACATACACCGCCTGGACGGAGGTGATGGAGCCCTTCTTGGTGGAGGTGATCCGCTCCTCGAGTTCGCCCATCTCGGTGGCCAGGTTGGGCTGATAGCCGACGGCGGAGGGCATGCGGCCGAGCAGGGCGGAAACCTCCGAACCCGCCTGGGTGAAGCGGAAGATATTGTCAATGAACAACAGCACGTCCTGGCCCTCGACGTCGCGAAAATATTCCGCCACGGTCAAGCCGCTCAGGCCGACGCGCAGGCGGGCGCCGGGAGGTTCGGTCATCTGGCCATAGATCAAAGCCGCCTTGCTTTTCGCCGAGTTACCCGGGACGATCACGCCGCTTTCGCTCATCTCCAACCACAAGTCGTTGCCCTCGCGGGTGCGCTCGCCGACGCCGGTGAACACGGAGACGCCGCCGTGCTTGGTGGCGATGTTGTTGATCAGCTCCATGATGATGACCGTCTTGCCCACGCCGGCGCCGCCGAACAGGCCGATCTTGCCGCCGCGCAGGTAGGGCTCCAGCAGGTCAATCACCTTGATGCCGGTCTCGAACATTTGCAGCTCGGTGGATTGCTCCTCCAGGCTGGGGGCGGCGCGGCGGATGGGGAAGCGGGTTTTGGCCTCGATGGGGCCGAGCTTATCCACCGGCCGGCCGAGTACGTCCATCACCCGGCCCAGGGTGGCCGGGCCCACGGGCACGGTGATGGGCCCGCCGGTGTCAATGACGGTCATGCCGCGGACCAGGCCCTCGGTAGGCTCCATGGCCACGCATTTGACCCGTCCCTCGCCCAACTGCTGCGCGACCTCGACGGTGACGTCCATCTTCTCGGCGCCGGGGAAGCCCTCGCCGATAATGCGCAGCGCCTGATCAATGGGCGGCAGGTCCTTCTCGGCAAATCGGCAAACCACGACCGGACCGGTGATTTCGATGAGCTTGCCGGTGGCGCGGTCAGTGGCGGTGGGAGCGGTGGGGGTAATGGCGGTGGACATAGAGAAACACTCCTGGGCGGCTAGCCCGTCTGGGCGGCGGCGGCGCCACTGACGACCTCGATGATTTCCTTGGTGATGGCCGCCTGGCGGGCGCGGTTCATGGTCAGGCTGAGATCGTCAATCAAGTCCGCCGCGTTCTTGGTGGCGGTGTCCATGGCGTTCATGCGGGCCGCCTGTTCGCCGGCGAAGCTCTCCAGCAGCGCGCGGTAGAGCTGGATTTCCACGTAGCGGGGCAACAGCGCGGCGAGCACCGCGTCGGCGGCGGGCTCGAAGATGGGCTCGATCGGCGCGGCCGCCGCGGGCGCGGCGGCGGCTTTGGGCTGGGCCACGGCCTCGGTGGCGATGGGCAAAAGGCGCCGCACGTTGACCTGCTGCCGGAAGACCGAGCGGAACTCGTTGCCGATGGTGTAGACCGCGTCGGTCTCGCCGGCGGCATACCGCCGCATCAATCGCGCGGCGATGTCGCGGGCGACGGCGTAATCCACGCTTTTGCCGAAGAGCCCAATGGTTTCCGCACTGATCGTCCGGCCGCGGCGCCGGCAATAATCCCGCGCCTTGCGGCCGACCACTTCATACTCGATGCGGGCGGCGGCGCGCTCCGCGGCGGCCTGCTGCGCCGCCTTGAACACATTGAGGTTGAAGGCGCCGGCCAAGCCCTTGTCCGCGGTGATGACGACCAGCGTCACGCGCTGCTCCGGGCGGCGGGCCAGGAGCGCGGCGGCCAGCGGGGCCACCGAGGGATCCAGCTCCGCCCCGGCCACCAGCGCCAGCAGCCCCGACAGGCGCTCGGCGTAGGGACGCGCGGCGAAGGCCTGATCCTGGGCGCGGCGCAGCTTGGCGGCCGAGACCATCTGCATGGCCCGGGTGATCTGCCGCGTGTTGCGCACCGAACGGATGCGCCGCCGGATATCGAGAAGATTAGGCATAGGCGCCGGTTACTTCACCGCCGCTTGCGGCTCCGCCTGCGGTTGGGCCGCCGCCTGCGGCGGCGCGGCGGGAGCGGCCTTCGGCGCCGCCGCCTGCGCGGCGAGGAAGCGGGCCTTCGCCTCGTCCAACGCGGCGCGCAACCGCGAGCGGAGTTCATCGTCGAACGCCTTTTTGTCCGCCAGGTGGTGCAGCAGCGCGGGATGGGCGGCGTCAAGGAAGTCGTAGAGCGAGCGCTCAAAGGGACGCACTTGCTCCAGCGACAGATCGTCCAAGAAGCCGTTCGTGCCAGCGAAAATCGCGATGACCTGCTTTTCCACCGGCAGCGGGGAATACTGGTCCTGCTTCAACAGCTCGACCAAGCGCAGGCCGCGGTTGAGCTGCGCCTGCGTGGCCCGGTCCAAGTCGCTGCCGAACTGGGCGAAGGCTTGCAGCCCGCGGAACTGGGCCAGGTCCAGCCGGAGCGTGCCGGCCACTTGCTTCATGGCCTTGATCTGCGCGTTGCCGCCGACGCGGCTGACGGAAAGGCCGACGTTCACGGCCGGGCGCACGCCGCTGTTGAACAAGTCGCTCTCCAGGTAGATCTGCCCGTCGGTGATGGAGATGACGTTGGTGGGGATGTAGGCGGAAACGTCGCCGGCCTGGGTCTCGATGATCGGCAGGGCGGTCAGCGATCCGCCGCCGAGTTCCTTGTCCAGCTTGGCGGCCCGCTCCAGGAGGCGGGAATGCAGGTAAAAAACGTCGCCGGGATAGGCCTCGCGGCCGGGAGGGCGGCGCAGCAGCAGGGAGATTTCCCGGTACTCGGCGGCGTGCTTGGAAAGATCGTCATAGATGATCAGCGCGTGGCGGGCGGTGTCGCGGAAAAACTCGCCGATGGCGCAGCCGGCGTAGGGGGCCAGGTATTGCATCGGCGCCGGGTCGCTGGCGGTGGCGGCGACCACGACGGTGTATTCCATGGCGCCGTAACGCTCCAGGGTGCTGATGACCTGGGCCACGGTGGAGCGTTTCTGGCCGATGGCGACGTAGATGCAAATGACGTCCTGGCCGCGCGAATTGATGATGGCGTCCAGAGCGACGGCGGTCTTGCCGGTCTGGCGGTCGCCGATGATCAGCTCGCGCTGGCCCCGGCCGATGGGGATCATGGCGTCAATCGCCTTCAGCCCGGTTTGCATCGGTTCCTTCACCGGGGAGCGGTCGAGCACGCCGGGTGCGAGGCGCTCGATGGGGTTGAACTGCTCGGTGGCGATGGCGCCCTTGCCGTCCAGCGGCTGGCCCAGGGCGTTCACCACGCGACCGATCAGGTTGTCCCCGACCGGAACCGACATGATGCGGCCGGTGCGCTTGACCTGGTCGCCCTCGCGGACCTCGGTGTAATCGCCCAGCACGACGCCGCCGACCTGGTCGGATTCCAGGTTCATGGCGATGCCAAACACGCCGTGCGGGAAGGCGATCAGCTCGCCGGCCATCACCTTGTCCAGGCCGTAGATGCGGGCAATGCCGTCGCCCAGCGAGACCACGGTGCCCACCTCATCCACGGCCAGGGAGGCGTCGTAGTTCTCGATCTGCGCGCGCAGCATTTGGGAAATTTCGTCGGCTCGAATGGTCGGCATAATCGTTGGCCTGTCACCCTGCCCCGCCGGGGCGGGGCCGTTGGGTTATTGTCTCCCGTTTGCTTTTATTGCTCCAGTAGCCCGCGGCGCAGGCGGTCCAAGCGGCCGCGCAGGCTGCCATCGTAGACGGTGTCGCCCACCCTGGCCAGGAAACCGCCGATCAAGCTGTCGTCCTGGCGGTACTCGGCTTCAATCCGGCCGCCGGTGGCCGCGGCCAAGTCGCGCTCAATGGCGGCGCGCTCGGCCGCCGGCAGGGGGCGCACCGTGAAGATCTCCGCCCGCTGCACGCCCTGGCGGCGGCGCCAGAGGTGCTCGAAGGCGGCGGCGATGGCGGGGATGTCAGTGGCGCGACGGCGGCTGACGGTCACCGCCAAGAAGTTGCGCATGATCCGCGAGAGGCCCAAACGGTAAGCCAGCGCCTCCAGCACCGCCTGCTTCTGCGGCAGGGAGACGGCGGGGCTGGCCATGGCCAGGCGCAGTTCGCGCGAGCCGGCGATCAGTCCGGCCAGCTCGGCCAGTTCGCGGTCCAGCGCCGCGGCGTCGGCCTTGCCATCGGCGACGACGCCGAGCAGGGCTTGGGCGTAATGTTCCGCGACCACTCCGGGCATCGGGGCTCCTAAACCGGCTGCCGGCCGGCGGCGGCGAAATGCCCGGCCGCCTGCCGGACCAACACTTCATCCATTTCCGCATTGACGTCGCGCCGCAGGCGGCGCTCCGCCACCGCCACGGCCAATTCCGCGGCATAGTGGCGCAGCTCCTGGCGCGCCGTCTGGCTGCTGGCCGCAATTTGCCGCGCCGCGGCGTGGGCGATCTTTTCCGCTTCCGCGGCCGACTCGGCGGTCAGGCGGCGATATTCCATCTCCGCTTCTTGCCGCGTCTGGGCTTGCAATGCCGCCACTTCCGCGCCCACTCCCGCCAAGCGTGCCTCAATGGAACGCAGGCGCTCGGTGGCCTCGACCACCGCCTCCTCGGCATCGGCCAAACGGCGGCGGATGGTTTGCGTGCGGTTGTGCATCAGCCCGGGCAGGGACCAACTTTTCATCCGGTAGAAGATGAAATACAGCACCCAGAGCAGAATGCCGAGATTGATCAGCCAGACGATGGTCCACAGCAGCCCGGTGGACAGGTGCGTGGCCCGCGCCACGGGCCGCAGCCACAGGCTGACCTGCGTCTTGCTGAACGCTTCTTTCCGCCTCGCTGGCGCGGCGGTGCGCATCACCGGCGCGGCGGCACCGCGGCTGACGGGAAGTTTGGCGGGAATCTGCTGCTGCGTGGTCTTCGCCCGCGCGGGCGTAACGGGAGGGATGGCCCGCCAGGCGGCGAAGGCCGGAAACCCCGCGAACAGCACGACGGCGGCTAGCACCAGCGCCCCCCCGGCGCGGTGGAGCGAAGCAGAGCGCGCGCGCTTCATGCGCCGACTCCCGGGCTTGCCATCGGGCGGTGGCCCAATACGGCGTGATAGATCTCCGTCGCCATGCCCTCCGCGCCGGCTTCCAACTGCGCCTTGGCCTGGGCCATCTCGCGCTCCAAATCCGACTCCGCCTGCCGTCTTGCCTCCTCGGCGCGCTGCCGCGCCGCCGCCAGCAACGCCGCCCGTTCGGCCATGGCCTGCGCGCGCCGCTCCTCGATGTCGCGATACATGGCGGCGCGAGCTTCGCGCAGCGTGGTCTCGTACTCGGTCAGCTTTTGTTCGGCCAGTGCGATCATCCGCCGGGCGGCTTCGAACTGGCCCTCGGTACGGGCCCGGCGCTCCGCCAGCATCCTACCGAGTGGACGGTAGAAAACGCGGCGGAGATAAAAGTGCAGCAAGAGAAAAATGATGATCGTGGGCACGCTGGCGAGCAGCAGATTACCCAGTTCGTGAAGTACGGTCTGCATACGGATGGCGGCGGTGTTCAGTCGTCAACTGGCGCGCAATCGCGATCATCATCGTCCGGCGGCGGCGCATGGATGCTCGTCTCGCTCAGCCTGCCCTGGTTACGCAAACCGGGTCGGGCCAACGTCTCCCCACGTTGTCCGGAAATGCGGCGCCAGCGCTGAACGGTGCTGAGCGCGGGCCGCGCATGCTCAAGATTGCGGCTCCCGTGGGCGATGCGCTCGGATGCCGCGGGGCATCCGCCAGGCACCGCCAGCGGTCGCTGCAACAGGAATATTCTACCCAGGCGTTGCGCAAAAGGAAAGGGCCGAAGCGGGCCCGTGAAGAGCTCCGAACGGGCGCTCGGAAGGGCGCCGCAGGCATCCCGATTCCACTTTCATCCATCTGACCAAAGCTATGGCGGGCATCTGCGGCTGGGTGGGGAACGCGGCGGGGAACCGTGCCCAAGCCGCGGCCACCGTGCGGGCCATGGCTGCACGGCTGCGGCATCGCGGGCCGGAGGCGGAAGAGTTGTACCTCGGCGACGGCGCCGTGCTGGGCTGGCGGTCTTCGCGGCCGCCAGCCGGAAAGCCCCTGGCGGCGCCGATGGGCGGGGCCGGCGACGCCGTCATCGCCTTCTGCGACGGCGAAGTCCATAACGCCGCCGAGCTGCGTCAGGATTTGCGGGCGCGCGGACACCGCTTCCGCGGCGAAGATACGGGGGAGTTGTTGGTGCATTTGTACCAACAACATGGGGAGTCCCTGCCGCGGCATTTGGAGGGAAGCTTCGCCTTCGCCCTTTGGGACGCGCCGCGGCGCTCCTTGCTCTTGGCGCGAGACCGTTTCGGGGTGAAGCCGCTGTACTTTGCCCCCCGCGCGGCCGCGCGGGGGGGCGGGCTAAGCTTCGCCTCCGAACTCGGCGCGCTGCGCGCCGACCCGGGTTGGGACGATGCGTGGGATTGGACGGCGCTGGACTTGTATTTGCAAATGGACCATATTCCCGCGCCGTATTCCGCCTACGCCGGGGCGCGGAAGCTGGCGGCGGGCCATGCGTTGCGCTGGCGGCCCGAGGGCCTGCGGCAGTTTCGCTATTGGTTCTTGCCGGAGCGATTGGAGGCGCGCGGGGAGGAAATCGCGCGCGGCCGGCCCGGTCACGTCACGGATGCCGAACAGGAAGAGGAGCTGTGGGTGCGGCTGCGCACCGCCGTTCGGCGCCGGTTGAACGCGGAGCCGGTGGGACTGGTGCTGAACGGCGGGTTGGAAACCGCGGCCCTGCTGGCGCTGCTGCGCGAGGCGCCGGCGGCCTCGGTACAAACATTCGCGGTGGGCGCCGCCCAACGAGCTTCAGGGTTAACGGCGGCGCGCCGTCTTGCGCGGCGTTTGGGCGCCGAGCACCACGAACTGCGGTTGCGGCCGGAGGCTCTGGCGGCGGCATGGCCGGCCATCGCCGCGAGCGGCGGCGAGCCTTTGGGCGATGCCCGCGCCGTGCCGCTGTATTTTTTGGCGCAGGCCGCGCGGCCGCGGGTGGCGGCGTGCATGGTTGCCGCGGGCGCGCTGGAGTTGCTGGCCGGGCGGCCCGAATATGCCGCCCTGGCCCTCGCGCATTACTCGGACCGGCTGCCGCGGCTGCGGCGCGGCGCGGCGGCTGTCGGCCACATGGAATTATGGCCGCCGCGCGGCCCGCGCCGCTGGTCCGACCGGGTGCTGCGGTTCCGGCAAGGCCTAACGCTGCCACCGGCGCAGCGTATGGCGGCGTGGTGCACGGCGTTCAACCGCGAACAGCGCCGCCGCTTGTGGCGGCGCGCGGTATGGCCCGTCGCCGGCCGTGAGTTGCTGGCGGCGGTTGCGGCGGAATGGCCGCAGGCCGACTGGCTGAACCAAACCCTGTACTGCGACCTGCGGCTGCGGGTGGGTGACGGGAGCTTGGCGACCCTGGACCGCATGGCCATGGCTCATGGGCTGGAGGCGCGGGCGCCGTGGCTAGATACCGATTTGGCGCTGTTTCTCTTTTCCCTGCCCGGCCGCCACAAATTACGGCATCTGCGCGGCATGCATCTGCTGCGCCGCGCGGTCCGCCGGCGCCTGCCCGCCGCCGTTCGGCGCTCCGGGGGGCGGGAGTTTTCCCTTCCGCTGGGCGCGTGGCTGCGCGGGCCGCTGCGCCGATTGGCGGAGGAAACGCTCGCCGGCGGCGCGCTGGACGCGGAGTTGGATCGTGACGTCGTCGCCATGATGCTGCGCCGTCACTGGAGCGGGCGGGCGGATTACAGCCGGCAGATTTGGAATTTGATGGTTCTGGCGCAGTGGATGGCCGCGGCCCGGGACCAGCGCCGCGATGCACCGGCGGCCCGCGCCCTGCCATCCGCGGCATAGCCGGCGCCCGGAAATCGGCTGGCGCTGAGGCCCGCGTGCTTGCGCCTGGCACCCGCCCGACGGGCGTGCTTGCGGACGCGATGGGGTGACGCCGGCACCCACGCCCGGTCCCGGCGGCATTCGGCCGCGATCGCTCCCGGGCGCGGCTAGCGGCGCCTACGGCGAAGAACCAGCCGCGCCGCCCGCGCTGGATTCACCGCTCAAGGCCATCCGGCAGAGTCGCTCGCACAGCACGGCGAAATCCCAGCCCGCCGCCGCCGCCGACTGCGGATACAAGCTCTTTGCGGTCATGCCAGGTACGGCGTTGGCTTCCAGCGCCCAAAGCTGGCCCGCGCCATCCAAAATAAAATCCATGCGGGCGTAGTGGCGCAGCCGCAGCGCGGACATCATGGCTCGGCCCATGGCGGCGGCCGCTTCCCGCGCCGCAGCGGAAACATCGGCGGGAAAAATTTCCCGCGTCGCGGCGCCGCGGTACTTGGCCTCATAGTCGAACATGGCGCTGGGAGCGCGGATCTCCCCCAACGCGAGCGATTCGCTACCGAGCATGCCCAACGTCAGTTCCCTCCCGGCGATGAACCGTTGCACCAGCGCGAAGCGATCCTCCGCCCAAGCCCGCTCCAGCGCCGGCGCCAGCTCCGCGGACTCGCGGCAAACCGCCATGGCCACCGAAGAGCCGCCGCTGGCGGGCATGACTACCGCCGGCAGATCCACCGCCGCAGGCAAGGGCTCGCCCACGGCCAGGCAGACCCACGGGGGCGTGCGGATGCCATTCTGCGCCATCAACTGCTTGGCGAGGTGTTTATCCATGGCCAGCGCCTGACCGGCCCAGTCACTGCCGACATAGGGCTTGCCCGCCGCCTCCAGCAGCGCCTGCAAGCGGCCATCTTCGCCAAACGCTCCATGCACCAGTGGGAAAATCACCTGCGCCGCGCGCAATGCCGGAGCGGCCAGCAGCCGCGCGGCGTCTAGGGCGGCGCGCAACTCGGCCAGCTCGGCGGCGCCGGGGGGGGGGCCGATCGGCGCGGCCAAAATCGCCGCTTCCGCGGCCGCCGTCAGCGGCGCATCGCCGCCACACAGGTCCAGCACGGTGACCTGATGCCCGCCGCGCCGCAGATGGGCCGCTACGTTGGCGGCGCTGGCCCAGGATACATTCCGCTCGGGCGAGTAGCCGCCGGCCACAATGCAGATCGTTAGCCCAGCCATTAGCGGTTATTGTCGCCGGAAACGTCCGAACCGGCCAAAACGTCCTATATTGCTAGGGAGATGCCTGGCCGGGCCCGATGCCAGGGGACGGAGCCGCCAATATGCCAATGACCCTCATGGACGCATCGCCGTTTGACCGCGCCCGCGCCCGCCGCCGCAACTGGATCATCTTGGGCGTGGTGCTGGCCGGCCTGATCGCCTTCGCCATTCATTGGTATTGGCCGTATTACGAAGCGCGCAAGACCGTCAATCAGTTCATGACCGCCCTCGTGAAGGGAAATTACCAAGAGGCCTATGCCATTTGGCAAGCCAATCCCCAGGAGTACTCGATGGACTCCTTCATGCAGGATTGGGGCCCGAGCAGTCCCTACGGCGTCATTAAGACCTATAACATCCAAACCGTCACCGTGCCGCCCGGGGGCGACGCCAGCGGCATGGTGGTCCTGGTGCGCATCAACGGCATTCATACCGATGCGCGGCTGTGGGTGCAGAACAGCAACCAGGAAATGAGCTTCTACCAGTTCTAGCCCGCCGGGGACGACCGGCATCCTGCCGGCGATTGGCTGCGCGCCGGGAGGCGCGCCGCCCCATGCAATGGGCTGGAGCCCGCGCGCCCGACCGGCTCGGCCGCCGCCCGCCCCATGGAGCGGGCTTCAGCCCGTGTGGCGGCGGGCATCGGCCCGCGCCCTCGGCGCTCCGGAAAGCGCCGCCTGAAACCAGGCGGAAGCACGCCGATCACCCGCCGGTCTTATTGCGCATCTTGGCCGCCGGCGCTGGCGGCCCGGCCGCGCCGGAACCCGCGGCCCAAAACGAACCAGAGTAGGAAGGCGGCGGCGACCGCGGGCCACAGCAGGCGGAATTTGAGGGTCGCCCCGGTCAGCAGCAAAGCGGCCGCGAACAGCCACATCAGCATCTCCCCCGCCCAGGCCTGCGCCCACGCCGGCCGCGCGCCACTGGCCGCCAGGCGCGGGCGCCAGGCGGGCCACAGGGCCGGGACCCGGCGGCGATATTCCAGAAAGTCCGCACCCTGCGTGCGCGCCAATTGCTCTTCCTCGCGGGCAATCAGGCGGGCGTAAAACACCACATGCCCGAGCAGCAACAGCGATAAGCCCAGCGGGCTGGCGTAGGCGCCGAAGGCAAGGGCCAACAACACGCCGCCCAAATATAAGGGATTGCGCAGATACCGGTAGGGACCATCGGCGACCAAGCGTTCGCCGTGCAAGCGCGGGTCGTGCACTACCTGGCTGTTCAGGTAGGCCGCGGCCCAGGTGCGCAGCCCGGCCGCCGCGGCGGCCAGCAACGCCGCCGCCAGCAGCAGCACTCGCAGTTCGGCGTGGCCGGGCGCGGCCCGCGGACTGCCCGCCAGTTTTTCCGCCAGCCACACCGCGGTCGGGCGATGCTCAAATCCGGAAACGCCGAAGCCGGTGACATAGATCGCCGCAAGAAAATAAAAGCGGTAGCGGAACTCGGCCTCGCTGGCCCGCCCCGCCCAGTTCATGGCCGTTGGCCGGCGGCGGCTGCGTCGCCATAGGCGGTGATGACGCCGGCGACGGCGCTGGCCGCCACCGTCAGCGGGCTGGCCAAATACAACTGCCCCGGGCCGCTGCGGCCGGGAAAGTTGCGGTTCTGGGCGCTGATGGCGATTTGCTCCGGCCGCGAAGTGGCCCCGGGTCCGGCGTTGATGCAGGCGCCGCAACTGGGTTCGATCAGAATGGCGCCCGCCTTTTGGAACGTTTCCAGATAGCCTTGCCGCCGGCAATATTCCCGCGTCTCCTGCGAGCCGAACTGCAAATAGAACTTGACGTGCGCGGCGACCTTGCGCCCGGAGCGCAAGGCGTCGGCCAGCACCGCCGCGTACATATCCATGTCCGCCTTCTTGCCGGCGGTGCAGGTGCCGCCGTAGGCAATTTCGATGCGCACCGGCGCCGGCAGCTCATCGAGGAATATGCCCTTGCCGGGGTCGCCCGGCAGCGCCACCATGGGCCGGAGCGCGGCGGCGTCCAACTCGATGACCTGGGCGTACTCGGCGCCCGCGTCGCTCTCCAGTCCCGCGCAGCAAGCCTCCGCTTCCGCCCGCGCCATGCCGCGCCGCTCCATCAGGAACTCCACGGCCTTCGCGTCCGGCGCGACGATGCCGGTGAAGCCGCCGATTTCGGCGGCCATGTTGGTCAGCGTCGCCCGTTCGTCCACGTTCATGGCCGCGACCGCCTCGCCGCCGTATTCGATGACCTTGCCGATGGCCTGCCCGCTCTTGACGTAGTCCATCCGCAGCAGCGCCAGGATGATGTCCTTGGCGGTCACGTTGGCCGCCGGCCGGCCGCGCACCACCACCTGCACCGATTCCGGCACCCGCGCCCGCACGTCGCGGGTGATCCAGCTATTGAAAACGTCCGTCGTGCCGATGCCGAAGGCCAGTGCGCCGATCGCGCCGGAATGGGGCGTATGGGAATCCGAACCGACGACGATCTGGCCGGGCAGCGCGTAGCTTTCCAGCACGATGCTGTGGCAGATGCCCTCCGAGCCCTTGCGATCGCGCAATTCGCCGTGCAGGCGGATGCCGCGCTGGCGGGCAAACTCCTCTTGCTTGAACTTCAATTGGGTCGCCAAATCCAGCAGTCCCATCGCCCGCTTCTGCGGCGAAATCACCTCATCCAAGAACGTCAGGTGATCGCGGAAAAAGACGATCGAGGCCGGATCGTTGACCGGCTCATTGGGCCCGACTAGTTGGTCGAAAAAGATCGCCGCCATGGGCGTCACGTACTCATGGCTGAAGCGCAGGTCGGTGCGGAAGAATCCCGCATCGCCCGGCTGCACGTAGGGCACGCCCATGCGGCCGCTGGCGGCCGTGGCGTGGCGGGCGAAGATCTTTTCCGCCAGCGTCATGGCGCGGGGACCTGTGGTGATCGCCGGAAGATCCACCTTGCCCTGGAGCCGCGCGACGTTGAAGGGAAACAAGCCGCCGTATTCGATAATCTGGCGGGTGATGGCGTCTTCTCCGGCGGTGAACTCGGTCAGCGCAATCTCTTCGCCGCGCCGGATGCGGGCGAGCAAGCCGAAATCGGTCGAGGTCAAAAGGCCCAGATTTTGGCAGTTTTGCTTATAAATGCGCTCGTGATTTTCCGCGATCACCAGTTGGATGCCGGCGCAGAGTTCGGCATAAGGCGACTGTTCCCGGCTGCTGCCCTTGCCCCGCCGTTTGCCGGAAACGCAAACCGAGAAGCCGCCGTTGCGCACCGCATTGCGGGGGATGGGAAACTCCTCGCCGCATTTCAGCCCGGTGTAGGGCCAGTCGCCGAGCGTCTGGTCGAAATAAAAACAGATGTGCGCGGGGGTAATCTCGTCGGTGGAGATATCGTTGCGCAGCGGAAACGCGGGCGGCCAAGGAAGATCCTCCCCTGCGAACTGCCGTTTCACCAACGCCGCGTCTTCGGCCAAAAACAACACCCGCCCTGGGAACCGCACCGCCGCCGGCCGGCGGCGCACCTCGCGCTGCGCTAGGTCCGCCACGCCCCCATTATGCTCCCGGGACGGCGCCCGCCCGGCGCCGCCGCGCGCCGCACGTACCGGCCGGCCGCTCAGCGCAACGTCGCGCCGTGCGGGCACGGGGCTAACCCCGGCCCGGCCGGACCGATGCAACCAGCACCTTCTCGAACCAGTGTTGCGCGTAGGGATTGTCGTTATAGCGCGGAATCTTCCGGTAGCCCGCGGAGCGGTACAACCCCAGCGCTTCAGTGAGGGAAGCGTGCGTGTCCAAGCGGAGCACCCGGACGCGCATTCCACGCGCCGCGCGCTCCAGTTCCGCCAGTAGCCGCCGGCCCACGCCCAATCCGCGGACGCGCGGAGCAACCCACATGTGCTTGATCTCGCCCATCCCCGGCGCAATCCTCCGAACCGCGCCGAAGCCGACCGCATCGCCGGCCAGTCTGGCGACGAGGGCGCGGCCGGCGCGCGGTTCCAGTCGCCGCAGCGTGAGCGTGTGGGCGGCCGTGGGGCGAAAGCCCTCCGGAAATCGCGAGCCGAGTTCCTGGAAATATTGCCGCCGGCAATTCGCCGCATCCTGGTCACCGGGTTGCGCCGGCGCGATGGCAATGCTTGACGCGCACAGCAGGCGCTCCACTTCGGCCATTGCCGCCACCAGCCGCCGAGCCTGTTCCGGGCTCAGGGGCGCCAGGACGGACCGGGCCAACGCGTCGGAGAGCGCATTGAGATGATGCAATTCGCGCCGCCCGGCCCGCGTCAGCCGCGCCACGCGGATGCGGCCGTCATCACGCGCGGATTCCGTCACCAGCAGTCCTTGCCGTTCCAGGGAGCGCAGCAGGCGGCTCAGAAACCCAGAGTCCAACCCCAGCCGGGCGCGCAGATCCCGCACGGCGGTGGCGTGCATGCCCACTTCGAAGAGCAGGCGAGCCTCCGCCAGCGGGCGGCGCCGGCCTAGATATTGCTCGTCGAGCACTCCGAAGCGCCGCGTAACCGCGCGGCTGAACGCCCGAACCTGAAGGACCTCCGCACGCATTCTCTGACTATAGTCAGAGAATCGTTCTCCGCCAAGAGCGGCGCCGGCGGCGGCTAGCGGCGCCGGGGACGGGGCGCGAACCGCGGCAACGAATCCACCGCGTGCTCCTGGCCGTCGGAGACAAAGCGCCGGCCGGGGTGCAATTGGAAGTAGCGCAGCCAAATGCCGATGTTGGGATCGAAGACCTGAATGCGCGGCAGGAAGTGCGGGCTGAATCCGGCTACATACGGCGACGGCGCGGGCGAGGCGCCCACCTTCACCACCGCGCGGTAATGCCAGCGGATGTGCGGCGGCAGCCGGCGGCCGAAGCCAGAAGTGGCCCAGTCCCCCTGCCAAGCCAAGGATCGCGGCTTGGGATAGACGCCGTAGGGCAGGGCAAAGGAGACGATCTGGTAACCGGGCAGGGCGCGCGCAATGAAGTATTGGCCCAGCGCGATCTCCCGCTCCACCGCCGACCGCGGTACGCGGCCCAGATTGGCATGCGTCAAGGTGTGATTCCCGATCTCACCCCCCAGCCGCACAATCATCCGCAGTTTGGCCGTGGACCAGCGCGGCTGCGCAAAGGCGGAGTCGCCGCCCGGTCCGGGATTGACGAAAAACACGCCCCGAAAGGGGAAATCGGGATGGCGGCGGCTGAACGCCAGCCAATGCGCCATGGCGCAGTCCGGCGCCAGCTTGCCCTTCCGCGTGAACTTCACTTGATTGTTGCTGCCGTCGTCGAAGGTAATCACCACCGGCGTGGTCCCGCGCGGGGTGGCGAAATGACCGGAGGTGTAGGCACGCAGGGTGATCGGCCGATAGCTCTGCGCCTCCAGCGTTTGCAGGTCATGGTCAAAACTGCTGTAGGCCCGCACCCAGCGGTGATCCTTGGGACCGAATCGGTGGTATTCCAGGATCATGATGCGGCCGCGCAAATTGGGCCGGAGCGGCGGGGCGGCGGCGGACAGCGCAGCGGCGGCCGCAAGACAAGCCAACGGGATAAGAACCAGGCGGAAACGGCGGGTGAAGGCGGAGCGCATAAGCGAGTGCCGAAAGGCGGTGAATGAATATACCGCGCCTGCGCCCGGTCCGATCGTCCAGGGAATCTGCTTCGCCACGCCCGCCCGCCGGAATGCCGGCGAGCCAATGATGGGCGCGGGCCCCAGCGCGGCTGCGCCGCGCGTCCCGCTTACCCGCAGACCGGGCCGGGGCCCCGCACTCCCCAGCCCAGCCTGCGGGTCGCTGGGGCCGCGCCGCCTCGCCGGCCGGGGGCCGCCTTGCGGAGTTCCGCGGGCTTCGCGGTGACTCCTCGCGCCGGCGTGGCTCCGCGAGCCAACGGCGCGACCCCCGCGACAGGAACCGCGCCGCCGCCCCACGGCGCAGCCTTAGCTGGCAAGAGCCCGCTTTCCCGCTGCTGCGCGCCGCGGCGGGCATTCTGCCGAAAGCGGCGGGCAGATGTGGTAGTCTGCTGCTTGCCATGAGCGCCATCATGCAGGGCAAAACCGCGCTAGTGATGGGCGTGGCCAACCGCTGGAGCTTGGCCTACGCCATCGCCCAATCTCTGTCCCGGGAAGGCGCGCAGTTGATCATTACCTATCAATCGGAGCGGCAAAAGGCAGCCACGGTGGAGCTGGCGGCGGGCCTGGCGAACGCGCGCACGGCGCAGTGCGACGTCAGCCGCGACGAGGACCTGGACCAGTTCTTCTCCAGCCTGGGCGCCGAAGGCGGATTGGACGCGGTCATTCACAGCATTGCCTTCGCCGATCGCGCCGACCTGGACCGCCCGTTCTACCAAACCGGCCGCGCCGGCTTCGGTTTGGCGCTGGACGTCAGCGCCTACTCATTGGTGGCCGTGGCGCGGCGCGCCGCCGAGCACATGCCGCGCGGCGGGGCGATTGTCACCCTGACCTACCTCGGTTCGACGCGCGTCATGCCCAATTACAACGTCATGGGCGTGGCGAAGGCGGCGCTGGAATCGGAGGTGCGGTACCTGGCTTCCGAACTCGGCCCCCGTGGCATCCGCGTCAACGCCGTCTCCGCCGGCCCGGTCAAGACCGTCTCCGCCCGCGGCGTCAAGGATTTGGGCCGCATGCTCAGCCACGTCGCCGAGCACGCGCCGCTGCGCCGCGGCACGGCGCCCGAGGAAGTCGGCGACGCCGCCTTATTTTTGTCCAGCGATCTGGGCCGCGGCGTCACCGGGAACATCTTGTTCGTGGACAGCGGCTATCACGTGATGGGCCTGTAGCCCAACCGGTAGCCCAACGAGGTCTTCTTCGATATGGCTTACGTCATCGCCGAACCCTGCATTGGAACCAAGGACAACGCTTGCGTGGACGCCTGCCCGGTGGATTGCATCCATCCCAAGCCGGACGAGGCCGGCCATGCCGAAGCCGAGCAGCTGTTCATTGATCCGGTCGAATGCATTGATTGCGGCGCCTGCGTTCCCGTCTGCCCGGTGACGGCCATCTTCGCCATTGACGATCTCCCCGAAAAATGGGCCTCGTACGCGGAAAAAAACGCCGCTCACTTCGCCCCCGCGCCAAAAGGCTAGCGGCTGGCTGGGCCGGGGCAGTCGGGGTCCCCGGGCCAGTTGGGCGCGCAAGCGGCGCTCCGCGCCGCGCCAATCGCAAGCGGCGCTCCGCGCCGCGCCAGGCAAAGCGGGACGCCCCGCCGGCGCCTGGACCTGGGGCCCGCACCTATCAATGTCCGTTCCGGCGCAAGGCGCAAATGCCATGGCGGGAGCAAATGAGTTGCAGGGCCTAACCAGCCGCATCGTCGCTTGCCGCCGCTGCCCGCGCCTGGTCGCCTACGGCGCGCAGGTGGCCGCTGTCCGCCGTCGTGCCTATGCGGATCAGGTGTATTGCGCCCGTCCGGTGCCCGGCTTCGGCGACCCGGCCGCTTGGCTCCTGCTGGTGGGCCTGGCGCCCGGGGCGCACGGCGCCCACCGCACCGGGCGGATGTTCACCGGCGACCGCAGCGGCGACTTTCTCTTTGCCGCGCTGCACCGCGCCGGATTCGCCAACCAGGCGGAAAGCCGCTCCCGGGACGACGGCCTGCGGCTGCGCGGCGCCTTCATCACCGCCGCCGTCCGTTGCGCGCCGCCCGCCAACCGGCCCACCGCGGAGGAAATCTCCAACTGTCGCGGCTACCTGCGCGCCGAGCTGGGTTTGCTCACGCGCGTGCGCGCCGTCATCACTTTGGGGCGCCTGGCGCATGCGCAGTTTTTGACCGCCGCTCGGGAGTTCGGGCTGCTGACCCGGCCGGCCGAATACCCCTTCGCCCACGGCGCCGCCTATCGGCTGCCCAATGGCTGGCGATTGTTGCCCTGCTACCACCCCAGCCAACAGAACACCTTCACCGGCCGCCTGACCCCAGCGATGCTGGATCGCGTTCTGGCCGCCGTCCGTGCGCAAAAATAAGCGGCGGGCGGCGCCTGCCCGCCGGAACAGCGCGGGCGTGCGCCGGGCCCCGCCCTGGAATGCCCGTGTAGAGAATGTAACCTCTGTAGTGCAAAGTTCTCCTTGACGCGGCGTATTGGCCGGGCTAGGCTGATCGCAGAGTGGCGCAGCCGTCTCCCAGCCCGCTGGAGTTTCGCTCGCCCGGCGAATCCTCGCCGGATTTGGGCCGCGTGCGCGCCGACCTGGACTACATCCGGCAGACCTTGGAACAAGCCGGAACATTCAGCGCCGTCAGCGGCGCCGGCGTGGCGCTGGCCGGGTTGATCGGCTGCATCGCCAGCGGGTTGAGCTGGTGGTGGCTGGAGCAAAGTTATGGGCCGGGGGCCTGGCGGGCGGCGGCCGCGGCGGGATCCTGGCGGCCCGAATATGCCGGCGCGATGCTGGTGATCTGGGTGGCGGCGGTAGCTTTGGCCGCGCCGCTGGCGCTGTGGGCGCTGTATCGCAAGGGCCGGAAATGGCGGCTGCCGCTGCGCCGCGGGCCGACCGGCCGGGCGCTGCGCTCGATGGCCCCGGGCTGGCTGGCGGCGGCGCTATTGACGCTGGCCCTGGCCGTCCATGGCGCGCCGCAGTGGCTGCCCGGCGCTTGGCTGTTGCTGGCGGGCCTGGCCCTGCTCAGCGCCGCCACTTTCTCCACGCCGCCGGTGCGCTGGCTGGGCCGCGGCCAGGCGGTGCTGGGCGTGGTGGCCTTTTTCCTGCCTTCTCCCGCCGTGACCCTGGCCTGCCTGGCGCTGGGTTTCGGCGTGCTGCATCTGGCCGCGGGCCTATGGATTGCCCGCGCCGCGCGGCTGTCGCTGGAAGACGTGCCGGCCGCCGTGGGTCGTGCAAGGTGAACCTATGTCTCCACTCGCTTCTCGATCCGGGACGCCGCGGCCGCGTCTCGCCGCCGCTGGTTCGGCCGCGCCCATGACCTCCGCCGCCAAAGTCGCTCCCTTGGCCTCCGCCGCGATGGCGGCGCGCCGCCCGCGCGTGCCCTCGCTGGACCGCCTCATTCACGAGCGGCTGCGATTGGGCATGCTGTCCGCCTTGGCGGTGAATGACAGCCTGACCTTCACCGAACTGCGGGAAGTCCTGGAAGTCACCGACGGCAACCTCAGCGACCACGCGCGCAAGCTGGAAAACGCCGGATACGTGCGGGTGGAGAAAAGCTTCGCCGGCCGCAAGCCGCGCACCGCCTACCGCCTGACGGCGCGCGGGCGGCAGGCGCTGCGCGCCTATATCGAGAGCATGCAGGATTTCCTGCAATCCATGACTGGAGCCTAGCCGATGGCCGCGACCCCTGACATTCTGCCTCCCGACACCGCCCCGGCCCCCATGTCCGCGGCCCTGCCGGAACCCGCCACGGCTCCGGTTCCGCGCCACGTCGCCATCATCATGGACGGCAACGGCCGCTGGGCCGCCGCCCGCGGCCTGCCGCGCTGGGCCGGCCACCACGCTGGCATCGCCTCCGTCCGGCGCACGGTGGAGGAAGCGCGCAAGGCGGGCGTGCGGTATCTGACGCTCTACGCTTTCTCGACGGAAAACTGGAAGCGGCCCTCGGTGGAGATCTCGGCGCTGTGGGAACTGCTCTGCCGCTTTTTGGTCTGTGAGCGCGCGGAACTCAAAGCGAAGGGCATCCGCCTGGTGGGCATTGGCCGCCGCGACCGCCTGCCGCTGGGCCCGCGCACCGCGCTGGAACTGACCGAGCGGCTCACCGCCGGCGGCCAGGACATGCTGCTGCGCCTGGCGATCGATTACGGCTCGCAATGGGCCATCGCCGCGGCGGCCCAAACGCTGGCGCGGCAGGCGCTGGCCGGCAAAATCGCCGTGGAAGACATCACGGAAGCCGCGCTGGCACGGCAGCTCCAGCCCGCCCCCGCCGGCTTCGGACCGCATCCGCCCGCCTCCGCCGGCGCGGCGAATGGCTCCCGTGCCAACGAAGCCGTGGGTGGCGAAGCCAGTTACGCGGCAGCCGGTGACGCGGCAGCCAACGACGCGAACGTCGTTCCCATGCGTTCCGCCGCCGGCCAGTCCAATGGCGGCGCCGCCGCCGCTGGTGAGGAGAACGGCGACGCGGAATTGGCGGCGGCGGGTGCCGCCGCTGGCCCGGAAACGTCGGCCGAAGATGCCACGACGGTGCCCCCGCCGGACCTGCTGATCCGCACCGGCGGCGAGGTCCGGTTGTCGAACTTCTTGCTGTGGGAATGCGCCTACACCGAGTTGTGGTTCACGCGGGAGCTGTGGCCCGAGTTTGAACGCGAATCCTTCGCCACCGCCCTGGCCGAGTTCGCCCGCCGCCAGCGCCGCTTCGGCGCCGCCGAGGAAGCCCCCGACCGCCGCGCCGAAGGCTGACCCCGTTTTGCGCGCGGCCTGGACCCCAGCGCCGCTTCGAAGCAAAAAAGATCCCCATCGGGCGGGAAGCGGCAGCCCGAGATGCCCGCCTGCGCCTGGCACGGGCCGAGCGTCCTACGCCTGGCCCGCCCGGCGCTGGAGGTGCCGGGCGGAGCCGAACCGCCGAATAAAGGTTTTGCAGGAAGCCACCGCTTCGCCTTTAGTCTCTTCTCCCGTCATCGGTCATCATTTCGCCGTCCCATCGCGCCGGTGGGACCTTGGGACCTTTGGAGGGACTCGGCCCGCATCCGGTCGGCGTGGGCATGGAGCTTGGCCATTCCCCGCGCCTGATGCTCTGGTGTGGGGTGGGCGTGGCGCAAAACCGCTTTGAGCTTGCCGTGGCCAATCGTTTTCGCCAACGTGGGCAAGTCCGTTCCCACCCGCGTGACCGACGGGCGGGTGGGTTAATCGCCGGTCGCGTCGGCCGCGGGTACAATCTCGGCAGAGCCCAGGAAGGCGGCTCACGATGAAAGAGAAAATTACTCCCGCAGTCCGGTTTCCTCTGCGTCCGGGCCGTTTTGCCGTTGTGGCGGCGGCGGTCCTTGGCCTGGCCATTGGGGCCAGCATCACGATTTTCAGCTTGGCTTATGCGGCGATCTGGGGAACCGCGCCCTATGCCAAGCCTTCGCGGTTGTTCCTGGTGGAATTATCTCGGAGCCCGGGCCTGCCGCTCAGCGCGAGCGAGGTGGCGCGCATTCGAGGGGCCGGCGTCTTCGCTGGCGTGGCCTACGCCCGCGGGGGCCAAGCCGCAACGGTCGGCGCGGGGCGGTGGGCGCGGACGTGTCTTACTGCGCGCGTATCCCCGAACCTGCTTTCAGTTCTCGGCGTGCGGCCCCTAGTCGGGCGGACCTTTACGCGCCGCGAGGCGCTTTCGGGAGAAGACCATGTGGCCCTCATTAGCTATGCATTTTGGCGATCAGCGTTCGGCGGACGCACTGGGGTAGTCGGTCAAAGAATTCTGGTCGGAGGGCGGAGCTACGACATTGTTGGCATTATGGGCCGGCGTTTCCAGTTTCCTGGCCACACGGATCTCTGGACGCCCGCCGCCAATCCGGCCTACACTGCGCCCAAGAATGGTTATCCGATGTGGTCGGTGGTCGTCCGGCTCAAGCCGGGAATGACAGCCGCCGTGGCGGACCAGCTCCTGAGTTCGCGGGTGGTGCGGGTTGACGGGGGGAAGCCAGCGGAAGAGGCGGCGGGACGCTTTAGGCTGGCGTCGCTTCAAGAGATCATCTCGGGACCGGTTCGGACGGAGATGGTTTTGCTGCTAAGCGCAGTAGGGCTGGTGCTGATCATCGCGTGCGCGAACATCACCGGCCTTTTGCTGTCCCGCAATCTCGGCCTGCGCCGGGAGCTGGCGACGCGCCATGCGCTCGGGGCATCGCGGTGGCAATTGTTACGGTTCCTAGCGCGGGAGGGCGTTGCGATCTGCGCGGCTGCCGGCGTTCTGGGATATGCGCTGGCAAATTTGGGCGCGGAGGCCATGCGGAGGCTTGCCCCGCCGACGACCCCCGGACTGGCGCTAGTTGGCGCCGGCGGGCCGGTGCTTGCATTTGCGTGCGGCGCAACCCTGCTTGCCACCGTTGCGACGGCCGTTCTGCCTGCATGGCGGGTCGCGGGGGGGAGCCTGGCACCTTTTCTAAACGAAGGCGCAAGCGTCTCCAAAGCGGCGCTCGGCTCACCACGCAACCGGGGCCTTGATCTGCTGGCAGCGGGGCAGGTTGCGGTGGCACTGATTCTTGTCGCGGGCACTGTGCTGATGATTCGCTCGGTAGTGGACTTGCTGCGCGTGAATCTCGGGTTTCAGCCCAGCCATGTCCTCGCCGTTGGCGTGGATGTGCATGGTTCCCTGGCTATGGCGCTGGACCGGAGCAGCGTCGTACGCCTAGGCAATTTGCTCGCGCGAATCGAAGCCGTACCCGACGTTCGCTCGGCCGCCGTCGCGAACGCAGGCCCGATGATGGGGCTGGGAGGAATCTATGCGGTTGTCCATCGCGCGGCCGAGCGTGGACCTGCCGGGCTGGGCCTAACCCACGATGAGGTTGTTGGCGGCTCCTACTTTTCCGTGCTCCGAATACCGGTACTCCAGGGCCGCGTCTTTGGGCCCTCCGACTCCTACGGCGCTCAGCCGGTGGCAATCGTCAACGCGAGCCTGGCGAGACGCATGGGCGGCAGCACAGGCCCAGTTGGTCAGTTTCTGAACGTCGGCGGGAAAGTCTTCAAAATCGTCGGCGAGGTGGGAGATGCGCGCGACCTGAGCCTGGAATCCCGCCCTATTCCAATGGTCTACTTGCCGCTTGGCCAGTGGCCGGCCGACCTGCGCACCGTGCTCGTCCGCACGTCCGGTAATCCGGCGCTGGCCGCCGGTGCCCTGTCTCGCGTGATCTGGAACGCCCTGCCGAAGACAAAAATTTACGAGATTGGGCCTCTGCAAGACATGATCGAGCGCTCGCCGCTGGGCGCGCGGTTTCGCGTCGGCCTGTTGAGCCTTTTTGCGCTCCTTGCGCTCGTCTTGAGCGGGGCCGGCCTGGCGTCGTTCCTGGCGAACGCCATTGCGGCGCGCAAACAAGAGTTCGGCATCCGCCTCGCGCTCGGCGCTCAGCAAGGCCAGATTGTTGGGATGATGGTGGGCCTCGGCATGCGGACGTTTGCGATCGGCGCCGTGGCCGGGCTGGTCATCGCCTGGCTGCTAGCGGGAAGCATCGGTTCCCTGCTGTACGGGGTTGAACCCCACGACCCGGCCACTTTCGCGGCCGCTTGCGGCATTCTAGGGGCAATTTCCATTTCAGTCTGTTATATCGCCGCCCGCCACGCTAGCCGTTGCGATCCCAGTTCGATCCTGCGTGCCCAATGAGCTGCGTAAAAAAAATGTCGACAATCACCTTTGACAACAACTCGAATTGGGGCTAAACCGAAAACATGCGAAGTCGTAAATCGCTTATTTTCAACGAGGCCGAAGACGGGGGAAGCAGCTTGGGGGAAGGCGCGTAAGCTGCTGAAAAGACTGGAGGCGCGGAGCGGAATCGAACTGCGCGCTGCCGAGGAAGCCCCCGACCGCCGCGAAGGCTGAGCCGGCGCGGCCGTGCGCGAGCGGCTGCCTTCCTAGCTAACCCGCCGTATCGCCCCCGCGGCCGGGTCCCTAACGGGGATGTGTCGGGCGCCCGGCGCGGCGGGAAACCGAGCTTCCTTGCGCAACGCTCATGGGACGGCGGACGGCAACGGCTGCCTGCGACAGCAGCAGCACTCCTACCGCGGCCAGGCCTACGTATACCCAGCGCGCGAACGCCTCCCCTGGAATGCGGCGGTTGAGATATCGTCCGAGGAAGATCGCGGGAATTAACGCGGGAAGCGAGAGCAGATAGTCGCGCGTCACCGGTGGCGTCCACAGTCCAGAGCACCAATACCCGATCAGGCCCGCCAGGCTCGCGGGCAGGAAATAGCCTTGCAGCGTGGCCCGGAAGCGTTCCGCCGGCCAGCGGCGCGTCGCCCCGTAGAGCGCGAGGGGCGGGCCGTTCATCCCAAAGGCTCCGCCGAGCACGCCGGCGAGGAACCCGCAGCAGGACAGCCATCCCTTGTGGTCGCGCCGCAGCTCGGGCAGCTTCCGCGCCGTCAGTGCGAAAAGCGAAACGGCTAGGATGACCAGGGCGAGCGCAATCTTGATTGCTTGCGGATGACCGCTGGTCAGCAGCAATAGGCCCACGGGAATACCGGCTACGGTCGAGAGGAGAAGCCAGCCCGCGCTGCTCCAGTGTACGTGCCTCCAATCCTGAACCACGATGACGCCGGCAATGGTGACCGAAAGCAGCGCGGCCAGCGGGGCCGCCACTTGCACCGGGATAAAGAAGGCAAGGAGCGGCACGGCAATGAGAGCTTCCCCGAAGCCAAGCGTCGAGCGAACCGAGGCAGAGACGAAGATGATGACGATGACTTCCAGAGCCGTGGCGTTGATAGGCGCCTCCCGTGCACTGCGAGCTTGGCCTGAGAGCGTCCGGCCTTCCCTTCAGGAACGATTGGAGGGGCCGAAGACGTTGGAGGCGCGGGGCGGAATCGAACCGCCGAATAAAGGTTTTGCAGACCTCTGCCTTACCACTTGGCTACCGCGCCGGGCGGTGAACAGGAGGGAGGGGAGAATTTGGAGCGGGAGACGGGATTCGAACCCGCGACATCGACCTTGGCAAGGTCGCACTCTACCACTGAGCTACTCCCGCAGTCCTCAGGAGATTCAATGTAACATGGCGGCGCGGCAGCCGCCAAGCATGGCCCCGAGGCGCCCGCCCGGCGCGACCCTGCCGCCGCTTCGGCCGCCGGCCTTCCCGGCGCACAGGCCTTCTGGGACGTCCGCCGGCGGCGAACCGGGCGCCGCGGCGCGTCGGCGCCGGAGGAACAAGTGGATGAATGATTCGGGCCCCGCGGCCGTAGTGGCGGCGGGGCCCGGGTGGACTGATTGGATTAGCTGGGGCGGCTCGCAAGCCGTCCAAGGAAAGTACTGCGGCGGGCGCTCGCGAGCGCCTAGCCTTCAGCCACCTCGCTAGTCCAAATGTCTAAACGTCTACTGCCGGAATCTTCCACTGGACCACCTCCTTTCTAGCGTGCCTTCAGTTAAGCACCATCGCCGGCTCATCGCAAGAACCTCGCGCCGGCAGGCCACCGGCTAGTACACATCGCGGGGGCCGCGCCTTTTGCCCCGGGGCAAGGCAGGTGCGGGAATGCCGCAAAACTCCCTCCGCGCCCACGGCGCGCGCAGGAGCGCCGCGGCTTGCCCGGCGGGCCGCCGGGCGAAATGGACGGTAAGCTTATTGCGCGACGGTGCGTGGATAGGCGGGACCGAGCATGGCGGCATCGCCTTGCGCCAGGATGGCGATCAGCTGGTCGTCCAGAAGCTCCAGCCCCAAGCCGCTATCGGCGGGATAACGCTCCAGGAAAGACTGGCGGCATTTGTCCAAATCTTCCTGAAGGCGGCCATAAAGGTCGCGCTGCTCGCGGGCGGCGGCGAGTTCGCCAGGGCGGTCCCGCTGGAGATACAGCTCCAAGTCCTGCGCCAGCACTTTGGCGAAGCGGCGGGCGCGGGCGGCCTGAGGAGCATCCGCGGAGGGCAGGCTGGCTTCGTTGTCCGCGGCGTCCTTTTCTGGGACGGCGTCCGCAGCAGCGAGGGCTTCGGTCGCCGCCGTCTGGTCCCAAGCAACGGGTGACAGGGGTGGCGGCGGTTCTTCCGCCGTCGCGGCCGGCAGCGCCGCTTCGGGTTCCGGCGCAGCGACGGGGAATTCGGCGGGAGTGGGCAGAGCTTCGGAGGCGGTGTCCAGCGCCGACTCGGCGTGCAGCGCCAAACCACCGCCTTGATGCATCGCCTGCTCCAAACTCAGACCGGCCACGCGCGCCAGCACCGCCATGCGGGATTCGACTCCGGCGTCGGCGGCGGAATTGCCCGCGGCCTGACCGGCGGCGCGGTTCGCCTCATGGCAGAGCAAGGCGATGGTCTTGCCGCGAACGGAGAGCGGATATACGGCGCCGGCGGGCCCCCAAGGCGCGCCCGGAGCGCCAGCCACCCCCGGCCGCCACTGCACCGGCAAGCCCGTGGAAATGGCCCGGCGAAACACCGAATCGCCGTTCTCCCAGTCCATGCGCGCGGGCGCGTGAATACCGCTACAGCGCCAGGCGATCGCCGCCGGGCCGCGCACCACGTAAATAGCCAAATGTGGGGCCAGCGCACTGGCGGCTGCGAACAAAGCGGATAAAATCCGCGGCGGCTCGGCGGCATCCAGCAGCCCGCCAATCCAAGCGGCCCAAGGTTCGGTCTGGGGCGGCGGCAGTTGCGCCGACCAGCTGCCCACGCGCCGCACCAGCGCCTGCTGCACGGCGGGGCTGGCGTCGTGGAGGGCGTTGGCCAAGCCGGCGTTCAACTCTTGTTGCAGGCGGCTTTCCAGCGCGAAGCGCAGCGTGCGCATCGCCTCCTGCAAGGTGCTTTCAATATCCGCCCGCAGCTTGCGTTCCCACTGCTGCTTGGCCGAAACCGGCTCCGATACCAAGGGTCCGGCGAAGGTTGGTTCGGCGCCGCTGACTACGCTCATGGCGGCATTATAGGCGGCGCGGGGCGGCGCGCCGCGGCGGCGGCGTACAGTAGAACCCAATCTGCACCCGGCCGGAGGAACAGGTGCGCCTTCCGGTTACCCCTGGCCGGGAAGAAAATGCCCGCCAGCGTGGCATTCTGAGGGGCGGACGGCGGAATGGAAGGCGCGCGCCGCCCGGTGACGCTGAATGATCCGGACGGAATTCCTAGTAACGCCGCGAGCGGTTACGGCGGCGGCAATGGCCGCCGCCGAAGACTGGCTGGTGCGGGCCGGCTGGCGGTCGGCGGCGCGGGCCGCCGCCGATGGCTTCGCCGCGGCGCTGCCGGACCGTGGCGCCGCGCCGCCGATGCGCGCGACCGCGGCGCTGAGCGGCGGCATTTTCTTCGCGCCGGGAACGGAATCGCCGGCGGAGTGGTTTTACGCCGTCGCGAAGTACCCCGCCCCCAGGGAAGAACCGGAGTTGGAAATTGGCTTGATCCGTGCGAGCGGATTGGCCGCACCCAATCCGTTGCAGGTCTGGCGCGCCGCGTGGAATGCGGTCCTGGCGGGGGAAGCCGAGCCGGCGTGGCGCGATCCGTTGCAACCAACACGCTTGGCGCCCATGGCCGCCAGCGGTGAGTACGCCCCGCCCCGTCTGCGCTTGGAGGATCTCGACCGGGCCGCGCTGCTGGCCGACCCCGCCGCCCGCGCCTGGCTGGAGCGATTGCAACAGGCGGGCCGGCTGCGCGGCGCCGATCTGCTGGCGGAATCCGCCGATGCCCGGGCCGCGCTGGACCGCCTGGCCGCCGCGCATCTGGCGTCAGCGCCATCGCGCGAGGACGACGCCTACACGCCCTCGGCGCAGGCGGCGCGCAGCGAGCAACAATGGCCGCTGCTTTGGTTGACGGAACGGCTGAGTGAATTGGGCTGCGCCAACGTCCTGTGGCCAAGGGCCCTGGCCGGGGCGATGCCACCGCACGTGGTGGCGGAGTTCGCCGGGCGTTTGTGGTGCGTGGTCTGCACTCCCGGCACCTGGGACCGGCCGGCGCGGCGGGCGTGGGAGGAGGCGCGCGACCGCTGGGGGTTTGACCAGACCGGGGTCATCGCCCTCAACGGCGCCGCCGCCGCGCCGCCCGCCGTCGCGCCGGTTCGGACCACGCTGGAATCCGGCGCGGAGGCGTTGCAGCGCGCCATGGCCGCGGCCGCGCTGGACTATGCGGCGCAGCGAGTGGCGCCGCTGGAGCAAGCCTATGGCTGGCCGCTGGCGGCGCTGCTGCGCCATCGCTTCGGCGCCGCCGCGCCGTGCGCCCAAGGCGCCGCCGCGGGATAAGGCGCGGGCCCTGCCGCGAGATGGCGGCGCGACTGTCCCTAAGGCCGGGGCACGATTGATTACCGTTGCTTTCGGAGCGAACATTGCTTCCGCGCAAATAGAAGTGCCACAGTTGGACAAGCCGCGCCGTTGACGGCAGAAATCCGGCTTAACCGGGAGAAACCCCCCATTGGCTGTCCTCACCACCATGCCCTTTAGCGATAGTCCCGCTCCCGTTCCGGCGCCCACGCCCGCCAATCCTGGGCGGGCGGCGGAACCGGTCATGGCGCGGGTGCAGTTGGGAGGCGACGATCCCGGCATCGCGTTTCAGTTGGGCGGCGGCGAAACGCGCGCCTGGCTGGGGTTGGCGGGGCAAGCGTCCTATTTGACCCTGCTCGATGAGCAGCAGCGCGTGCGCGGGCAGTTGGCTTTGGGCGCGGAAGGACCGAAGATCACCTTTGCCGACGCCGAGCGCCGGGCGCGGGCGCAGGTGCGGCTGGGCGCCGAAGGCGCGGGCATCGCGTTATTCGACACCGCGGGAGAAACGCGGGTTTGGCTGGGCCTCGCGGGGGACAGCTCGTATTTCGGATTGGTGGATGGCGCCGGCAATATCCATGGCCGATTGCGCCTGCGTTCCCGTTCCGGCACGCCGGGATTGGCGCTCAGCGATGAACACGGCGCCGACCGGGCGCTGGTGGCCATGGAAGCCGATGGGCCGCATATGGTTTTTCTGGCCGGGGCCGGCGAGATCGTGGCGCATCTTGCGGTGACCGACCTCGGCGCATGGCTGGCATTGGTGGACCCCGACGGCCAACCCACGGCGGAACTGGCGGTCGCCGAAACCGCCGTTGTCGCCCTGCGCGACGGCCAGCAGAGGCGCCGGGCGGTGGTCGCGCTGGAAGCCGGGAAACCGTGCTTGGCGGTGCTGGGCGCGGATGGGACTCCGGCCGCCGAGTTGCGCGCGGAGTGCCTGCCCCTGTGGAACGAACGGGGCCAGATGCGCGCGCACTTGGGAATGACCGAAGGCGGCGCCGCCATTCGCTTGTTCAGCCCCGACGGCGTACAGCGCGCCGCGTTGCGCGCGGACGCCGATGGACCCTGCTTGGCGATCGCCGGTGACTCCCGCCAGGGACGGGCCATTCTGCGCTGCACCAGCGGAGGACCGGAGCTGGTGCTGGGCGCCGAAGGCAGCGGGCCGGAGGCGTGCATGGCCTGGCACGACGATGGATGGGAAGCGCGGCTGGGCGAGGGTGGAGACGAACCGCGCGCGCTCTTCCACCAGCCCGCCGCCGGACCGGCGGGCATCGAACTGCGCGACGCCAACCAGCGGCTGCGCTTGCGGCAGCAGTCCTCGCTGACGCCTGCCGCCACCACCAGCGATGCCGTCGTGGCGATGCTGGCGGCCGATGGCACGCCCGCCGCGCAGGTGCGGCTGCCGCCCGACCTGTCAGCGCTGCCGAGCGGCTTCCCCGCCAGCGGCGCCACCAAAGGCCAATTGCAACTGGCCGAGGATGGCCCAAGTCTGACGTTGGTCGGAGCCGCGCAGGGCAGCGGACGCCTGCGCTTGGCGGTCAATGACGCCGCCGCCACCGCCTACTGGACCGATGCTGCCGGCATCGAACGGCCCTGGCTGCAATTCGCCGGGGATGCGGCGACCGCCGGCATGCTCGACCCCGCCGGGCGTTTGCGCGGCGCATGGGCGACCGACGCGACCACCTGCCGGTTGGAGTTGAATGACGCGCAAGCATCGCCGCGCGCGCTGCTGGCGGTGACCGACGATGGCATGCGGCTGGGCCTGCTGCCCGCGGGGGAAGGCAGCACGGCATGGTTCGGCGTGGGCGGAGAAGCGACCTCCTACCTGGGCCTGATGCCGGATGCGGGACCGCTGACCGCGCTGTTGGCCATGCGCGAAGGAGAAACCGCGCTGGCGATTCTGGATCCCAGCGCCAATCAGCGCGCCGAACTTGCGGTGGATGCGGAGGGACCGCGCCTGACCTTGGCGGCGGGCAACCGCCGGCCACAGGCGCAGATTCGCATGCAGGCGGGGGGCGCCGCGATCGCCTTCCTCGACAACGACGGCGCGGCGCGCGGCTGGCTGGCGCTGGACACCGGCGACGGCGATTAGGCGCCGGCGGCCGCGCGCGCCCGTCATTTTTCTCATCCGAAGCTTAACTGGCGGCGCGGGCCGCCCGGGCTCGAGCCAATTGGCGGCGCGCCACGGCGGTGGCTTGCAACTGATACGCCGGCGCCAGCGCATAAGCCGCCGCCGCCGGGAACCACACATACCAAGTCAAACTGGACCAGGGCCAGCGGATATAGCTGAAGTCCACGGCCCACATCAATACGCTGCCCGCCGCGGTCAGCCCAATCGCCAGCGCCAGCGAACCCCAGCAGCGGGCGATCAAGCCCCAGCGCATCGCGACCACGCCCCGGCGCAACAGCAACGCCTCGATCAACAAGATTGCCAATAGGGGATTGTTGAGCCAGTCCAGCACCAAGGCCAAGGTGACCGGCGGAGCCGACGGCGCCGTCTGCACGCGGACAACGACATAAAGCACGTGCCCCGTATACGCGGCCAGCAGCGCGGCGCACAGCCATTCCCAGGCCGCCAGCCGGCGTAACAGGCCGACGCGCCGATAGGCCCGCAACACCACCGCCAGACCGACCGCCAGGGCTGCCATCTCCAGCGTGCCGCTAATCTCCAAGCCGGCGCCGTGCACCGCGGCGGCGGCGGCGGGATGCGCCACCGCCCAGCCGCGGAACGGATTCAGGTAGGTGGGGCGGCTGAGCCAGTGGGCCAAAATGTAGCCGAGCGACTGGCAACTCGCGGCCAGCGCAATGCCCAGCCACGCGCCGCGCAGCGCGTCCCCAGGAGCAAATTGGCGCCACGCGCGCCAGCTCCATGCCGCCCCCAACGTGACCACCCCGACCAGAAAAACCGCTCCGGGATAGGCGTAGAAGAAAGCGAGCCCGCTGAAATCGCCGGTAAACGCCCACCACAAATGGAGCGCTGCCCCCAAGAGCAAGACGGCAACCGTCGCCAGAACCATGCGGCGCGGGAGCGTCCAGCCGGGCGCTTTCGGCACGACGAATGGGGCGGACTGAGAGCGAGCGCGCGGCATGGCGGCTAGGCGTGCCTGGTGGTCCAGGAGGTGGCGGACATGGCGGCTTCGGCGGCGGGACGCCCCAGCCACAGTCGCAACAAAGCGCCCACCTCCTCGGGAGGCTTCTGGGCGACCAGCAACCGCGCCGCCTGCGGACCGAAGTAGGGAGCCAACGTCTCCACGGCGGCATTCGCGGCGGCGGCAGAGTCCCCCGCCGGGGCTAGGGGTCGCTGGATGTCCGGCCATGCGGGCGCAACCGCGGCGAAGGCGGCCCACATCTGCGCTTCGCTGGGCGCCGCCTCCAGCGCCGCGGGGAACAAGGCGGCAAGACCATGCCAATCCTGGCGCAACTCCGCGGCGCGCTGGCGGCAACGCGGGCAATGCGCCACATGCGCGCCCACATCGGGACCCGCAACCTCCGCTTCTCCCTGCACCCAGGCCAGCAGAACGCCTTCGCTGGGATGGCGGGAAATGGTGAGCGCGGGAAGCGACCGCGGCCACTTCATCGCGGCGGCTCCTGCGGGGGCTGGTTGGCGGGCGCAAAGGCGGCCCGCAGTTTTTTCACCGCGCGGGCCAGCAGCGACGCCACCGTGCCGATCTCGATGCCGAGCGCGTCGGCGGTCTCCTGGTAACTCATGCCTTGCAGCCGCAGGCTGAGGCATTCGAACTCCCGCCGCGTCAACAAGCGGCGGATGCGGCGCGAGGTTTCGGCCAGATGGTATTCCGTTTCCGGTGTGACCGCGGCTTCGCCAGGCGCGACTTCCTCGGGCGTTTCCTGGGCCCGCGCGCTGTGGTCGAAGTTGCGCAGGCGGTCGTAGATGTAATTGCGCGCGACGCGGAACAGCCAGGGGCGGCCGGCGGCAGCCAGCTTGCCCTCCAGGCGGCCGGCGAAATAGCGCAGGAAGGCTTCCTGCACCGCCTCGCGGGCCAGCTCGCGGTCACCCGCCAGCCGCTGGGCATGACGCAGCAGGGCGGAGGACTCCTCCCGGTACAGCGTCATGACCTCCGCCTCCAGTTCCACGCGGTTGGAGCGGCGCGGGCCGGCGGCGGAACTATCGAACTCGCCCCAAGCGCAAGCGCGGATGTCGTACATGGCGTTCAGTGTACCTTTTCGGATTGGACGAGGCGCGGCTGGCCCGGCGGTGGAGCGGCCATGCCGATGGGCGGCGTCCTAGGCGTGCAATTCCCCGGCGCCGCCTCCGCCGCGGTCGGGCAGGGCCGGGCCCAGCCGCGCCTCAAACCAGTCTTGAAGCTGGCGGGTAATCTCCGCCGGATCTTGGCCGGAGATGCGAATGGGCTCGCCAAAGGTGATCCTTGCCCGGCCGCGGCGCACGCGCTTGGCGCCGGCGGGTAAAATTGCAAACACGCCTTCGACCGTCACCGGCACCACCGGCAACGCCAGGGAGCGGGCGAAGACGCCGATACCCGGGCGGAAATCGTGCAGCCTGCCGTCGAGCGTGCGAGCGCCTTCGGGGAAGATCAGGGGGCAATACCCGCGGTCGGCCAGTTCCCCGGCATGGCGGAGCGCGGGCTCAATGCCGGTGGTGGCGGAGAGCACAAAGATGTTGAAGAACATCTCCAGCAGCCGGTAGCGGCGCTGCGCGCGGCGCCGCGCGGACGCCGATGCTCCCGGCAGGAACTTGGCGCGAAAGGCGTCCAACGCCATTGCGGGCGCCACCCATGGGCGCCAGCGCAGCGGCAGAGCGCGGAGTATGACCGGAACGTCCAGCATGCTTTGGTGGTTGGCGATGAACAGCACGGGGCGGCGCAGGGAGCGCAGGTGCTCCCGTCCGCGCACCTCGACGCGCGCCACGCTGCGCAGCGGCGGATAAACCAACAGCCAGCGCAGCGGCTCCCGGCACCAGCGCACCAGCGGAGAGAGCGGCCAGCGGGAATAGCGGAACGGACGCCGGGCGGGCGGCATGGCCGGCGGCGCCTTTCCGGCGGCGGGCAGCGTCGTGGCGGGCGGCGCCTCGGCAGCGGCGATCAATGCTCCCAACCTTCCCACCGTCTCCGCCCGCGCCAGCTCGGTTTCCTCGAGCTCGATGCTGCGCGACGCCAGCCACGCCAGCAACTCCACGCGGTCAAGCGAACCTAGACCGAGATCTTCCGCTAAGCGCGCCTCCGGTAGCAGGCGTTCGCGGCCGACGCCCAACAAGCGGGCCAGATACTCCCGCCAATCCTCCGCCGCCGCCCCCGCCGTGGCGGATTGGCCGTTGACCCAGGCCGCCACCGCCGCGCGGCGCAGCTTGTGCGTGGAGGCGGTGCGGGGCAGCGCCGCTTCCGGCCAACGGGAAAACGCCGCGATCCGCTGGTGCGCCTCTAACCGGCCATTCGCCGCCGCCACCGCCACCGCGAGTTGCTCGTCTTCCAAACCCGGCGCCACCAGGACCGCGTGTACGCGGGCGCGGCCGGCCCGCTCTTCCGCCACCACCGCGCTTTCCGCGATTCCGGGCTGGGCGTCCAGCGCCGCTTCCACATCTTGCGGATAGACGTTCATCCCTTCGGCGGTGACGACGACTTCTTTTTTCCGCCCGAGATAAATCAGGTTGCCTTCCGCGTCCATCCGGCCGAGATCGCCGGTGCGCAGCCAACCCGCGGCAAAGGCGTCCGCGGTGGCGGCAGCGTTCTGGTAATAGCCGGGCGAGACGTTGGGCCCGCGCACCAAGATCTCGCCGTCGTCGGCGATGCGGATCTCCATGCCCGCCAGCTTGCGGCCCACCGCACCGCGGCGAATTTTGAAGGGATGGGTGATGGCCACGGCAGGCGCGGTTTCGGTGAGCCCGTAACCCTGCACCACGGCGTAACCAAGCGCTTGCCACAGGGCTTCCTGCTCGCTGGGCAAGGCCGCGCCGCCCACCACCAGCGCCCACATCTTCCAGCCCAGCTTGCGGTGCAGGCGGCGCCAATGCCACCAGCGCCAGGCCACGCCATGCCCTTGCGCCGCGCCGATTACCGCCGGCGCGTCCCCGGCGCCCGCCGCCTGCCGCGCCCACTGGGAAAAGAGCTCGACCTCCCGCGGCACGGCCACGACCACGGAGGCGCGGGTTTGTTTCACCGCGGCCGCCACCGCTTCCCCGCCCTGCGCCTCCAAATAGACCACCGTGCTGGCCAGCAGCGGAGGAATCAACAGACCCATCACCTGGCCGAACAAATGGCTGAGGGGAATCAAGTGCACGAAGCGCAAGGGCAGCAGGGGCCGGGCCCAACTTTGGTATTTGCCTACTTCCTGGGCGATGGGCCGCAGATTGGCCAGCACATTGCCGTGCGTAATCATCACGCCCTTGGGTTCGGCGGTGGCGCCGGAGGTATAGACGATTTCCAGCAGGTCGCCTTCCCGCACGGGTGCGGGCGCGGCGGGCGCGGCGGGCGGCAACGGCTCCAAATCCTCGAAGCGCAGGGCCAGCGCCCAATCGGCGGGGCCAAACGCCGCCATGCGCTCGGCCGAGGCGAGTAAGACCCGCGCGCCCGTCTGTTGCTGAATGGTCCGCGCGTAGCGGGGAGAAAACGCCGCATCCAGCGGCACCGCCACCATGCCGGCCAGGACCGTGGCGTAGAACGCGATGGCCCAGGCCGCGCCGGACGGCCCCCAGATCAGAACCTTTTCGCCGCGTTCGGCGCCGGCTTGCAGCCGCGTCTGGAGGGCGAAGGCTTTGCCCAGGATCTCCGCGTAGGTATAAGCGCGCGTGCGGTACAACCGCCGGTCAATGACCGCCGCGCGCTCGCCCAGCGCCGCCATGCCGGCGATGAAACCGGGCAAACTCGCCAGCCGGTCCGGGTTTGCCAGGTTCGCGCCCGCCACCCTCCGACTGTATCGTATTGAAAGGCGCGAGCCCGCGTAGCGGGGCGGTAGCGAGCGCGAACGGCGACGGCGCCAATGCTAGCCTAAAGCGGATGAAGAACCTGTTCCCGAGATTGGAATTTTTAGCTCTTTTGCTGCTGCGGGCGGCGGTGGGGTTGGTCTTCCTCTGGCACGGGAGCATGAAGCTGGACGACCTCGCCGCCTGGCAGCGCAACTTCGTGCACATGGGGTTTCCGGGTTATTTCGCCATCGTGGCCGGGGTGCTGGAAACCGTGGGCGGCGCGCTGCTGATTCTAGGATTATTCGCCCGCATTGCCGGCTTATTGCTGGCGGGCGAGATGCTGATCGCGCTGATTCGCGTGCATTGGCCCGCGGCGCCGCTGACGCGGGTGGGCGCCTACGAGTTGCCGCTGCTGCTGGCGGCGGGCAGTTTCGCCGTCTTCGTCCTCGGTGCGGGACCGGCGGCCGTGGACCGGCTGCGCGGCCGCGGCAAGAGCCTGCGCGCCGGCGCTTAGGCTGCCTTGACCGCGAACCGGTCTGCCCTGACAATATAGGGTTCACCGAGCTATGCGATTTTTCTCCCGGCGCGGGCCGGCGCCGCCTTCCGGCGTGTCTTCCGGCTCCGCCTTCCAGCCCCCTGCGGCTTCGTCTGCCATGAGCGTCCAACCCCAGCCTCCCATTTCCGGCGCCGCCGGGCTGACCCCGCGGCAATTGACCCACCGATTGCGGCAGATGCTCGCCATCCGGGAGTTCGAGCGGCTGGGCGAGCAATGCTTTCGCGATGGCTTGATCCGCGGCTATTACCATTCCTACGCCGGTCAGGAGGCGGTGGGCGTGGGCTTTCTCAACGCCCTGGACCTGAGCCGCGATTACGTGGTGGACCACTATCGCGACCATGGCCACTGCCTGCTGCTGGGTCTGGACCCGGAGCAAATCTTCGCCGAGCTGTTCGGCCGCGCCACGGGGGTCTCCAAGGGCAAGGGCGGCAGCATGCACATGTACAGCCCGGAGCGGCATTTTCTGGGCGGCGACGGCATCGTCGGCGGCGGATTGTCGGTGGCCTGCGGCGTCGGCCTGGCGTTGAAGCGCCGGGCCAATGACCCCATCTGTGTCTGCTTCTTCGGCGACGGCGCGCTGGACACGGGCACGTTCCATGAATCCATGAATTTGGCCAGCCTGTGGAGCGTGCCGACGCTGTATGTTTGCATCAACAACCTCTACAGCATGGGCACGCGCGTGGAGGATCACTCCTCCCTGTCCCAGTTGGTGGACCGGGCGCAAGGTTATGGCGTAAAGATCGAGCAGGTGGACGGCCAGGACGTCTTCGCCACCACCGCCGCGGCGGAGCGCATTTACCAATACATGCGCCAGACCAAGCGGCCCTACTTCGTGGAAGCCCTCACCTACCGCTATCAGGGCCACGGCATCCACGATAAGGCGCTCAATTACCGGACCGAGCAGGAAGAAGCGCAATGGCACAGCCGGGATCCGATCCAGCTGCTGGCCGCGCACCTGATCACCGAGAAGATTTTGTCCGCCCAGCAGATCGAGGATCTGCGGCAGCAGATCGTTTCCGAGCTGCAAGCCAAGATCGAGCGCGCCAAGCAGGCGCCGCAGCCCGACGAGGCCGAGCTGACGCAGGACGTGCTGGCCTAGGGCTGGGGACTTCCACGATGAAAAAGCTATCCATGCACGAGGCGCTGAACCAGGCGCTGCGCGAAGAGATGCACCGCGATGAGCGGGTGGTGCTGCTGGGCGAAGAGATCGGCAAATACAACGGCGTGCATTACGTGACCCGCGGCCTGTATGCCGAATTCGGTAAGGAGCGGGTGATTGACACGCCGATCTCGGAAGAGAGCTTCACCGGCGTCGGCGTCGGCCTGGCGATCATGGGCATGCGCCCCGTGGTGGAGATGATGCGCATGGACTTTTCCTTGCGCGCCATGGACCAGATTTACAACCACATGGCCAAGATTCGGTACATGTCCGGCGGGCGGCTGAGCGTGCCGATGGTGCTGCGCGGGCCGGAGGGACCCGGCCCCAACCCGGGCCTGACCGCCCAGCACGGGCAGCAGCTGACGGTTCTGTTCGCGCACTGCCCAGGCCTGCGGGTGGTGAGCCCTTCCAACCAATACGACGCCAAGGGCATGCTGAAGGCGGCGATCCGGTCCGACGATCCGGTGGTCTTTTTGGAGCCCGGACCGCTCAACAACAAGCAAGGCGACGTCGGCGAGGACGATTACCTGGTGTCGCTGGATCACGGCGAGGTCAAGCACGAGGGCAGCGACGTGACGCTAATCGGCTACGGGGCCAGCGTGGCGCTTTGCCTGCAAGCGGCGCGGGACCTGGAGCATGACGGGGTTTCGGCGGAGGTAGTGGATATTCGCTGTCTTCGGCCGCTGGACATGGGCCCGGCATTAGCCTCCGTGGCCAAGACCAACCGCGCGGTGGTCGCCGAATACGCCTGGCAGAGCTACGGTCCGGGCGCCGAGATCGTAGCCCGGTTGATGGCGGAAGCATTCTGGAACCTGGACGCCCCGGTGACGCGCGTGAGCGGGCAGGAAGTGCCGCTGCCGTATGCCGCCAACCTGGAGGAGTTGAGCAAGCCCCAGGTCGCCGACATCGTCGCCCAAGCCAAAGCCACGCTGCGCTAGCGCCAGCGGGGGCGGGCTGAAGAACCCGCCCCACTGAACCGCTGCCCTGCATAGGAGCGCCCTGCGTAGAAGCATGGATGCGGAGTTGCCGGACGGGGTTGGCCGGAAGGGGTGGGTGCGGCGCAAGGGGAGGAAACGGCCTGGGCAGGCGCTCCGGAAGAGTGTGCCATTTTGGCGGCGTTTCTGGCGCAAGTGCTTTGTTTTCAGCGCCGAAAATGTCACTCGCGCATTCTGAGTTCGCCCGCGATTTCCCCGCCGTGTCCGCGGCTGCGTCGCCGGCATTGCATCGCACGCTTGCTAGGCGCGGGTCCCCGCCCCGCATTTCCTAGAGGCGGGGCCGAGCCCCGCGTATCAGACGGCGGGCCTGGGCCGGTTTGCGGGGCACTGCTACAATGCGGAGCGATGAAACGAACGTTCGTCGTTTTGGCCGCGGCATTGGCGCTCTGCGCCGCCGCCGCCGCTACCGGCCTGCCCCAGCCCGCTGCCTACCCGGCTATTTTCCGCAAGGTGACGGCGATGATCCCGATGCGGGATGGGGTGCGCCTGCACACGGAGATTTACATTCCCCGCCGCGCGGGCGGCCCGTGGCCGATCCTGCTGACGCGCACGCCCTACGGGTTGCACGATGACGCCCAAGGATTTACCCCGCTGCTGAACCTGTATCGGGCGATGATGCCCGACGGTTACATTTTTGTGTTTCAGGACATTCGCGGGCGCTATCGCTCGCAGGGCAAGTTCATCATGAACCGGCCGCCGCGGCCCTGTTTCCGGGCGCATCGCTGCACGGCGGCGGATATGGTTCCCGGACAAGTGGATGAGGCCACCGACACCTACGACACCATCGCCTGGCTGCTGCGCCACGTGAGCGACAACAACGGCCGGGTGGGCATGGCGGGCATCTCCTACGGCGGCTGGCTGACGACGATGGCGATGCTGGATCCGCATCCGGCGCTGAAGGCGGTGAGCGAGCAAGCCTCGCCGGAGGATCAGTTTCTGGGCGACGATTTCCATCACAACGGCGCCTTCCGGCTCAGCTACGGCTTCGAATACGCGGCCATGATGGAGACGGGAAAAACCAACTTCCACTTCCATTTCAACCGCTACGACACCTACGAATGGTATCTGCGCCTGGGCCCGCTGGCCAATGTCAACCGGAAGATATTCCACGGCCGGCTGCCGACCTGGAACCACTTCGTCAACCATCCGAACTACGACACGTTCTGGAAGAAGATGGCGTTCGCGCCCTACCTGACGCGGGTGACGGTGCCGATGCTGAACGTGGCGGGATGGTATGACCAGGAGGATTTCTACGGGCCGCAAACGATTTACAAATTGCTGGAGCGGCACGACCAGCACGGGCGCAACTATTTTGTCGCCGGGCCGTGGAATCACGGCGGCTGGTCGCACGGAACGGGCAATCATCTCGGGCCGGTGCGGTTCGGCAGCGCCACCAGCGTCTATTTCCGCAAGAACGTGCAGGCGCGGTGGTTCCGGTACTGGCTGCACCAAACAGGGCGGCTGAACGAACCCAAGGCGCTCGTGTTTCAGACCGGCAGCAACGTCTGGCAGCGCTATGCGGCGTGGCCGCCGCGGCGGGCGCGGGCGCGGCGGCTGTATTTCCGCCCCGGACTGCGGCTCGGGTTCCAGCCGGCGGCGCGGCGCGGCTCCAACGCCTACATCTCCGAGCCCAACAATCCCGTTCCCTACCGGCCCCGGCCGGTGCGGCCTACCTATCCGGGGCCGGAATGGCCGGTGTGGCTGGTGCAGGACCAGCGTTTCGTCAATCACCGGCCGGACGTGCTGAGCTATGAAAGCGCGACGCTGCACCACACGGTGGCAGTCGCGGGGGACATTGTCGCCCATTTGTTCGCCGCGACCACCGGCAGCGACAGCGACTGGATCGTCAAGCTGATTGACGTTTATCCGCAGAACTACCGGCCGCAGCCGAAGATGAGCGGCTATGAGCTGATCATCGCCGACGAGGTTTTCCGCGGGCGCTTCCGGCACAGCTACAGCCACCCGCGGCCGATCACGCCGGGCAAGGTGACGCGGTACGTGATTGACCTGCACACCAACGATCATGCCTTTCTGCCGGGGCATCGCATCATGGTGCAGGTGCAGAGCACGTGGTTTCCGCTGATTGACCGCAACCCGCAGACCTACGTGCCCAACATCTTTTTGGCGCGGCGGCAAGATTTTCGCACCGCGTGGCAGCGCATCTACTACGGGCCGGGGGAGGCGTCGTATATCTCCCTTCCGGTGGTGCCGAGCTCCGGCCCGCGACAAAACCCGGGGCGCTAATCCCGCGTTCGATTCGCCGCGCGGCGCGTATATAGAGGTATGGAAGCGTCCGCCGAGATGATTCCGCCCGTCCGCGGCGTGCCGGTCCCGGCGGGCGCCGCCCGCGCGGCGGCGCCCGGCCCCGCGGTTCCGGGAGACGAGCAGGGCTTTGCGGCGGTGGTGCGAAGGCATCAGGGGATGGTGCATGCCATCGCATGGCATTTTCTGCACGACTACGCAGCGGCGGAGGATTTGGCGCAAGACGTGTTTTTGAGCTTGTACGCCCACCGGGACGAGATCGCGTCGCCGCAGCACCTGGTGAATTGGCTACGGCAGGTCGCCAGCCGGAAGTGTCTGGACCGCCGGAGGCGGCGAACGCTGGAACCGCTTCCCGTGGAACTCGCCGCGCCCGATAGCGCCGGTCCGGCGGGCATTGGCGACCCATGGCAAAAAGCGCGGTTGCGGTGGCTGCTGGCGCAAGTGCCGGCGCAGCCGCGGATGGTGCTATTGCTGCGCTACCAGCAGGAACTGGGCATCGAGGAAATCGCCGCGGCATTGGCCATGCCGGCAGCAACGGTACGGAGCCATTTGCGCCGGAGCTTGGCGCGTTTGCGGCGGCATTGGCGGAAAGCCGCCCAAGGAGAACGCTCATGACCCCGTCGGATCCGAAACTGGAAGCCGCGATCCGCGCGGCGCTGGACGCCGGAACGACGCCGGATTTGCCGGAGGATTTCGCCCAGCGCACGGCGGCGCGGGCCGTGCGCGCGGCGGCGGCGCCGCCACGGCAGCCGCGGCGAGCCGGTTGGCGCTGGTGGCTGGCGCCGGCGGCGGCGGCGATTTTGCTGGCCGGCGTGGGACTGCGGCGGTTCGAACACCGCTGCGGCGCCGAACCCGCCGTCCGTTACATGGAACGCGGCGCGAGCCCGCGGATCCCGGCGCGGCAGGCGCGGGTGCGCGAGTTGCATTATGCCGTGGCCGTAACGCAGCGCGAAATCGCGGAGATCACCGGCACGGCCGTGCGCCATGCCATGCAGGCCATTCCCCATTCCACTGGAAGGAACCAACTATGAAGCCAGTCAACTCTTCGTTTTCCCTCCGCGCCACCGCGCATGCCATGGCGGCGCTGGCGCTCGCTTGCCTGTTTGCCCTGCCGCTGGCGGCGCAATCCGGGCGGCTGCGGCTGAACCTGGACCACCTAGCCAAGCGGGCGGTGAAGTCCAACGTGGTGACGTTAAGCGGGTCCATGCTGCGCTCGATGGCCGGCAGCGCCGCGACGGGCCACTCGGGCAACCCGCAAGCGGACGCCGTTTTGGCGCACCTGAAGGGCATTTACATCCGCGAACTGAAGTTCGCCAAGCCGGGGGAATATTCGCAACGCGAGCTGCACGCCATCATGGCGCAACTGGCGGGGCCGGGATGGCAAACCATCGTGCGGCATAGCAGCGCCGACGAACAGGCGTGGATCGCGGTGCAGCGCAACGATGAAGGCATCATCACGGCGCTGGCGATTCTGGACGCCAAGCCCACGAAGCTGTCGATCGTGAATATCGTTGGGCCGCTGCCGAATGGCCTGGCGTCGCTTGGGGCGCTGGGCGCATTAGGCAATTTGGGGAAGGCAATGGGGGGAGCGGCGCACCACGACCCGCACCACCCGAAGCTGCAAAAGCGGCCTCCCGAGCCGGCGGCGGCAGGCGGCGGAACGAGCCACGGGCAGCGGATCTAACCGCGGCGGGACGGGCCCGCCGCGGGCCGGCGCGGCAGTCCGCGTCGCGGGCGAGGCCGCCCGCGCCCCCGGGGCGGAAGCCGCGTACACGGCAACCGCGTACACGATTGATCGGCGGGGCTGCGCCCCCGGCGAGCGGTCAGTATCCGGCTTCACCGCGGGCGAATCACGGCCGACGCGACGGTCCCGCGTTCGCGGCGGGGAGGGAGACGCGTTAGCTGGCGTGGCGGGTGGCGGCGAGCTGGCGCAGCTCGCGGGGGCGCCAACCGCCCTGAGGCCGATGCTCCACCACGACGCGCTGGCCGGGAGCGGAGGCAGCTGCGCGGGGACGACGCTGGCGGCGCCAGAGCCAGCGGCCGACGGTGAGGGTTCCGCCGTAGGCGATGCCACTTTTGGCGGCTAGCCCCACGCCCGCGGGGATAAGGGCGACGGCGCCACGGGCCATCGCCCGCCAGCCAAAGGCGCCGCCGACGATGGCCAAAATGGCCGGAGATTGCGCGCCCCAACTTACGGGTCGGCCATACAGCGCGGCCAGCTCCATGGCCAGACGCACTTGATTGGCGGTGAGCAGGACGGAATCCGAAGCGAACTCGCCGACAGCCCAGGCCACGCCGAGCGGCGTGGGCACCACCTCCGGGATGGCGGTCAGGGCAGCCACCGCGGCGTTGCGCATGGCGGTGGATTGAATCAAGCCGCGCGCCGCCACGGGGCGCAGCGGCGGGAAATGGCGGCCGAGGGCGAGGAGCAGATGGCCGTGACGGCGGAGCAGCTCCTCGGCGCCGCGGCGGGGGGATGCGAGATCCAGCACCACGGCCCAGTCGCAGCCCTGGGCGCGGGCGGCGGGCGTGGCGATGGCGGCGTGGGCGCGCCGACGCGCCGCGGCCAAGCCCGAGTCACCGGCCAACACGAACTCCAGCCGGCGCAGGGCTGCTTCGCGCTCGGCCGGAGGCATGGTCTCCGGGGCGAGATAACGGGCCAGGGCTTCGTGCTCGCTTTGGTTGGCGGCCACCAACAACAGCGTGAACGGCTGCCGCGCGGCCTTGGCGATTTTTCCGGGCTGGACGCGCCGCACCTGGCGCCAGCTATCCTTCACCGCCCCCATGAGCTTAGTTTACGCCGCGGGCGCGGGAAGCGCACTGCGCCAAAGAGCCGGTTTTGACGGCGGGCCGGTCGGATGCCGGCGCTCCCAGCGGCGGCGGCGCAGCCGCCCAGGTTGGCCGGCGCGCCGAAAGCTGACCTTTGGCTGGGCGGAAATCGCTCGACGACCCCGGCCAAAGGACAGAGCGACGTTCCGTGTGGCGGGCGAAGCCGCCCGCGCCCCCCGGGCGCCGGCCGCGTGCATTGGACGCGAGGTTTGGCTGCACCGGCGGCGAATGACAACCGGGACGGCTATCCCTCCGGAAGCGCGGGCTTACGGCTGCTTCTTGGCGGCGGCGAGCAACTGCTGGGCAAGATAATTCTGCACATGGGCGCGATCGCGCAGCACGGTCATGAGCGCGGTTTTCAGCATCTGCTGCCGCTGCGCGCGGAGCTGGGCGGCGATGCGTTTGCGAACGGCGGGGTCGCTGAGTTTTTCCTTGCCGGGCAGCTCCTTGGCGACGAGCTTGAGGATGTAATAGCCGCGGGAGGTGGCGACCGGCGGCGAAACCTGGCCGGGCTGCAACTGGAGGAGCGCCTGGCGCAAGGCGCCGGGTGTATCGGCGGCGAGCGCGGACTCGGGAATCATGCCCAGATCGCCGCCACTTTCCGCGGTGGCGGCGCTGTCCGAATATTCCCGCGCGACGGTGGCAAAGGGCTTGCCTGCGTGCAACTCGGCGCGGATTTCGTGCAGGCGGCGGCGGGCCCGCGCCAAGGTGTAATGCGGCCCGCCGGGAAGGTGCGGCCCCGGACGGCGGTGCGTGGCGACCAGAATCTCCCGCACGTGATAGCGCGGTTCGGCGACGCTGAATTCGCCGGGATGCTGGTGGTAATAGGCGGTGATCTCCGCCGGGGACACGTGCACGGAACCGATCTCGCGGGCAAAAAAGCGGGCTAGCACCCATTGCCGGACTAGGCGCCTACGGAGCTGATCCGCGGGCGTATTGGGATCGCGCAGGCGGGCGAGACCCAAGGCGGTCTGGATGGCGGCGGCAGGCGCGGTGATGCCCTTGGAACGGGCATCTTGCAGGGCGACACGCTGATCCACCATCTCCGCCAACAAGGCCAACTGCAACTGCGCCAACTGATCGGCGGGCAGATCGCGGCCGCCGGTTTGCGCGGCGACGCGGCGGTTGAGCGCGGCCATGGTGATGACCTGGCCATTGACGCGGGCGGCGGCGCCGGACGGGGGAGAGGAATGGACCCAGCGGCAGCCGCCGGCGCCCAGCGCCAAAGTCAGCAGCAACGCCAGGGCGGCAGAGCCGCCGCGGCGGGGAGGGGAGGATGGACGGGGCAGCGCGGCAGCCATCGGCGAAGGGGGTTACATTGTACCGCGCGGCAGGAAGCGAGGCGAGAGACGCGGGGCGCCGCTGGTCTTGCCGCGGCGAGCCGCAGTATTTTTTGCGCGCCTTAGTCGTGCGGGCGGTTTCGCGGCGTCTCCGCGCCGACTTTGCCCGCAGGCGGACGGCGCCGTCCCGGCGAGGGCGTGGTACAAAGGTTGCGATGCGGATTAGCCGGGCGCAGATCGAACAGTTGGCGGCGTTTCGTTACGCCTTGCGGCAGTTTCTCCGCTTCAGCGAACGCGAGGCGCGGCGCGCCGGGGTGTCCCCGCAGCAGCATCAGTTGCTGCTGGCCATCAAGGGCATGCCGGGCCGGGACTGGGCGCACGTCGGCGAACTGGCCGAGCGCTTGCAGGTCAGCCACCATGCCGCGGTGGCGCTGATAACCCGCGCCCAGCGCCAGGGCCTGGTGCGGCGGCAGCGGGGCGCGCTGGACCGGCGCCGGGTCGAGGTGCGGCTGACGCCGCGCGGCGAAGAGCTGATCGCGCGGCTGGCGGCGCTGCACGCGGCGGAGCTGGGACGGATGGCGGCGCTGCTGCGGGACCGGCTGGAGGCGCTGGCGCCCCGGACGGGCGGCGGACAGGCGGCGATGAATCGGCGCGGGCACGGGCCCGCCGCGAACGGCTAGCGTAAAATCAAGGCCATGCCTGCCTCGCGTTCCGCGCCGGAGATGGCCCCACCGCCGGCCGCGGAAGACCCCAACTCGATTTCCGCCGCCCTCGCCGCGCTGCGCGCCGGCCGCATGGTGGTGGTGGTGGACGACGCCGAGCGGGAAAACGAAGGTGATTTGACCGCGGCCGCCGACAGCATCACGCCGGAGACGATCAACTTCATGGCGCGGCACGGGCGCGGCTTGATCTGCGTGGCCATGACCGGGGAACGGCTGGACGGGCTGGCCATCCCGATGATGACCGAGCGCAACACCTCCAACTTCGGCACCGCATTTTGCGAGAGCGTGGACGCGCGCGCGGGCGTGACCACGGGCATCAGCGCGGCGGACCGGGCGCACACCATTCGGCTGTTGGCCGATCCCGCGGCGCGGGCGGAGGATTTCGCCCGGCCGGGGCACGTGTTCCCCTTGCGGGCGCGCGAGGGGGGCGTGCTGGAACGGGCGGGACAAACGGAAGCGGCGGTGGATTTGGCGCGGCTGGCGGGGCTGTACCCGGCGGGGGTCATCTGCGAAATCATGAACGAGGACGGCACGATGGCGCGGGCGCCGGAGCTGGCGGAGTTTTGCCGCCGCCATGAGCTGCCGCTGATCGCGGTGGCCGACCTAATCCGCTACCGGCGGGAACATGAGCCGGGGCTGCGGCGGCTGGCGGAGACGGCGCTGGAGACGGCGTATGGGCCGGCACGGCTGCTCGTCTACGGAGCGGCGGGCAACGGCGAGCGGCATAGCGCGCTGGTCTTCGGGACGCCGTGCGCGGATCGGCCGGTGCTGGTGCGGGTGCAGGCGCATTGCCTTCCCGGGGCGATCTTCGCCTCCCGGCACTGCGACTGCCACGCCGCGCTGACGGGCTCGCTGGCGCAGCTCGGCGCGGCGGGGGAAGGGGTATTGGTGTACTTGCATCAAAACACCGGCGGGCTGGACCTGGACGCCTGGGGCGCCCATGCGCATGGCCACCCGGCCAGCGCCCTGGAGCGGGAGCCCGAGCCAACGGGGACGCCGGCGCAGTTGCCACTACAGCGGCAGATCGGCATTGGCGCGCAGATCCTGGCCGATCTGGGCGTGCGGCGGCTGCGGCTGCTGACCAACCATCCGCGCCGGGCGCCGGCGCTGGGCGCCTACGGGCTGGAAATCGTCGAACAAGTACCGATCGCCTAGACACCGCCGTTGACTGCCGCGGGCGCCGCCGCGGCCGCGCCAGCCCGGGGCGAGCCGCCCGGTGGAATTGGGCCGGGTTCCACCGTGCTTTCCCGCCGGCGCGGACGGCGCGACCCCCGCGAGCGGATTCGCAATTGGGCGCTTGCATCCGTATCATGGATTCGATGGCCTCCGCAAAAGATCGCAGCCTGCCCAAGAGTTCGCTCCTGCAAAAAGTGACTCCGCTCGAGGGCCGGCGGTTTGTGGTTGTCTCCAACCGCGAGCCATTCGCCCATGTGCGCGACAGCGCCGGCGTCACGGTGGAGAAGCCGCCGAGCGGGCTGACGCTGGCGCTGGAACCGATGATGCAGGCGACGCGGGGCACCTGGATCGCCAACGCCAGCGGCAACGCCGATCATGAGTTCGTGGACGAGCGCGGGCACGTGCGCCAGACCGAGGAGATCGGCTATCATCTGCGGCGGTTATTTCTGCCGCCGCGGCTGACGGAGGATTTCTACACCGGGTTTTCCAACTCCGCGCTGTGGCCGCTGTGCCATATCGCCTATCACCAGCCGCGGTTCGAGGAGCGCTGGTGGCGGGCGTATGTGCGCGCCAATGAGCAGTTCGCGGAGGCGGTGGCGGATGAGATCGGCGGCGATCCGGCGGTGGTGTTCGTGCAAGACTTCCAACTGGCGCTGCTGCCGGCGATGATCCGGGAGCGGCGGCCGCAGGCGCTGATCGCGCAGTTCTGGCACATTCCCTGGCCGAACCCGGAGGCGTTTCGCGTCTGCCCCTGGCGGCGGGAACTGCTGCATGGGCTGCTGGGCAACGATCTGCTCGGCTTCCACCTGCCGTATCACTGCAACAACTTCTTGGACACGGTGGACCGGGAGTTGCAGGTGCGGGTGGAACGGGAAAGCCACGGCGTGATGGCCCAGGACCGGCTGACCACGGTGGCGGCGTTTCCGCTGAGCGTGGATTACGCGCGCATTCACCGGCGGGTGCAGCAGCCGGACGCGCAAGAGGAAGCGGCGCGGCTGCGGCGGCAGCGGGCGCAAAACCGCAAGCTGGTGCTGAGCGTGGAGCGGATGGATTACACAAAGGGGATTTTGGAGCGGATCGGGGCCATCCACCGCCTGTTCGACCGCCATCCGAAGCTGAAGGAGACGGTCAGCTTCGTGCATATTGCCACGCCTAGCCGCACTGGGGTGCGGGCGTACCGGGATTACACGGCGGCGGTGGACCGGGCGATCCTGCGGGTGAACGCGGCGCATGGCCGGCCGGACTGGCAGCCGGTGCAGGCCATCCACAAATACGTCGAACCGGAGCAAATTTGGACTTGGTACCACGCCGCCGACGCCGTGGTGGTCAGTTCCCTGCACGACGGCATGAACCTGGTCAGCAAGGAGTACGTGGCCGCCGGGCGGGATGACGGCGTGCTGTTCCTGAGCGAATTCACCGGCGCGTCGCGCGAGCTGCGCGAAGCGGTGTCCATCAACCCCTACGCCACCGACGCCTTCGCCGACGCTATGGCGGCGGGATTGGCGATGCCGGAGGCGGAGCGGCGGGAGCGGATGCGGCGGCTGCGGCTGCGCGTCGCCAACGCCGACGTGGGGGCCTGGGTGCACGACATCTTGCGCGCCATTCACCAACGGGAGTTCGATGCCCAAAACGCCCTGTTCACCCCTCGCGCCGGCGCCCGCGGCTGGAAAGGCCCCACCGCGGTCCGCGCCGATGGCGGAGACCTGGAAGCCACGTCTGCGCCAGGCCCGGCGCGTGCTGGTAGCTACTGATTTCGACGGCACGATCTCCGCGATCGTGCCCGACCCGAACGCGGCGGTGCTGCTGCCGGGCGCGGCGGACGCGCTGGCGGCGCTGGCGCGCCATCCGCGGGCGGCGGTGGCGGTCGTGACCGGCCGCTCGCTGGCCGACCTGCGCGCGCGCTGCCCGCTGCCGGGGGTGCACCTGATCGGCGGGCACGGGAATGAGCGCGACGGCGCGGTGGCGGAGGCGCCCGACTGGACGGCGCTGGCGGCGGAGGTGAAGCGGCAGGCCGCGGATTGGCCGGGCACGCAGGTGGAAGTGAAACCGTGGTCGCTGACGCTGCATTACCGCCGCGCGCCGCGGTTCGCCGCCGCGGTCACGGCTTTTGCCGCGGCCATGGCGCGCCGCCAAGGGCTGCGGCTGGTTCCCGGCGCTGGCATCGCCGAACTGACGCCGCCCACGGCGCAAACCAAAGGCGACGCGGTGCTGGCGCTGCGGCGGGAGTTGGACTGCGACTTGGCCCTGTACTTGGGCGATCAGGCCACCGATGAGGACGTCTTCGCCGCCGCCGACGCCGGCTTGTTCGGCATCCGCGTCGGCGCGGGGCCGACGCAGGCGCCGCTGTTTTTGCCCGATCCGGAGGCGGCCGTTTGCTTTCTGGCCGCGTTGCCGCGGTTCCTTTCAGGCCCAAGGGGCTAGCGCCCTGTATGCCGGGGGCGGCGGGCTGCGCGGCGGGTTGGCGGGCGCGCGGCGGCGTTCTTAATCGCGGCGGTAATCGGCGGGCCAGATGAAAATTTCCTGCTGCGGCTCGGAGCGGTCCAGCGCCGTTATCTCCCAGCGGTGCTGGAACTCAGCAGTATCGAGGACGTCGAGCAACACCAGGCCCCATTCCGGCGCCGCCCAAAGCTCGTCGCGGACAACGCCGATTGGAGGCGGCTGAGTTCTACGCGAGCGCAGTCCAAGCCGTGGAGGACGCGCCGCTCCGCGGTGAAGGAGAAGCGCCACGGCCCGGTTGGCGCCCAGCGGTCCAGAGCGGGGAATATGGGCTTGCCGCGGGTGATGCGCACCGTCCGGTCCGCGTGGGACAGCCACGCGATGGTGTGGGTTGCCGGCTCCCATAGGCGGGAGATCCGCGGCGGATCGTCGTAATCCACCCGGGTATTTCCCCTGGCATCGCGCCGCCACGTCCCGGCGACCTCGCGCCCGGGACCGGCGCTTGCTCGCCAGCTTGCGGCGAAAGGCCGCTCCAGGACGGTCAGCGGCGGAACGAGGCGCCCGTTCAGCCAATCCGGCAGGGCCATAACTGTCCGCATGAATCTATTAGTCGCAATGCCCAGGGGCGCCTGCCGCGTCGCTCTCGCCCACCGTGCAGTCCCATGGGTCCGTCTCGCTGAACCGCACGGCGACGAAGTACGCCTTGATGAGAGGCTCGCAGGGTATACCAGCGATTTCGACGTCCGTCCAGCCCTTTTCGCCGCACGCATATGGCGGGGGGTTCGTGCATGCGGGCATCTCATTGCAGAACCTGGTTTGGCCCACGGCCTGATAACCGTTCGCAGGGTAGCCGTACTCGGCAAAGACAGCAAGGTACCTGAGGGGCAGCTCTGCTGAGTAGAGAAGCCCCAACGCACTGCACTCCACCTGGCTCTCGGAAGTGAACTGGTATTCCGTGCCGTCCGTGAACGGTATACTCTGATCGTTCTCGGTCGAGATATAGCCGTTCCAGGGGACGCTGGAACCGACCAGCCAGCCACCCGTCCCGTGCAGGGAATTGTAGACGTACGGCTGGTGGGTCACGCCCGGGCACTCGCAGCCGGGGGGACAGGTCCCGCTGGCTGTGCCGTCGAGCAGGACCGATGTGTAGAGGTACGTACCGTCCGTGCTCTGGCTGGCATAGGTGTCGTAGCCTGGGTTCATCCAGCTGCCGCAGCTCCCTCCTCCTTTGCCTTGGAAATACGCCGCCGGCCGCAGGCGTGCGCCTCGCGTCGCGGCCGAGCGGTCCACCGGGCCCGGACCGGCGCGATGCATGTACCGCCTCTGCCGCTGAACATGATCGTCGAGGCGGCTCAGCACAGCGGGCCCCAGTGCTTGGCCAAACGCGGTGCGGGCGGCCCGGACAAGCGCGTCGCGCTGGGCCATGAACGCTGCCAGGTCAGGCGGCGCGCCCTTGGCGTCGCCCGTCTTGACTGCAATGTTGTATGCGGCGAGTAGCAACAGGTAGCGCCGACCGAATGCGTTCACGATCGCCGCGGCCGCGCTGGCTCTCCGGCCCCGGGCGCCGACGACCGGGGCGAGCATTGCTCGCCGCCTCCCCGCTGCACGCCCCGTCGCGCCGAGGACGCCGCTGGCCGCGAGAAAGAACAGCCGATGAGCTGTCAAGTCCGACACCCCCTGCGCCGATGCCGAGCCTTTGGGACGCCAATCCGACGTCCGGGCCGTGCACCTCTTCGCTCCTAGGGGCGCGGGGGGGGCACAGTGTTGCCGACGTTTGCCGGCGGCGGGCCGGCGAGCGCCAGGACGAAGAAGCGAGGCACGCAGGTGACCGCTCGCATTTAAAACACCTCGGCGCCCAGGATGGCGCAGACGCCGCCGCCGGGCAATCCCCCCGGCGGGGTGGGTGTTGGCCGGCTGCGGGGCCGCGTGCCGTTCCCCGCAGTGCCCGGGTAGGGCGGTGTTTGCCGCCAGCGGCCGGCGGGACGCCGGCGCTCCGCCTAGCCGCGCTGGTCGAGGGGGATGTAGGTCTGCGGGACCTTGGGGCCGGAGTATTCTGCCCGGGGGCGGATGAGGCGGTTGTCGGCGTATTGCTCCAGAACATGCGCGGTCCAGCCGCTCATGCGGGAGATGGCGAAGATCGGCGTATACAGATCCACCGGAATGCCGAGGTCGTAGTAGGTGGAGGCGGAGTAGAAATCCACGTTGGCGTTCAGGCCCTTCTCCGTCTTCATGAACTCCTCGATGCGGCGCGAGGTTTGGTACAGCTTTTCGTGGCCGCTGCGGCGGCCCAACTCCTCGGACATGCGGCGCAGGTGGGTGGCGCGGGGGTCCTCGGTGCGGTAGACGCGATGGCCGAAGCCGGAAATTTTCTTGTGCTCGGCGATCATTTGCCGCACCACGGGCAAGGGATCGGCGTCGCCGATGCGCAGCAGAAACTTGATGACCGCCTCATTGGCGCCGCCGTGCAGCGGGCCCTTGAGCGCGCCCAGGGCGGAGGTAACGGCGGAATACAGATCACTGAGCGTGGCGGCGGTGACGCGGGCGGCGAAGGTGGAGGCGTTGAACTCGTGGTCGGCGTGGAGGATGAGGGCGATGTCCAGGGCCCGGGCGGCGGTTGCATCGGGCCGCGCGCCGTTCAGCATGTACAGGAAATTGGCGGCGACGCCCAGGTCCGCGGCCGGCGCCAGCGGCGCCTGGCCTTGGCGAATGCGGGCGAAGGCGGCGACGACCGTGGGCGTCCGCGCCAGCAGGCGCAGCGCCTTGCGGCGGTTCGCCTCCGGTGACATGTCGCCGCCGTCGGGATCGTAAAAGCTGAGGCCGGAAACCGCCGTGCGCAGCACGTCCATCGGCGCCGCCTGGGCGGGAAATTCGCTCAGCCAGCGCAGCACTTGCTCCGGGACGGCGGCGGCGGCGCGCAACTGGGTCTGCAAGTCCCGCAGTTGGGCGGCGTTGGGCAACGCTCCGTTCCAGAGCAGGTAGGCGGTTTCCTCGAAGCTGGATTTTTCCGCCAGGTCGTGGATGTTGTATCCACGGTAGGCGAGAACGCCTTTCTGACCGTCAATGAAGGCTATTGCCGAGGGGGACGCAACCACGTCCTCCAGTCCACGTGTCGCCACAGTTGGCATTGGTCTCGCTCCCCCGAAAGGCAAACAGACTTTTATATCTCATTTTACGCCCGGGCTCAAATAACGGGCGCGGGCCCCAGCGCGGCCGCGCCGCGCGTCCCGCTTACCCGCAGGCTGGGCCGGGGCCCCGCACTCCCCAGCCCGGCCTGCGGGTCTCCGGGAGCCGCGCCGCCCCGCCGACCGGGGGCGGACCCGCCCCGCGGCGCGGAAGCTCCGGGCGCGCGGCTAGGCCTTGGGGTGGGCGCGGTCGTAGACGGCCATCAGCTGGCGAATTTCCGTCTGCGTGTATTTCTGCGTGGTCGCCAGGCTGGCGTGGCCAAGCATCTCTTGAATGACACGCAGGTCGGCGCCCTCTGCCAGGAGATGGGAAGCGAAGGCGTGGCGCAGAGTGTGGGGATGGAGCTCGGCAGGCAAGCCATGGCGAGCGGCCCAATCCTTGACCAGCCGGCGGGCGGAACGGTCGGTAAGGCGGCCGCCGCGGCGGTTGAGGAACAGCGGCTCGGCAGTGCGCCCGGCGAGCAGCGCGGCGCGGCGGGGCAAATAGGCTTCCAGCGCCTGGCGAGCCTTGGCGCCGAAGGGCACGATGCGCTCCTTGCCGCCTTTGCCCAGCACGCGCACGGTTTGGCTGGCGCAGTCCATGCCCTCCAAGTCGAGGCCGGCGAGCTCGCTGATGCGCAGGCCGGCGCCATACAAAAGTTCGACGATGGCGCGTTCGCGCTCGGGAAACGGCGTCTCCGCCGCGGGGCGGGAATCCAAGGCGCTGTTCAGCTGCTCGGCGGTGGGGATGGGCGGCAGGCGCTTGGGCAGCTTGGGCGAGGCGACGGCGGCGGCGGGATTGGCGGCGAGGCGTCCCTCCTGCAACAAATAGCGGAAGAACGAGCGCAGGGTGGCGAGGCGGCGGGCGATCGAGGCTTTTTGCGCGCCGCGGGCATGGAGCTCCGCCAGGAAGCGGCGAATGAGGGCGGCGTCCACGGCGGCGACCTCCGTCGCCGCGCCGGCGCAGGCGGCAAATTGGCGCAGATCGGCCGCATAGTTGCGCAGCGTGTGCGGCCCGGCGCGCCGCTCGCCGCGCAGATAGGCGAGGAACTCTTGCGCTTCTAGCGCCAAGGACGCCATGGCCAGGAATGTAGCATGGGGGCGAGAGACGCGGGACGGGGGACGGGCAGAGCGGCAGGCGGGGCGGCGCGGTATTGAGCGGGCGCCGCCCGTGGGGTAGGGCCCCTGCCCTGCGTTTCGTCGCCCTCCGAGCGGCGGGAAGCGACAGCCGGGACGGCCGTCCCACTTCCTCCTCGGGAGCAGCGCGGGATAGCGCGGTGGGGGAGGGGAGCGCGCGGCGGTAAGATAAGGAGAACCGCTGTTCCGTTCCCCCGCGCCGGCGCGCGCCCCGAGAACCCCGTGAACCAAGACTACCTATCCGCCATCGTTCCCATTGCGCAAGAAGCCGGCCAGATCCTGATGCGCCACTACGGCCGGGTACGGGTGGAGTACAAAGGCGGCGTGGATCTGGTGACGCAGGCGGACCGGGAATCGGAGGCGTTCATCGTGGCGCGGCTGCGGAGCCAGTTTCCGCAGCACGACATCGTGGCCGAGGAGGGCGGCGGGCGTGAGTCCGGCGCGGAATACCGCTGGTACGTGGACCCGCTGGACGGCACCACCAACTTCGCCCATGGCCTGCCGATGTTCGCCGTCTCGATTGGGCTGGAGCATCGCGGGCGCATGGTGGCGGGGGTGGTGCACCACCCGGTGATGCAGGAGACGTTCACCGCGCTGGCGGGGCAGGGGGCGGCGCTGAACGGCCATGCCATCCATGTCTCCGAAGCCGCGGAGCTGCGCACGGCGCTGGCGGCGACGGGCTTTCCGACCTTGCAGCGGCAGCAGAACCCGAACGTGCATTTCTATTACGCCGTGACGCTGCGCTCGCACGGGGTGCGGCGGATGGGGGCGGCGGCGCTGGATCTTTGTTACACCGCCTGCGGGCGCTTCGAGGTTTTTTGGGAGTTTGGGCTGAAGCCCTGGGACGTGGCGGCGGGCAGCCTGATCCTGGCCGAGGCGGGGGGACGCGCCACCACCATGACGGGGGAGCCCTACCACCTGCGGGCGCCGGAGTTGCTGGCGACCAACGGCCGGGTGCACGATGAATGCATCGCGTTGTTCGCCGAGATCTTCGCCGGCCATACCTCGCCGCTGCCCTCCGCCGCCGCCTATCTCCGCGGGCGGGAGGAAGCGGCGCCGGCGCGCCCCTAGGCCCCAGGGAAACCGCTTCGAGCCTTCCATGTCGCTGCACACCAACCCCCTGCCGTTGCGCCGCCGCTACTTGCGCCAGGTGCACCGGCTGATTTATCCCCCGCGCCGCATTACCCGCGATCCGCAGGTCTCGGCCTATTCACTGCAAATGCCGCGGCTGCCGCGGGACTGCTCCGGGCTGCGGATCGTGCAGCTCTCGGACATTCACTACAGCCTGTATCTGCCCTCCAGCGCGGCGGAGCGGGCGGTGGAGCTGGCCAACCGGCTGCAGCCGGACATCATCGCGCTGACCGGGGATTTCGTCACCGCCTCCCGGCAGTTCATCGAGCCGGTGGCGGATTTGCTGGGGCATCTGCGGGCGCGGCTGGGCGTGTTCGCCGTGCTGGGCAACCACGATTTTCGCGTGGACGCGGCGATGATCTCGCGGGCGCTGGCGCGGCGGCGCATCCGCGTGCTGCGCAACACCCACCGGCGGGTGCGGATCGCCGGCGAGCGCATCACCATCGCCGGTATTGACGACGCGCGGCAGCAGCCGGATTTGGCGGCGGCGCTGGGGGCGCGGCGAATGCACGACTTCACGCTGCTGCTGGCGCACAGCCCAGCTTCGCTGCCCGACGCGGCGCGGCACGGCGTGGATTTGGTTTTGTCCGGACACACGCACGGCGGGCAGATCCATCTGGGCATTCCCGCCGCGGCGCCGTTCTATGACCGCCACTTCCCCGTCGGTTTTTTGCAGGAAGGCGCGACGCGCATGTACGTCAGCCGCGGGCTGGGGAAGGTGATCGTCCCTTGGCGCGTGGGCTGCCCGCCGGAGATCGCGGCGTTCACGCTGCATTCGGATTAGGCTGCGCCGCGCGTCCCGCTTAGGCGGCAGGCTGACGCCGATGCCACCGCAACGGTGACGCGGGCGATGGCGGCGAACACGGCGGGCGAGTCCGCCCGCGCGCCCAGGGCCGGCCGCGCGAGGCGCGGCGGTACGCGCCCCGACCGCGCGCAGCGCGGCCGTACGCAAGCCGGAGGCATACCCCACATCCCGCGCCCCGGCATCGCGTCGCGGAAGACCGGGACGGTTGCTGCGCTGACGACGCGCGGTCAGGACAGGGCGATGCGCAGGGCCATGGTGTAGTCGGGCTCCAGGCGATGGCGGGGCGGCTGGACATGCAGCGCCGCGGCGGTCTGCCGCCAGACGATCTTCTCCTCCGTGCCCAGGACGCGCACATCGTGGATTTTGCCGGGGCGCTGCGGCGAAGCCGTGCCCAAGGCGCGAATGGCCATTTCCGCCGCGGGCCAGCCAAGAGCGATGGCGTAGAGGACCGAGCCCGCTTTGTTGCGCGTGAAGCGGATGTCGCGGGGGCCGAGTTCGCGGATGCTCTTGCCCTGGAAGGAACCGGCGTGGATCATGTCCGGGCCTGCGCCGAAGACCTTCCAGGGACGGGTGCCGTAGATGGCCTCGCCGTTGATCCGGAACCAGGCGCCGATGTCGTCGAGGATGCGCTCTTCCTTGGAATCAATGGTGCCGTCGGGCTTGCCGGGAATGTTCAGGATGAAGGTGCCGTTCTTGCTGACCACGTCCACCAGCCAATGGATGACCTGGCGCGGCGGCAAGTAGCCGCCGTAGGGACCGGGGGCGGTGAAGAGCTTGCGCTGGTAATGCCAGTCGCCGATGCAGGTCTCCGACTGCCAGGGATGGGGCAGGATGCCCGCCGCCAAGCCGCGTTCGATGTCGGCGACGACGGCCTTGGCCAAATGCGGCGGGACGTTCTTGATGGTGGTCACGCCTTCGTTGCGGCCGCCGTGGGTTTGGATGTTGTGGTTGTAGAAGTAGGCGCCAATATTCATGCCGCCCCAGCCGAGGGGGAACAAGGCATTGTCGAAATACAGCAGGTCGGGGTTGTGCTGGTCCACAAGGTCGCGGGTGCGGTCGTAGAAATTTTTGACGTAGCTGGGATCGGGCAGGGCGTTGTGCGGATGCTTGACGCCATACAGGCGGTGCGGATCCAGGCCCTGCCACCACTGGCCGATGCCCTCCTCGGGCCGCAGGCCGCCGTCATAGGGCACGCCGGCCAGGGGTCCGGAGGCGTCGGCGCCATGCGAGGGCTGGAACCACCACCAGTTGCGCGCCTGATGCACGGTGACGCCGAAGCGCAGATTGTGCTGGCGGGCGATGCCCGCCCAAATGCCGATGACATCGCGGTGCGGGCCGATGCGGCCGGCGTTCCAGGGCTGGTGGCGGCTGCGCCAGGTATCGAAGCCGTCATGATGATTGGCCAGGGCGATGAAGAGTCGGGCGCCGGCGCGGACGTAGCGGTCCATCAACGCTTCCGGCTCCCAGTTCAGCAGCGTCCACTGGGCGCAGAGATCCTTGTAGCCGAAACGCGTGGGCGGGCCGTAATGGGCGCGCTGGAACTTCGCCTGCCCCTGGCCCGGCAGGTACATGTTGCGGGCGTACCAGTCGCCGTCCTCGGGCACGCACTGCGGCGACCAATGGTTCCAGATGCCGAACTTGGCGTCGCGATACCACTCCGGGCATTCGTATTGCAGCAGGGAATCCCAGGTGGGCTGGTAAGGGCCTTCGCCGGCCAAGCCGGGAATGGGGCTGATCATCGGCACGCCGTCATGCGAGCCGCCGGGAATGGGCAGCGGCGGCGCATTGCCGAAACCGGTGGGCCGCCAATGGGCGGCGTCGAGATGCTCGGCCACGATGCGGCCGCCGCGCAGGGCGTAGAAGACGCGGGCTTCGGTGGGCTGGGCGCAGAAGGCGGCGTAGTCCTGCGTGTATTGGCCGAAGGCCGGCGGAGCGGCAGCGGAGCCGGAGGATGCCGGGGCAGCGGAGCCGGAAGATGCCGCGGCGGCGGAGGCGTCCCCGGGGGAGACAGAAGCGGAGGGCGGCAAAGCTTCAGCCGGTTGGTCGGCGGCTAGGGCGGCGGCGGAAACCGCGCCCCCCAGCCATTGGCAGAATTCGCGGCGTCGCATGGCGTTGAGCTTACCTCAGAACGCGCGGCGCGGGGATCGCGGCGGGGCATGGATGGACGCGAGCGGGGCCGCTGGCCCCTGCGGGCGCGGACCGCTGGTCCGCAATGCCGCCGCGCGACTGCGGGCTGAAGCCCACAGCACACGGGCTGAAGCCCATTCCACGCGACAGACCGTACGCGCCTGTCGCCGGGCGCCGTGGACGGCGTCCCACAATCTCCGTTGCGGCGCTGGCCCGGGAGGCGGGGACCGCTGGTCCGCAATGCCGCCCGGCGACGGGCGGGCGGCGCGGCGGCGCGAGGGGCGATTTGCCGGCGTGGCTAGGCGGGCGGGAAGAGCGCTTCCTCCACCGCCTGGCACAGCGCGTGGCCCATCAGCATGTGGCATTCCTGGATGCGCGGCGTTTCCCGCGAGGGCACGGCGAGCAGGATCTCCGCCACGGCGGCCATTTTGCCCCCGCCCTCGCCGGTGAAAGCGATGGTGCGGCAGCCGCGCTCGCGCGCCGCCGCCAGGGCCGCCACGACATTGGGCGAGTTGCCGGAGGTGCTGAGGCCGACGGCGGCGTCGCCGCGCTGGGCCCAGGCCTCGATTTGCCGGGCGAAGACGCGCTCATAGCCATAATCGTTGCCGATGGCCGTGACCACGCTGGTGTTGACCGCCAGGGCCAGCGAGGGCAGCGCGGGGCGGTCCTGCAAATACCGGCCCAGGAACTCCGCCGCCAGATGCTGGGCATCGGCGGCGCTGCCACCGTTGCCGAAAAAGATCGCCTTGCCGCCGCCGCGATAGGCGGCGATCATCGCCTCGGCCGCGGCGGTGAGGGCGGGCAGCAGCTCGGCGGCGGTGCGGCGCTGGCAGTCGGCATGGGCGTCGAAATTCGCCTGCAACAAGCGGCTGAGGCTGGAGGCGGCGGGACGAGTGGCCGAAGTCTGGGACATGGGGCTAAGGCGCATTCTAGCAGGCGGTCGCCGACGCCGCCCGCGCGCCCGCCCCGCCGGCAAGTCTGCCCACTAGCTGCGCTCCTCCTCGCGCAGCAGCGCCTCCGCCTGCCGTGCAAAGGCGGGCAGCTTGTCGGTGACCACATCCCACACGATGCGCTCATCGATTTCCGCATATCCATGAATTAGGATGTTACGGAAGGAAATGATCCTGCGGTAATCGGCAATGCGAGCGGCGAGTTGCGGGTCTAGCCGCGCTAGCTGCGCCATCGCCTCGCCCACGATCTCCAACTGGCGCTCAATCCCCGACCGAAGCAGCGGGTCCGCCGCGTAGGTCGCGAAATCCTTGCCGGCGGCGAATTCCAGTGCCTGGCGGCTGGCACGGCCAATGTCGTCGAGGTATTTCTTGGCCTCAAGCCGCATAAATCGGGGTGCGCGTAGCATCCACGGCTTGGCGGAAGTACGGGTTGGCGAACTGCTTTGCCGACACGAGGTCTACGGGCCTGGCGAACAGTGCCTCTAGCCCCTCCAAAAGCCCGAAATAGGCGTCTGCGTGCTGGCCGGGCGCCAGTTCACCAAAGGTGACGAGGAAATCCAAATCGCTGCGGTCGGCATCGAACGACGCCCCAGCGGCCGACCCGAACAGCTCAAGGCGGTGCACGTGATGGCGGCGGCACAGGGCCTCGATCTCGGAGCGTTTGGCGACAACCACGGGATTCATGATCATAGGGTTACATGAATCTTCGCTGGGCGGCGAATTCGAACCCCAGACCCCTACCGTGGCAATTTCGACAACGATCCCACACCGGAAGGCGCGGATTGATGCCAAATACGATGCGTCGCAACGGCTTCCGGGCATCTCGCCCCACTGCCGTGCCCACTAGCCGCTACCGCGTAATCCCGCGCAATACGGTCATGGGTGGCGGGGTTACGTCACAGTCGCGGCGCAAATCCCGGTAGTTCTCCCTGTCCAGTGCCTCAGGAGGAGCCGCGCGCATCAGCGTAGGTTGTCCGCCTTCCGACCATTATGTTGGCTGCTTGCATTCTTCCACGCGCCGTGCCAAAAGGCTGGCAAAGACAAGGTGCTGGGCGGCCTTGGTCTGTTCCAGATCGTGGGCGAGGGTGTGCGCCTTCGGGTTTCGGATACCCTGGTACGCACCCCTCAAGATTTGCATGAACCCCTTCTGGTCGTTTTTGCCGGATTCGCTTTCCAACTCGCTAAAAACCAGTCGCGGGCGGTCCAATGAAAAAACCTCGCCAACCAAGGCGTCCCCGTCCGCCTGGCTGCCGCTGCGGCTCCGGATGAGGTCGAAAACCGCAATAACGGAGTTGAGCACCGCATCTCGGTATTGGCCGTGTCGGTATTGCTCGTATGCGTATTTCTCGACGGCAGGATGCAGCAGGTGCTCAAAGCCGAGCGCGCCCTTTTCGTTTGAAAAGGCCCGCAGCCTCTCGTCGGCGCCCTGCTCGACCTCAAACAGGTCGCATCTGAGGATGTCCTCGTAGTCCTGCGCCGCCCCGAAATGGACGTGGCGTCCGAGATTTGACGGCACCGGCGTCGGGAACTCATGCTTCCAAAGCTCCTTAAGCTTTTCGCAATCTGCCTTCAGGTACTCGTTGAATGGACGGGCCGCATCCTTTCCTCCGCCTTGGGAAGCGCTGAGGGCGTCGGCTGCCTTCACCCTGATTTCCCGTAGGAGCGCCCGCAACTGCAAATACCAATCAATCATTTGCGGCCTCGTGCCGTACCAGGAGTTCGTGGATGTCGGTCGGTTGGAGGGAAACGTCGGCGGCCCAGGTGCCGAAGCCACCGTGGCCGTTGACGGCGCGGACCCATTCCGCCAGGAACTCGCGTTTGGTGCGCTGTTCCTGGTTGTCCTGGCCCTTGACCTCCAGAACGAGCATCCTGCCGTTTGCAAGCCGACGGCGCGTTAGCAGACTCGGACGGATTCAGCTCGCCGATGCCGCTGTGCGGCGGGTCCGGCATCCGGGGGGGGCGGCGCGGCCCAGGCCGCCGTGGCCGAAGCAGGCGGCGCCGGCTAGTACGTCCACGCGCTCAACCGCGGTGCCGTTCGCCGCTGCTAATCGCCGTTCAGGGCAGCGGGCCGGGGCGGCGCGCGGCAGGGCGGCTGGGGCTGACCGCGGCGGGCGGGGGATTTTCCGGCGCGGCGATGCGGCGGGCGTCGGCGAGTCCGGCGCGCCAGGCGCGCCAGGAGCGGGCGGAGCGGTGACGGGCGCAGCCGGCGAGGGCGGCCAGGGCGTAGCCGGTTTGCAGCCAGGCGAAGCAGAGGCGGCGGGGCCAAGCCCGCCAATTTCCGTCGCGCCAATTGCGCCAGTACAGATACGCCTCCGAGCGGGCTTGGCGGCGCAGCCAGTGGATGGGCTCACGGCCCACGGGGCTGCGATGGTGGGCCAGGCGGACGGCGGGGGCCATCAGCAGCACGGCGCCGGGGCCGAGGCGGGCACAGAAGTCCACGTCCTCGCCGTCGCAGACGCCGGCGAGGCGCTCATCGAACCGGCGGCCGGCGAGGGCGGCGGCGCGGAAGCTCATCAGGCCGCCGCCGAGGCGGCGCACGCGGCGGGGCGGGGCGAGGCGCAGGCGGGCGGCGTTCCAATAAACCGCTTGCCGCGGATCGCGAAACGGCCCGAGGGCAAACACGGCGCGCCAGGCGCGGTAGGCGATGCCCGGGCGGCGATAGTTGGTGATGACGCCGGAGATGCCGGCGGCTTCGGGATGGGCGGCATAGGCGCGCAGCAGGGCGGCGAGATAGTCCGGCTCCAGAACCACGTCATCGTCGAGAAAAAGCCAAATGTCCCCCGCCGCCATTTCCATGGCGCGGTTGCGGGCGGCGGCCAGGCCGGGCAGCGCGGGAGCGCGGCAGTAGCGCAGCGGCGGCGGGGCGGCGCCGGCGCCGGCGCCGGAACTTGCTGCGGGCCGGGGTCCCGTTCTCGCTCCGGACCAGGCGGCATGCAGGCGGCGAATGCGGCGCTCGGAAGCGCCATCGGCGCATTGGTCCAGGATGACGATTTCGGCGGCGGGAACGGATTGGCGCAACACGCTGGCCACGGCGCGCAGCAAATCCGCCGGGCGGTCCTTGGTGGGAATGAGCACGCTCACCGCCGGCAGCGGCGCGGCGGCGGGAGAGGGGCAAGGGGAAAGGGCGGGCGAACTCATTGATAGGCGCGGGCCCCTGCCCCGCCGGCGGGGGGGGGGGCGTCCCGCTTTGGGGGATAGGCACGGCCCCTGCCCCGCCGGCGGCGGGGCGTCCCGCATTCCTAGCTGGCGGGGCAGAGCCCCGCTTGCGCGCCCGGCTGCGCCCGCGAGCGCGCCGGGCCGGGCCGTCTTGCCGCGAGCGGACGCCGCGAACGAAGCGGCGGCGCTGGGATTGGACGCAGCTTCGCCCGCCACAGATTGCCCGGCCGCGGGGTGCGGGGGCCTCGGCGCGGACCGATTCGGGAAGCTTTTCCAGGTGCGGGCGCCGGGAAGCGACCGCCGGAACGGCCGCCCCGCAACCTACGTTCCGGCGCTGGGCCCTGGGGGCGCGGACCGCCGGTACGCAGTGCCGCCCGGCGTTGGGCGGCGGGATGCGACAGCCAGGACGGCTATCCCACTTTCGCTGCCGCGGGGGCCATGGTTGGGCGGGCGAGGCCGCCCGCGCCCCTAGGGCCCGGGCGCGGCGCGGCGCCTTGGTTCCGAGCCGTTGCGACGGCCGGGCCGCCTGACAGCGCCACGGGAAGCGCGCTAACCTGCCCCATGCCCACCTCCGTGGCGTCCTGGCTCAGCCAAATCCCGCAGTTCTTCTCGGCCTACGGCGGCTGGGCGCTGGCGGCGCTGCTGCTGCTGGAAAACGCCGGCGTGCCGCTGCCGGGCGAGCTGACGCTGTTCTACGCGGCGTATTTGTCGCGCGAAGGGCGGTTCCTGGCCTGGCCGTGGGTGTTCCTGATCGCGGCTACCGCCTGCACGCTGGGCGACAACCTGGGCTATTGGATCGGGCGGGAAGCCGGCGCCGGAATCCGGCGGCTGCTGCGGCTGACGCCGGGGCGGGTGGGATACGCGCAGCATTTTTTCCACCGCTACGGCGGGGTGACGATTTTTTTCGCGCGCTTCATCACCGGGCTGCGCATCCTCGCCGGCCCGGCGGCGGGCATTTCGCGCATGCGCTGGCGGGAGTTTTTGCCCTACAACGCCGCCGGCGCCGCGGCCTGGGCGGCGGTGGTGACGGCGGGCGGGTATTTTTTGGGCCGCCATCTGCGCCGCGTGCTCCAGGACGCCGGCCGCGTGGAGCTGGTGCTGATCGCGGTGGCGGCGGCGGCGATCCTGTATGGGCTCCATAGAATAGAAAGAGCCGGCGTGCACGCGCCGCCAAACGGCGGCGAGGCCAAACCGAATTCGCGATGAACCCTGAAATTGCCCATCCCCCCGTGCGCCGCCTGGCGCTCGGCAACCTGGAACTGATTTCCGTGGGCGACCGCGGCTATGAGCTGGACGGCGGGGCGTTCTTCAACGTGGTGCCGAAGGCGATGTGGAACGCACCGCCCATCGCGGATGAGCGCAACCTGATCTGGTGCGGCCTGAACAGCCTGATCGTGCGCGGCGACGCGGGCACGGTGCTAATCGAGACCGGCTGCGGCGACAAGCTGACCGACAAGCAGATGCGCAACTGGCGGGTGGACCCGCGGCGCGATTATCTGGAGCGGCTGGCCGCCGCCGGCGTGGCGCCGGATACGGTGGACGTGGTCATCAACACCCACCTGCACTATGACCACACGGGATGGAACACGGTGCGGCGCGGCGACGGCCGCGTGGTGGCCGCGTTTCCCCGCGCGCGCTATTACACGCAGCGGACCGAGCTGGAACACGCGCGCCGCCGCCACCCGCGCGATGCGGTCAGCTTTCTGGCGGACAACTACGAGCCGCTGCTGGCCAGCGGCCAGATGGAAGTCCTGGACACGGCGGCGGGCAGCGCCCATGAACTCCGCCCCGGCATCGAGGTGCTGCGCCTGCCCGGCCACACGCGCGGCATGCAGGCGGTGGTGATCCGCTCTGGCGGACAAACGGCCTGCTACATCTCCGATCTGCTGCCCACGCGCTGGCACCTGAAGCCGACCTGGCTAATGAGCTTCGATCTGTTCCCGCTGGAAACGGTGGATAACAAACAGGCCTTTCTGGAGCGGGCGGCGCGGGAAGACTGGCTGGTGGCGTTCCCGCACGATCCGGACTGGCCGTGGGCGCGAGTGGAACAAAACGCCGGACGCTTCGCCTGGCGGCCGGAACCCGCCACGCGGGAAAGCGCGGAGTAGCGGCGGGCGCATCGCCGCGCAAGCGCCGCCGCGCCAGGGCCGGGGGAGCGCCGGGGAAGGACCGGGCCGCGACCGGTCCCGGAGGCGGCGTGCGGGCTGCCGCCGTGCGAACAACCCACCCCTGCGGCTTTCGCCGCATCGCACAAGTGGAAAGGGAGGGTGAGCGCACATGAGCACAGTTCGCAATATCGAACGCCGAATGTTTATCCGCCGCCAGGCGGATCGCGATCTGCAAGCTTCCGGAACCAAGCCGCTGGCGCGGGAAAGGGGCGTGGAGTGGAACGGAGTCTGGACCGGGTATCTGGTCTTTCTCGGCGTGGAGGGCATTCTGGCGTTTTTGGTGCTGGGCATCGGCTTCTCCAGCCTGAATCCGCTGCGCGCCGCGTCCTGGGCCAACGTCGGCGGCGGGACGGTGGTATGGCTGGCGATCGTGACCTTCATCGCCACCTACATCGGCGCCTGGGTAGCGGGGCGCACGCCGCCGGCGACCACGCATCATGGCATCGGCAAGGCGCTGCCGATGTGGGGCCTGGTGGTGCTGAGCATGGTGCTGCTGGTCGGCTATGTCGCCAGCCAGGCGGTGACCGTGGCGGCAGGCGGAGTGGCCGCGGTGGGCGGCGCCGCGCCGGCGGCGGCCACGGCGGGCGTCACGCAGCTGCAAGGCACGCTGCAAAGCCAAGGCATCACCGTCACCCGGGCCGAGGCGGCGCATATCGGCGCATTGCTGGCGGCGGGTAACACCGGCGCGGCAGCGACGGCGCTGAGCGGCGACGCGGGCATTCCGCTGGCGCGGGCGCAGGCGGCGATCGGACAAATGCAAGCCGGGCCGGCGGGCGGGCTGAAGGGCATGGCGGCCACGGCCGGCACCACCGCCGCGCGCGGCGTCAAGCACGTCGGCGGGTCGCTTTCCTGGGGCATGTTTTGGATCGCCCTGATCACGCTGGGCTGCGCCATCGCCGGCGGCGCCACCGGTGGCGGCGGCATCAAGATGGGACCCCGATCGCGGCAACCGGCGCCAAAACCGGCGGCATAGCCGCAATGGCGCGGGCGGCGCGTTGCGCCGCGACCGCCGCTTCGGCCGCGGTCCTGGGCGGTCATCCTCGCGCGGCGCGGCGGGCAGGCGAAACCGGCCCACGCGCCGCGTTCTCGTTGGCATGGCGGGTGCAGCGGCCGCCGCGGGAGCAGTGCGCTCCAACCGCCTAGGCGGCTTGCGCGCCGGGCACCGCGCCGCGCAGCACCTCCTGCGCGCCGGGAGCCGAAGGGCTGGAGTTGGTTTCGGCGGTAATGAAGATGGCGAATTCGCCGGCGGCGGTGGTAAAGCGCAGGTCGCCTTGCAGGCCGGCGTTGACGCGCAGCACGCCCTTATTTTCCGGCGGCTGGGCGGCGGCGCGGGCCCACACGATATAGATCTCCGCCGGCGGGGTCAGGTCTTGCGGCCGGGCCAGATGCCAGACCTCGAGGTGCACGGTGGAATTGCCGTTCTTGTCGCGGCCGACAGTGGCCTGGCCGATGGCGCCGGGAACGGCAGCGCTGGGACGAAGCACGATTTTGCGCTGGCCGATGCCAAACATGACCGGCTCCTTCACGAAAATCAGCCGCCGCCGACCGTGGCGCGGAGCACTTCCGGGCCGTCGGGCTGACTAGGTTTGACTTGATCCTCCGCGGTGATAAACAGATCAAAGCGGCGCAAGGAGGTCGTGGTGCGCATGGCGCCGCGCAAGTCCGGGCCGATTGCCAGCACGCCCTTGTCCACCGGTTCGCCCCAGTGGAGGGCCTCGATCCAGACGACATAGGCCTTGCGCGGCGGGCGCAGATCGTAGGGATGAGCCAGGGCGCGAACTTGCAGCAGAACCGTCGTCTCCCCGGCGGGAGTATGGCCAAGATGGATGCGGCCGATCGCCGCGGGGGTCAGGTTGGTGGGATCCAGCTTGACTTGGCGCAGGCCGCAGGCGGACAGGAACGCCACGGCCAGCCCGGCCGCGGCGGCGGCAAAGCGCAACCGGCGGGCGGGACGCGAGTTCCGCCCCTGATGCGGGGCCCGGCCCCGCGCCGCCTTCCGCTGCCGACAGCGGCCACTCATGGAGGGTTGCGATTCCCCGCACAGGGCCGCCGGTTGCACCAGCTACGGCTTGTTGGGCGCCTCCGCTGCAGCTTTGTCGGGCGCCGGCGCTACGGCCTGGCTCGGGCTGCGCACGTACGTCCCGGTACGCTCCTTTGCCCTCGCTTTGGCTGCCTCGCGCTGCTTGCTTCTCGCCCCGCCCAACCGCATACGCCGGCGTGGAAAGCGGCTACGGCGGGATTGCGGCGCGCCGGAGCGCGAGGCACCGGCTAACGGTTGGGGGGAATTTGGCAGCACTCACCGGTATCGCACCACTGGTTCTCGAACTGCACGGTGGTGTGGTGAATGTGAAAGCGGTCGCCCAGCCGCTGGCGGACGCGGCGCAGAATGGCGTCGCTTTCCGAGGGCGGAATGTTGGCGATGCGGATGTGGGCGCTGAGGGCGTGGGCGTGCGAGCCGAGGCTCCAGATATGCAGATCGTGGACGCCCTGCACGCCGGGCAGGGAGAGCAGCTCGCCGGCGACCTGATCGGGGCGGATGCCGCTGGGCGCGCCTTCGAGCAGAATATTGATGGTTTCGCGGAAGACGCCCCAGCTGGTCCAAATGATGAAACCGGCGATGACCAGCGACAGTAGCGGATCAATGATGGTCTGGCCGGTGATGGAAATGGCGATGGCGCCGGCGACGATAAGGGCGGCGGAGACGGCGTCGCCCATCATGTGCACGAAGGCGCCGCGCAGGTTAAGGTCGCCGCGATGCCGCGTGAGAGAAATGGCGATGCCTGTGTTCATGGCCACGCCGACGATGCCGGCGATCAGCATCCAGCCGGAATGCACGTCGCCGGGAGCATGCAGCCGGGCGATCGCTTCCACCACGATGAACAGCGTCAGGACCAGCAGCGTGAGGACGTTTAAGAATGCCGCCAGCACGCCGGCCCGCTGATACCCGAAGGTCCGGCTTTGGTCCGCCGGCTTGCCCTGCAAGTAGACCGCCAGCCAACTCAGCACCAGAGCCAGAAAATCCGTCAGATTATGCGCCGATTCCGAGATGAGGGCCAGCGAATGGCCCCAAATGCCCGCCACCAGCGTGAACACGACGTAGGCCAGCGTCAGCGCGGCGCCGATGCGCAGCGCGCCGCTTCCCCGGCCGGTCATTGGCCCATGCGTATGCATTCATTGGCCCATCCCTATTTTAAATCGCGGTTCCATGTATTCCGCGTGGGCGCTCGGCGTAGGCGTTCCGCGCCGACATCCGGCGCGGGGATTCGGCGCGCGGGCATTCGGCGTGGACAGCTGGGCGTCGGGCGCTCGGCGTGGAGATTCGGAGCGGCGCCAGTATGGGGATTGGCGGGCGGGGATCCGGGCGGAGCGGGACGGCTTGACTACCTGCCGACCGGCCGGTAAGCTAGGAACTGAGTACCCTTTGCGAAAGGCAGTCTTGTCATGAGTCCTAGCCCGGAGAGCAACGCCCTGGAAACGGTTCAGATCTTCGACACCACGCTGCGGGATGGCGAGCAAGCCCCCGGCTTCAGCATGACGCCGGGAGAGAAGCTGCGCTTGGCGCGGGAACTCGAGGAGTTGGGCGCGGACGTGATCGAGGCGGGATTTCCCATCGCCTCGGAGGGGGACTTCGAAGGCGTGACGGCGGTGGTGCAGGCCTGCCGCCGGGCCACGGTGGCGGCACTGGCGCGGGCAATGGAAGGCGACGTGCGGCGGGCGGGCGACGCGCTGCGCGGCGCGGCACGGCCGCGGATCCACACCTTCATCGCCACCAGCGACATCCATTTGCAGTACAAGCTGAAGAAGTCGCGGGCGCAGGTGCTGGCCGACGTGTATAGCGCGGTGCGGCTGGCGCGGGAATACGCCGACGACGTGGAGTTCTCCGCCGAGGACGCGACGCGCACGGATCTGGACTATTTGGCCGAGGTGCTGAATGCGGCGATCGAAGCCGGCGCGACGACGCTGAACGTGCCGGACACGGTGGGCTTCTGCGTGCCGTCGGAGTACGCGGCGCTGATCACCGGGCTGAAGAGCCGCATCCGCGACGCCGACAAGGTGGTGCTGAGCGTGCATTGCCACAACGACCTGGGCTTGGCGGTGGCCAACACGCTGGCGGCGGTGGCGGCGGGCGCGCGGCAGGTGGAGTGCGCCATCAACGGCATCGGCGAGCGGGCGGGCAACGCGGCGCTGGAGGAGATCGTGATGGCGCTGGCGGTGCGGCGCGACACCCTGCCCTACCAAACCAACATCCGCACCGAGCGGCTGTATCCGGTCAGCCAAATGCTGGCGGGCATCACCGGGGTGCAGGTGCAGCCCAACAAGGCGGTGGTCGGGGCCAACGCCTTCGCCCATGAAGCCGGCATTCACCAGGACGGGATGCTGAAATCGCCGCTGACCTACGAGATCATGACGCCGCAGTCGGTGGGCATTGAGCGGACGCAACTGGTGCTGGGCAAGCACTCCGGACGCCATGCGCTGGCGCAGCGGCTGGCCGCGCTGGGGGTGCAGTTGGACCGGCGGGAGCTGGACGGAGTGTACAAGCGGTTTTTGACGGTGGCGGACCGCAAAAAGGTGGTCAATGACGCCGACCTGCGCGAGCTGATCGAAACGGCGGAGCCGGCGGCTGTGGGCGGGGGAGAGCGGGCATGAGCAGCGGCAAGATCAGCACGGCGCGGGGACAGGTGCAGTCCCTGCGCGGCGGCGAGCGGGTGGAGGGGCAGGCGGCCAACGAGGCGCGCATGATCGCCGCCATCGGCGGGCGCATCGAGCTGGTGATCGGCGAGCACACCGCGCTGCTGCGCGCCAGCGACGCGGCGGTGATTCCGGCGCGGGCGCGTTACCGGCTGCACGCGTTGGAAGACGCGACGGTCTATCAGGCCCCGGGGCCCGAGCCGCATGCCGGCGACGAAAACCTGTGGGGCGTGTAGAACGGTGTACCGCGGCGGTGTAATCGTAGAATAGTGCCGTGGCGCTGAATATCAAGAACGCTGTTGCCGAGGGCCGGATCAAGCAATTGGCGGAGCGAACCGGCGAAAGCCAAACCGCCGCCGTAACCGTCGGCGTGCGCGAAAGGCTAGAGCGGTTGACCGCGCCCGAGCGGGTTACCGCCGAAGAGCTTCTGGCCATCGGGAAGGATTGCGCCCAGCGGTTGGGTGAACCGCTGCGGTCGCTGAATCTGGACGATTGGCTGTACGACGCGCGGGGCTTGCCGCAGTGATCGTGGACAGCTCGGCCCTGGTAGCCATCCTTCGCGCGGAGCCGCAGGCGCCTGCCTGCGCACAGGCGCCCGCACGCCAGCGACCGTCGCGCATCTCGGCAGTCAATTACGTCAAGGCGGCCGTGGTGGTGGAAAGTCAGGAAGATCCCGTCGCGCGGCGGAAATTCGATCAGTTGCTCGGCGAGCGGAGATTGTCATCGAACCGGTCACCGTCGAGCAGGCGGAGATCGCCCGCGCGGCGTACCGTGACTTTGGCAAGGGCAGCGGCCGTCCGGCCCGGCTGAATTTGGGGGACTGCTTCGCCTACGCTTTGGCCAAGGCTAGCGGCGAGCCGCTGTTGTACAAGGGCGGTGATTTCGCCCATACCGTCGTTCCGGCCGTTCCGATCCAATCATGAGCACGACATTTCGCATTTGCTTGTTGCCGGGCGATGGTATCGGCCCGGAGGTCACGGAAGCGGCGGTTCGCGTCTTGGACGCGGCGGGCAGCCGCTTTGGCTTCGCCGCCGACTTCTCCCGCCAGGCGATGGGCGGGGCGGCGCTGCGCGCCGGCGGTCCGCCGTTCCCGGAAGAGACGAAGCAAGCGGCGCTGGCGGCGGAGGCGGTGCTGCTGGGAGCGGTGGGCGCGCCTGAGTTCGACGCCGAGCCGCCGGAACGCAAGCCGGAGACGGGCCTGCTGGCGCTGCGCAAGGCGCTGGGCTGCTTCGCCAATCTGCGGCCCATGCTGCGCCTGCCGGGAGCGGCCGGCCCGCTGCGGGAAGAGGTCGTGGCCGGGGCGGATTTTCTGGTGGTGCGGGAACTGACCGGAGGCATTTACTTCGGCACGCCGCGCGGCTTCGCCGCGGACCGCCAATCGGCGGAGAACACGCTGCGCTATTCCGTGGCGGAGATCGAGCGCGTGGCGCGGGTGGCGTTCGGGCTGGCGCGCGGCCGCCGGCGGCGGCTGACCAGCGTGGACAAGGCCAACGTGCTGGAGAGCAGCCAGCTTTGGCGGCAAACCGTGACGCGGCTGGCGGCGGAGTATCCGGAGGTCGAGCTGCGGCACATGTACGTGGACAACTGCGCCATGCAGTTGGTGCTGAACCCGCGGCAGTTCGACGTTATCGTGACCGGCAATCTGTTCGGCGACATCTTGAGCGATGAAGCCGGGGCCTTGGCCGGCTCGCTGGGCTTGTTGCCCTCGGCGTCGGTGGGCGGAGCGGTGGACCTGTATGAGCCGGTGCACGGCTCGGCGCCGGACCTGGCGGGCCAGGACCGCGCCAATCCGGTAGGGGCGATTTTGTCGGCGGCGATGATGCTGCGCCACACCTTCCGCCAGGAGCCCGCCGCGGCGGCGATCGAGGTTGCGGTGCGGCGGACGCTGGAGGCGGGCACGCGCACCGCCGACCTGGACGGCGGCGCGGGCACGCGGGCGATGACTGACGCCATCATCGCCGCGCTGTAGCCGGGCGCGAGGCGAACGAGCGCCCACCCATTGCGTCGTCGTCCTTTCCCGCGGCCCGGCGCGCGGGCTCGCGCCGCGGCCTTGTCCCACGGCCGTCAGGCCGTTTTGCCGCGCGGCGCTACCCGCGTGCGGCGCGACGGGACCGCGGCCCGGCGGGCGCCTAGCGCGACGGGGCGGGCTTGGCGTGAGCGCTGGGCTCGGCGTTGCGCTCCCAAATTAGGCGCAAGCCGTCAAGGGTGAGCATTTCATCGGCGGCAGCGATATAGCGCGAAGCGCCGGCCAGTAACGGCGCCATGCCGCCGGTGGCGATGACCTGCGTACCGGGGCCAAGTTCGGCGATCAGCCGCTGCAAAATGCCGTCCACCAACCCGAGGTAGCCGTAGTACAAGCCGGATTGGATGCTGCCCACCGTGGTCGAGCCGATCAATTTTTCCGGGCGGCGCGGCTCGACGCGCGGCAGGCGGGCGGTGCGCTGGTACAGCGCCTCGGCGGCGATGGCCATGCCGGGGCAGATGATGCCGCCTTCGTATTCGCCGCGGGCGGAGACCACGTCGAAGGTGGTGGCGGTGCCGAAATCCACGATGATCACCGGGCCCGTGGCCCCGTTGGCCGTGGCGCGGGCATAACCGGCAACGGCATTGACGATGCGGTCGGCGCCGACATCGGCGGGCGGCTGGTAGTGAATGGCCATCCCGGTCTTGAGCCCGGGGCCGACGAAGACGGGCTCGCGCCCGAACAGGCGGGTGGCGGCGGCGCGGACGATGCTGTCCAGCGGCGGCACCACGGAGGCGACGATGACCCCGGTGATGGCCTGTGCGTCGAGGCCCTCGCCCGCGAACAGACCGCGCACGCGCAGGACCATTTCATCCACGGTTTGCGCGCGCTGCGTGGTCAGCCGCCAGGAGGCGGCCAGGTCCGGCCCGGCGAAGACGCCGAGCACGGTATTGGTGTTGCCGATGTCAATGGCGAGGAGCATGGGATGGAGCTGGCGGCGAAAGTTAGGATGCGGTGGATTCGGGCGCGGGGCGGACATCGCCGGAGGCGACCACCTCGATGCCGCCGCCGTCGCGCGCGACGCGCAACAGGCCGTTGGCATCGAGGCCGGCGGTGACACCGGTAAACGCCTCCGGGCCGTCCGTCCGGCTGCCGCCGACGCAAACGCGGCAGCCGCGGGCATAGGAGGACGCCGCCTCGTAAGCCGCCAGCAGCGCGGGAACGCCGCCGGCCGCCCATTGATGATAGCGCCGGTAGAGTTGGCGGAGGATCGCCGCCAATAGCCCCTCCCGGTCGCATTCGCGGCCCAGGGCCAAGCGCAAGGAGGTGGCGATGGGCGCCAAATCCGGTGGGAACACGGCTTGGTTGACGTTCACTCCCAGGCCCAGCACCGCCGCGCCGGCGCCGATGCCGCCGGCGGCATCGCTGCCGGTCTCAATGAGGATGCCGGCGCATTTTTTGCCCTCCAGCAGCAGGTCGTTGGGCCAGCGGATGTCCGGGCGCAGGCCGGTTGCCTCCGCCACCGCATCGGCCCCGGCCAGGGCCGCGGCCAGCGTCAGCGGCAATAGCCCGGCGACGGTGCCGGGCGGGCGCAGGATGAGGCTGAGATAGAGGTTGGCGCCAGGGGGCGAGGCCCAGGCGTGGCCATGGCGGCCGCGCCCGGCGGTTTGCGCTTCCGCGACGAACACGGCGCCATGCGGCGCGCCGGCGGCGGCGGCGCGGGTGGCGACGGTTTGGGTGGAATCCACCGAGCCCAGGCGTTCGACCGGGCCGAACGCCGCGCCGGAGGTGCAGCCCGATGCGGCCGGCGGCTCGCCCTGGAAGCGTGGCGGCACGGCTAGACCGGCGCGATGCGCATGGCCAGATCCACGGCGGGAGCGGAGTGGGTCAGCGCACCGACGCTGATGAAATCCACGCCGGTTTCCGCGTAGGCGCGGACGGTGGCCAAGTTGACGCCGCCGGAGACCTCGAGTTCCGCGCGGCCGGCGGTGGCGGCGACGGCGGCGCGCACCTGGTCGGGGGTCATGTTGTCGAGCAAAATGCGCTGCGCGCCGCCCGCCAGCGCTGTTTCCAACTCCTCGGCGGTGCGCACCTCGATCTCGACCGCCATGCCGTCATCGCGGTTCTCCAGCGCCCGGCGCAGCGCGGCGGCGACCCCTCCGGCCAGCCGGATATGGTTGTTCTTGATCAGCACGCCGGCGGAAAGATCGGCGCGGTGGTTCACGCCTCCGCCGCAGGTGACGGCGTATTTGTCCAGGGCGCGCCAGCCCGGGAGGGTTTTGCGCGTATCCAAAATGCGCGCCCGGGTGCCCTGCACGGCAGCGACGAACTGGCGCGTGAGCGTGGCCACGCCGCTGAGATGCTGGAGAAAGTTCAGCAGCACGCGCTCGCAGGCCAGCAATTGGCGGGCGTTGCCGCGCAAGACGGCCACCACCTGCCCCGGCGCCAGGCGTACGCCGTCGAAGACCTCCCGGTCATGACTGACCACCACCGGCGGCCGGCGGTCGCCCGCAGGCGACAGAGCGTTATAGGCGGCGAAGACGCGCGGCGTTAGGTCCAAGCCGGCGAGCACGCACTCCTGCTTGGCTACGACCGCCGCCTGCGCCTCCTGATCCGGCGCCACCGTCAGGCGCGAGGTGGCGTCGGCCACGGTGCGGTCCTCATGCAAGGCGGCGTCAATCAATTCCCGCACGCGGCGAGCGTTCCAGTCCATAGCTCCAAATTGTACGGGCTAGATCTCCGCGTAGAAGTTCTTTTCCCAGCGAAAGGGACGGAGCTTGGCCAGCTGATCGGCCGCCAAGGGCCCGCGGTCAGAGGCGGCGGCGTTGGCCTGGGCGTGGGCCGGCGTGCGCATGCCGGGGATGACGGTGGAAACGGCCGGCGAGGACAGACAGAAGCGCAGCGCCGTCTCCGGCATCTGCTCGATGGCGATGTCCAAGGCGCGGCTAATGCGGTTGACCCGGTCCCAGACCTGTTCCTTGCGCCCGCCGCCGAAATATTGGTTGCGAAAGTCGTCGGGCGGGAAAACCGTCTCCGGCCGGATCTTCCCGGTCAGGGCCCCTTCGTCAAACGGCACGCGGGCAATGACGCCGATGTTGTGCTGCCGGCAGTAGGGCAGCAGTTCGTCGTCCGGCGACTGGTCGAAGACGTTGTAAATGACCTGAACCACATCCACCAAGCCGGTGGCCAGGGCGCGGAGCGCGTTGTTGGGCTGGTGGTCGTTGATGGAGATGCCGATAAAGCGCGCCCGTCCCGAGCGGCGGATGGCCTCCACCGTGGCGCGCCATTCGTCTTGCTGCGCCCAGGAATCATTCCAGACATGAAACTGGAATAGGTCCATTTCCCGGCCCAGGTTGCGGTAGCTGCGCTCCAGGCATTCCATGACGTAGGCGCGGGGGAACACCTCGTCCAGGCGGGAATCCGGAGCGGCGGGCCAGATCAGATTCTTGGGCGGCACCTTGCTGGCGATGACCACCTCAGTGGACTTGCCGAAGGCGCGGGCCAGCAATTGCTCGCTATGGCCGTCACCATAGGCCAGGGCGGTGTCGAAGAAGTTGACCCCGGCGTCGCGGGCCGCCTGCAAGGCGCGGATCGAGGCGGCGTCCTCGGCGCCGATCCATTGCCGTCCGCTGATGCCCCAAGCGCCAAACCCAATTTCGCTGACCTTCAAGCCCGTGCGGCCCAATGTGCGGTAGTGCATCCTTCGATTATGAGGCAGCGCCCGCGGCGGGCAACGAGCGGGCGCCGGCCAAGGCGCCCAGCACTTGCGCCTCGGCGCCGAGCCGGCTGGCGAGAACGCGCACGGGAAAAAATGGCATCGCGGCGGCCAGGCGGCGGCCCAGTTCGGCGGCGGGTTCGGGACGGCTGCCGATGCCGCCGCCGAGGATGACGGCCTCCGGATCCAGCATGGCGACGGCGCCGCTGAGGCCGACGGCGAGATGGTCCCAGGCGTCCGCTAGGATGCGCGCGGAGCGGGCGTCGCCGCCAGCGGCGGCGGCGAACGCCGCGGGGGCATGCGCCGCCGCCCGGCCATCCGCGCCGGGCGCGAATTGGCGGCCGATGCCGTAACCGCTCGCGAAGCTTTCCAGGCAGCCGTGCTCGCCGAAGTCCTGGCCGAGATATTCGCGACCGGTGAGGGCGAAGGCGATTTCGCCGGCTTGGCCGCGGGCGCCGCGCCAGAGCCGGCGATCGAGGATCGCGGCGGCGGAGGTGCCCGTACCGATCCCGACAAAGATGAACGAAGCGATCTCCCGGCCCCAGCCATGGGCCAATTCGCCTAAGGCGGCAGCCTTGACGTCGTTTTCGATCCACACCGGCGCGCCCCAGCGGCGGGCCAAACGCTCCCGCAGCGGGATGTCCCGGGCGTCACCGAACAGATTGGGCAGAACGCTGACCGTGCCGGCGGAGGCATTGACGAAACCGGGTACGGCCAGGCCGATGCCCGCCAATCGGCCCGCGGGCGCCGCCGCTTCCACCTGACGGCGGAGTTGGTCCCATTGCCGCAACAGGCTCTCCACCGGATCGGCGGGATCGAGGGGCGACAAGCCGGCGGCGGCGCGGGCGGCGATCGCGCCATCCGTCCCGGCCACGGCGAGGCGGCTGTTGCTGCCGCCCAGATCAATGCCCAGCCAATAATCGTCAGCCAAGGTCCATCCCTTTCCGCATTTTCCCGCCCGGGGCCGCCGCGCTGGCCGCGCCGCGGGGCCTCCCAACACCGGCGACGGCAGTGATGCGCGCGCCGCTCCCCGACGCATCGTTTCGGGCCGCTTCCCCGATGGTAAGTTAAAGGCAACGGGCGGTGCTGATCTCCTCGGCCCGCCACCCACCCGCTCCGTTTCCTATGCTCCGCCTTCCGTCCCGCCCCAATCATCGCGCCTGGCTAGGAATGTTGGCGCTGCCGGTGGTGTTGGGCTTAGCCCTGCTGGCGCAACGGCCGCGGCAGCGGCATCGCCCCAAGCCGCTGCCCGCCAGCCAAATTCCGCCCGTGCATTTCGTGAACATTGCCAAGCCGGCGGGGCTGATGATGCTGGACGTTTACGGCGGAGACAAAAAGAAGGATTACATCATCGAGACTACCGGCAACGGCGCCGTGGTCTTCGACTACAACAACGACGGCTGGCCGGATATTTATCTGCCCAACGGCTCGACGGTCCAGGGCTTCCCCAAGGGGCAGGCGCCGATCGGACGCCTGTACCGCAACAATCGCAACGGCACCTTCACCGACGTCACCAAGCAGGCGGGGCTGTGGGGCCATCCCGGCTGGGGGCAAGGCGCCTGCGTCGGCGACTACAACAACGACGGCTATTTGGATCTGTACGTGACCTATTGGGGCCGCAACGTGCTCTACCGCAATAACGGCAATGGCACATTTACGGACGTGACCAAGCAAGCCGGGCTGTACACCAAGAAAAAACATTGGAGCACCGGCTGCGCCTTCACCGATTACAACCATAGCGGCTACGCCAGCATTTTCGTAGCGCGCTACGTGGATTTTCATTACAACCGCGTGCCCAAGCCGGGGCAGGGACCCTGGTGCCAATGGAAGGGAATCCCGGTGATGTGCGGGCCGCGAGGCTTGCCCGGCACGACGAACGCCCTATACCGCAACAACGGCAACGGCACCTTCACCGACGTGACCCAGGCCGCGGGCATCAACCATCCGCACGGCTACTACGGTTTCACGCCGCTGACCGGCGACTACACCCATGACGGTTGGGACGACATTTACGTCAGCGACGATTCCACGCCCAACATCCTTTATCACAACAACCGCAACGGCACCTTCACCGACGTCGCCACCATGGCGGGAGTGGCCTTCAACGGTGACGGCGCCGAGCAGGCGGGCATGGGGGTGTCGGCGGGAGATTACCTGCGCAACGGCAACTTGGATATCGTCAAGACCAATTTTTCCGACGACACGCCGACACTGTATCGCAACGAAGGCGACGGCACCTTCGATGATGTGACCTACCAAGCGGGATTGGGGAACATCACCAAATGGCTGGGCTGGGGCGTGGCGTTTTTGGATTACGACAACAGCGGCTGGCCGGGCATTTTCATCAACAACGGCATGGTCTACCCGGAGGTGGACGGCAAGGGCTTGGGCACCACCTACCGGCAGCCGAAGGAACTGTATTACAACCTCCACGACGGCAAATTCGCCAACATCACCGCCCGGGCGGGAAGCACGCTCGCCCACCCCATGTCGGCACGCGGTTTGGCGGTGGGCGACCTATTCAACGACGGGCATCTAGAGGTGGTCGTCAACAACATGAACCAGCGCCCATCGCTCTACGAAAATCTGGGGCCGATCGGCAACTTCGTCAACCTGCGTCTGGTCGGAGTCAAGTCCAACCGGGCGGCGCTGGGCGCGGAGTTGATGCTGTACCAGGATGGGTTGAAGACCATGAAGGAGGTGCGCAGCGGGGGCGGCTTCATCTCGCAAAGCGACCTGCGGATCCAGTTCGGCCTGGGCAAAGACAAGGCGGCGCAGAGGATCGTGATTCATTGGCCCAGCGGGATCGTGGACACGCTGCGCAACCTGCCCGCCAACCGGTTTTACACCGTATACGAAGGCAAAGGCGTCATTCCATCGCTGACGCGCGGCATCGGGCTGAAGCCGCTGCATTGAGGCCGGTATACTGGAAAAAGCACGCGGCGGACGTTCGCCGCGGCGATTCCCGACATGATTCAACTCACCGGGGCCGCCAAGCATTTTGGCGACCGCACCTTATTTTCCAATGCCGACTGGCTGCTCGGCGACCAAGACCGGGTGGGGCTGGTGGGCGCCAACGGCAGCGGCAAGACCACGCTGCTGAAAATCCTCGCCGGCCTGGAGCCGCTGGACGCCGGCAGCATCGTCCAGACCAAGCGCCAGACCGTCGGGTATTTGCCGCAGGAAGGGCTGACGGCGGCGGGAAAGACGCTGCTGGAGGAGTGCCGCACGGTCTTCGGCCATCTTTGGGACATGGAGCGGGAGCTGCGCGCATTGGAGCCGCGGCTGGCCACCGTCCAGGGCGAGGATGCGGCCGCCGTGCAGGAGCGCTACGCCCAGCTACAGCACGCGTTTTTGGTGGGCGGCGGCTTTGAGGTGGACGCGCGCATCGGCGTGGTACTGGCCGGCCTCGGCTTCCCGCCCGAACAGCTGAACTGGTCCTGCGAGGCGTTCAGCGGCGGTTGGCAAATGCGCATCGCGCTGGCCAAGCTGTTGTTGGCGGAGCCGGAAGTGCTGCTGCTGGACGAGCCCACCAATCACCTCGATTTGGAGGCGCGCAACTGGCTGGAGGAGTTCCTGCGGCGTTATCCGCACGCGTGCGTGCTGGTTTCCCACGACCGGTATTTTCTGGACGCCGTCGTGGAACGCATTGTCGAGCTGGCGCATGGCCGCCTGACTTTGTATCACGCCAACTACACCAAATACATCGTGCAGCGGGATCAGCGCCTGGAGCAGTTGCGGGCGGCGGAGCGCAACCAGCGGGACCGCCGGGAGCAGCTCGAGGTGTTCATCAACCGCTTTCGCTATTCCGCCACCAAGGCCAAGCAGGTGCAGAGCCGGATCAAGGAACTGGAGCGGATGGAGGTGATCGAAATCCCGCCCGAGGAGCCGGTGATTCACTTCCGGTTTCCCCAGCCCAAGCCCAGTGGGCGGCGGGTGCTGGAACTGCGGGGCGTGGCCAAAAGCTACGGGGAGAAGCAAGTATTCCGCGGCGTCAACTTCATCCTCGAACGCGGCGACCGGGTGGTGTTGGTGGGGCACAACGGCGCGGGCAAAAGCACGCTGATGCGCGTGATGGCGGGCCAGGACGCGCCCACCGAGGGCGAACGCATCGTCGGCCATGAGGTTTCGATGGATTTGTTCGCCCAGGACCAATACAAGGTCCTGGACCCGGAAGCGCGCATGCTGGACGACCTGACCGCCATCAGTCCCGTGCTGATGGGCCCGCAACTGCGCTCCATGCTGGGCTGCTTTCTGTTCAGCGGCGACGACGTATTCAAAAAGATCGGCGTATTGAGCGGCGGCGAGCGCAACCGCTACGCGCTGGCGCGGATGTTGTTGCAGCCCTCCAACCTGCTGCTGCTGGATGAGCCCACCAACCACCTGGACCTGCGCGCCAAGGACGTCTTGTTGGAGTCGCTGCAAGCCTACAACGGCACGCTCGTCTTCGTCTCCCACGACCGCTACTTCATTGACGGCTTGGCCAACCGCGTGGTCGAAGTCGCCGACGGCGGTATCAGCGTTTACGACGGCAATTACGAGGATTATCTGTACCGCAAGGAGCACGGCGGCACAGCGCCGGCGGAAACACCGCAAGCTCCGGCCGCGGCTCCGGCGGCCAAGCCCAAGGCAGCCGCGGCCAACGCCGACCACCCGAAGCGGCGGCTGAATCCGCAAAAGCGAGAGAAGATCGAGCAGGCGGTGAAGGGACTGGAAGAGGACATCAGCCGCGTGGAAGCGGAGCTGAGCATGCTGGAAGGCGCCATGGCGCGGCATGAGACCTTCCGCGACCCGAGCAAAGCCCAGTCCACCGTGGCGCGGTACGAAGAGCAAAAAGAGAGGCGCGCCAAGCTGTACTCGGAGTGGGAAAAGAAATCGGCCCTGCTGGAAGAAGCGGCGGCGCAGTAGGGCGGGCCGGCGCGCCCTGTCCCCGGCCAGGCCGGACTGCCCCGGGGGGCCGGGCAGGAAAAGCCGAGCTGCGGCACAATTGGGCTTGGTGCGCCGGCGGCGGCGGTTTATTTCCGCCAAACAACGCGCGGCGCTTCGCAAGGAAAGTTCCACCCGAAATGCTCCCCTCCGAACCCTCCCCTTCCCTGCCCGCGCTGCGGCCCGCGGCGGAGTGCCGTTGGGATTTGGTGGCGCTGGGCGAAGTGATGCTGCGCTTTGACCCCGGACCGCGGCGGGTGTGGACGGCGCGCAGCTTTGAGGTCAGCGAAGGCGGCGGGGAATATAACGTAGCGCGCGGGCTGCGCCGCTGTTTCCGCCAGCGTACGGCGATTGTCACCGCGCTGGCGGACAATCCCGTGGGGCGGCTGGTCGAGGATTTGATGCTGCAAGGCGGGGTAGACCTTGCGCTCTTGCGTTGGATGCCCTATGACGGCGTCGGCCGCGCGGCGCGCAATGGGCTGAACTTCACCGAGCGCGGCTTCGGCCTGCGCCCGGCGTTGGGCTGCTCCGACCGCGGGCACACGGCGGTGTCGCAGCTCCGGCCGGGGGAGATTGACTGGGATGAGGTGTTCGGCCGCCGGCGGGCGCGGTGGTTCCATACCGGCGGCATCTTCGCGGCGCTGTCGGATTCCACCGCCGCGGTGGCGCAGGAAGCGATGCGGGCGGCGCGCCGCCATGGGACGGTGGTCTCCTACGATCTCAATTACCGGGAGTCGTTGTGGCGGGCGCACGGCGGCCAGGCGCGCGCGCGGGAGGTAAATCGCGCGCTGGCGCCGCTGGCGCACGTGATGCTGGGCAATGAGGAAGATTTCACCGCCGCGCTCGGCCTGCCCGGCTGGGACGAGGCGAAAGGGCGGGCGGAGGCGGAGACCTGCCGCGCGGTGCTGCAAGCGGCGGCGGCGGAGTTCGGCTTTCCCGTGGTGGCGACGACGCTGCGCACGGCGCACACCGCGACGCGCAACGACTGGGGCGCGATCTGCCTCTGCGGCGGGCAGTGGCATGAGGCGGAGGTGCGTCCGGGACTGGAGATTTATGACCGCGTCGGCGGCGGCGATTCCTTCGCCTCGGGATTGATCTACGGCTTCCTGTCCGGCCAAGGAGCGCAGTGGGCGGTGGAATGCGGCGCGGCGCACGGCGCCTTGGCCATGACCACCCCGGGCGACACCAGCATGGCGACGCTGGAGGAGGTGACGTTCGCGATGCGCGGCGTCAGCGCGCGGATTGCGCGCTGAGGGCGGACGGCGAGTTCCGGCGGCAGGGGCGGACGGCGGAGGCGGACGGCAATGGAGGGACGAATGAAGAAGGCGGCGGTCAAGGAACGCATTGCGGCCGCCGGCGTGATTCCGGTCATCCGTGCCGGCAGCACGGCGGAGGCGATGCAGGCAGCGGAGGCGGTGGCGGCGGGCGGCATCCCAGTGGTGGAGATCACCATGACCGTGCCCGGTGCACTCGAGGCGATCGCCGCGCTGCGGCGGCAGATGGGCCCGCAGGTCGCAGTCGGCGCCGGCACTGTGCTGGACGCCGAAGCCGCGCGGCGCTGTCTGGCGGCGGGCGCGGAGTTCCTGGTAAGCCCAGGGCTGGATGTGGCCACCATCGCCGCGGCGCGGCAAGCCGGCTGCCTGATGCTGGCCGGTGCGCTGACGCCGAGCGAGATCCTGGCCGCCTGGCGCGCGGGCAGCGACCTAGTCAAAGTGTTCCCCTGCGGCAGCATGGGAGGGCCGGGGTACATCAAGGCCTTGCGTGGGCCGTTGCCCCAGATTCCACTGGTGCCGACCGGCGGTGTCAACCTGGACAACGTGGCGGCCTATCGCGCGGCTGGCGCCGTGGCGGTCGGCGTCGGCGGCGAGTTGATCTCGGCGGCGGCATTGCGCGCCGGCCGAAGCGAGGAGATTACCGCCTTGGCGCGGCAGTTTCGGGCGGCATGGGGACCGCCGGTCGAGCCTGCGGTCTAAGGCCGGCGCGTTGCGGCAATCGCGATCAACGGGGTCTTATTCTTAGCCTCTGCGAAAATTAAAATCGTTGATTTACCGCGACTTAACCCCGCCGTATCCGCCCGAAAAGTGAGACTAGTCGGATTTGCTCCCAGGACCCAAGGGGGGCCGGCGGTACGCGGGGCGCCCCGCCGTGGGCGGGGCTGGGGCCCGCGCCTATCATTTGATCAGCATGCAATCGCCGTAGCTGAGGAAGCGATAACCGGCGGCGACAGCATGGCGGTAGGCGGCGAGGACGGGCTCGCGGCCGACGAAGGCGGCGACCAGCATCAGCAGGGTCGAGCGGGGCGCGTGGAAGTTGGTGAGCAGTCCATCCACTACATGCACGGGGCGGCCCGGATACAGGAACAGGTCGGTTTCGCCCTCGCTGGCGACGACCTGCCCATGCGCGGCATAGCTCGCCTCGAGCGCTCGCGTCACCGTGGTGCCGATCGCAATCACCCGGCGGCCCTCACGCCGGGCGCGGGCAACCGCATCGGCCGTCGCGGCAGGGATTTGGTAGCGTTCGGTGTGCATGGCGTGGCGCTCGATCTCCGCTTCCCGCACCGGCTGGAAGGTGCCGAGACCGACTTCGAGCGTAATGGTGGCGCGTTCCACTCTCTGCTCATCCAGGGCTTGGAGGATAGCCGGGGTAAAGTGCAGGCCGGCGGTGGGTGCCGCCGCCGAACCCGGTTGGCGGGCGAAGACGGTTTGATACCGCTCGCGATCTTCGGGACTTTCCGGCAAATCCGGCGAACGATGAATGTAGGGAGGCAAGGGCAGACGGCCGAGGCGGTCCAGCAGGGAAAAAAATTCTCCTTGCCAGTCGAAGCGCAAAATGCGCTCGCCGAATGCGCCGCGGCCGATGATTTCCGCGGTGACCTCGGGTTGCGGCTCCGGCCCGGTCGGATTGCCGCCGAACAGAATCCGTTCACCTACCGGCAGCTTGCGGCCGGGGCGGACCAAAGCCTCCCAGGTGCGCTCGTCGCGGCGGCGGGTAAGAAGAACCTCGACGCGCCGCGTCAAAAAGTCCTTGCGGGCGGGATTGCGCGGACCGGGATGGGGAAAGGCGCGCAGCCCGGCGCGGCGGCCGAAAAGACGCGCGGGAATGACGCGGCTGTCGTTGAAAATGACCAAATCGCCGGCGCGCAAGTGCCGCGGCAGGTCGCGAAAATAGCCATCGGAACAAATCCCGGTGCGGCGGTCGAGCAGCAGCATGCGGGCGGCATCCCGCTGCGGTGCGGGATGCTGGGCGATCCGCTCCGGCGGCAGGTCGTAATCGAAATCCTCCAGGCGCACGATTTCTCAGTTTAGCGGGCCCGTTTTGCGGCGGCACCCAGCGTCGCCGCGAGCAGGGCGGGGTGATCGGACAGAATTCCCGCGACGCCGATGGCGGCGAGCTGGCGCATGCGCTCCGGACGATTGACCGTCCAGGCGAGCACGGGCAGATGGCGGCGGCGGCAGGCGCGGAGAAAGGACGCCGTGACGCGGCGCTCGTGGGCGGCCACACAGGCGAGGGAGACGCGGGGCCAGCGCAAAGGCTGGCGGGAGGAGATGTTCCAGCACAGCGGCAAGGTGGGCTCCAAGGCGGCCAGGCGGCGGAGGACCGAGGGCTCGAACGAGCTGACGACAAAACCGCGCCGCGGCGGCTGGCGGCGCAACAGATGCACCAGCAACTGCTCGCTTCCCGGCGCTTTCAGTTCCAAGTCCAACCAACAACGCGAGCCGTAGTGGCGCAAGACCTCGGGAAGCGTGGCGAGATAAGGGTGCAGCCGGCGCAGATCTTGCAGCGCGGTGGCGGCGATCAAGCGCCGACCCAGCCGGGCATTGTGGTGCACGACGAGATGGCCGTCCAGAGTGCTGCGGATGTCCAACTCCAAACCGCCAAGGCCGGCGGAATAGGCGCGATGGAATGCGGCCAGCGAATTTTCCGCTTCGTGCGTCGGTTGGCCCAAATGCTGAAGGCGATGGCCGCGATGGCCCACCAACAACAACGGAACGGCGGAGTGAACCGGCGCGAGCCGAGGTGATTGGGTGCTGGCGCCCAGGGCAGGGTCTAATGCGGGCGGTCGAATGGCCGACCGGTGCCGCGCGGGCACCTTCCGTTCCTCCCTGAACCGCGGGTACTCCAGATTTTGGAAACGCATGGGAGATTTTCTCCCTGAACAGCAAACAACTAGATTTTAATGGACTTATTACAGCGCATTGGCGCGGCCACGGTGGCTGTTTTGCCACCAGGATCGAGCATCCTGTGATATAGTGGATTTTTCGGTGCCGTTCGCTGCGACCGCGGATTGAGCGGCGCGTCGCCCGCATCGCCGAGACGAGAGCTTATGACCAAACTCCGCATGATGAAATATTCCCTCATCCCCCAGGGGACGCGGGCAATCGTTTGTGAAGGAACCATTCGCCTGGCGCTGGTGGATAACGGCAAGCTCGATAAATACTGCCGCGACAATGGGCGCAAGCTGCCGGCCGATGAAGACATCCAGTGGGCATTGAAGCATGCTTTGCTGGCGCGCTACCGCGTGTTCAGCAAACCGATGTCGCGCCGCGAGGTGGAAACCGCCGCGCGCCTGGCGGATTCCTAATCCGCACCGTCCGGTCTGAGGTTCGCTAAACGCCCGCCTTCCGGCGGGCGTTTTTTATTCCGCGGTGTCCTCGGCGAACTGCTTTTCTACTTCGCCCAGCACGGCGGTGACCGTGGTGGCTTGGCCCAGGCGCCAGGCCGCCTCAATGCGCTCGGCTTCTTCCGGATAACGCATGGCGATCATGCGCAGGGCTTGGGCGGGGGGTTCGGCGCCAGCCCCAAGGGACGCTATCTGCGCCCGCAACAGCGCCATGCCCTGGATCATCGCTTCGTCGTCGCTGAGCCGTCCACCGTTCATGGCGCCAGTTTACCAGGTGCCTGCCGCCGGCAGCGACACATTGACCCGCGCGGGGACCCGCGCGGGGACCCGCGCGGGCCCAGCCCCGCCGCAGACGGGGCAGCCCACGCGAATAGAATGGAAAGAGCGATGGCGGGAGCGGGTCTTTACGGGGAGCGATACGACGTGGCCGTGGTAGGCGGCGGACACGCCGGATGCGAGGCGGCGGTGGCGGCGGCGCGGATGGGTTTGCGCACCGCGCTGTTCACGCTGAACCTGGACCTGATCGCGCAAATGTCCTGCAATCCGGCGATTGGCGGCATCGCCAAGGGGCACCTGGTGCGGGAAGTGGACGCACTGGGCGGCGTGATGGGGCAAGTGGCGGATGACACCGGCATCCAGTTCCGGCTGCTCAACACCAGCCGCGGCCCGGCGGTATGGTCGCCACGGGCGCAAGCGGACAAGAAGCAGTACCGGATTCGCATGCGCCAAGTGCTGGAGGCCGAGCCCAACCTGCACATTCGCCAAGCGGAGGTGGTGGACATCGTCACCGAGCCGGCCGACGGCGACGGACGGCGGCGGGCGACCGGAGTGCTGCTGCGGGATGGGCGCCGGATTACGACGCAGGCGGTGGTCATCACCACGGGAACATTCCTGAACGGGCTGATTCACGTCGGCGAAACGACCTATCCGGCGGGACGCAGCGGCGAGCCCGCGGCGCACCATTTGGGCGAGGCGTTGAAGCGGCTGGGCTTTGCTTGCGGGCGGCTGAAGACGGGAACGCCGCCGCGGCTGGATGGACGCAGCATTGACTGGGGCCAATTCCAACCGCAACCGGGAGATTCCGAGCCCACGCCGTTCTCATTTTTGACCCGCCGCATCACCCGCCCGCAGGTGCAGTGCCATATCGCCTACAGCAATTTGGAGACGGCGCGGATCATTCGCGAGAACCTGCACCGCAGCCCGCTATATTCCGGGCAGATCGCCGGCGTGGGGCCGCGGTATTGCCCCAGCTTCGAGGACAAGATCGTCAAGTTTCCGGAAAAGGACCGGCACCAGATTTTCTTGGAGCCGGAAGGGTTGGACACGAACGAAATCTACGTCAACGGCTTTTCGACTTCCATGCCGCTGGACGTCCAGGCGGCGATGCTGGCGTCCATTCCCGGGTTGGAACGGGCGGAGATGCTGCGGCCCGGTTACGCCATTGAATATGACTTCGTGCAGCCGACGGAACTGGGGCCGACGCTGGAAACCAAAGCCGTCGCGGGACTGTTTTTGGCCGGGCAGATCAACGGCACCACGGGATATGAAGAGGCGGCATGCCAAGGGCAGATTGCGGGCATCAACGCGGCGCTGGCGGTCCGGGGCGAGGAAGCGCTGGTATTGAGCCGCACCGAAGCCTATGCGGGGATTTTGGTGGACGATTTGATCGCCCGCGGGGCGGATGAACCCTATCGCATGTTCACCTCGCGGGCGGAGTTTCGGCTACATCTGCGCATGGACAATGCCGACCGGCGCTTGACCCCGCTGGGACGGCGGGTGGGCCTGGTCAGCGCGGAGCGATGGGCGGTGTTTTGCGCCAAGCGGGAGCGGATCGAAACGCTGGCGGCGTTTTTCGCGGAGCACCGGCCGGACCCGAAAACGCCGGCGGGGGCGGCGGTGCATGCCAAGGCGGGTGGGCCGTTGCCCGACCGGCCCACGGCGGAACAATTGCTGCGGCGGCCGGAACTGCGGTTTAGCGACTTTCTGCCGCTGTTAGAAGAGCATTTGCCCGGACTGTTGGCGGCGCAGTGGGAAGCGGACCCGGCGCGATGGGAACAGCAGGCGGTGGAAACCGAGATCAAATTCGCCGGCTACCTAGCGCAGCAACGGCGGGAGATGGAACGGGTGCGAAAGGCGGAGGGGCAAGCGATTCCGGCTGGCTTCGACTACACCGCGATCTCGGGGCTGTCGCGGGAAATGAAGGAGAAGTTGACCCGCGTGCGGCCGTTGACCTTGGCGCAGGCGGCGCACATTCCCGGGGTGACGGCGGCGGCGGTGTCCCTGCTGCATGTCCTGATCGAAGCGCAGGGGCGGTCGCGAGCACGGAGCGGGGAACAACTACACGCGTAGGAGGCGATGACCATGGAAGCGACCGGTTCAACTACTACTGTAAAGTTAACCGTTTCCGATGACGGCGAGATGGCGGCATTCGTGGCCCGGCCGGCGGGCACGCCGCGGGGCGGGTTACTGGTGTTCCAGGAGGCGTTTGGCGTCAACGCCCACATTCGCGATGTGGCCCAGCGCTGGGCGGCGGAGGGGTACACGGCGATCGCGCCGGAGCTGTTCCACCGGAGCGGGCCGGGCTTCGAGGGCAAATACGACGATTTTCCGGCGGTGATGGGGCATATGAAACGGCTCACGCGGGAGGGTTTGGTGGCGGATATCCGGGCGGCGCACGGCTGGCTGGAGAAGGAGGGCCGGATCGGGGGCGCGGCCAAGGACCGCATTGGGGCGATCGGGTTTTGCATGGGCGGCCGGGTGGCGATGTGGGCGGCAACGGCCGTGCCGTTAGCGGCGGCGGTCAGCTATTACGGCGCGGGATTTCCGGCGGAAAAGGCTGCGGAGGTGAAGGCGCCGCTGATGCTGTACTGGGGCGGGCTGGACAAGCACATCACGCCGGAGATTCGGCGCGGACTGGTGGATGCGTTGACGGCGGCGGGCAAGGAGTTCAGTTCCACGGTGTTTTCGCAAGCCGACCATGGCTTCAACTGCGACCAGCGCGCCAGCTTCAACCCCGAGGCGTCGGCGCTGGCGGGGGCAATGACGCGGGCGTTCTTCGAGCGGCACATTCGCTAGCGGTGCGGCGGGCCGGCGGCGGCTTCGCTGGGCAGCCGGGGACGGCTACCCTACTGGTGCGCTCGGCGCGAAGAAAGTGGGATAGGCGTCCTCGCCCGTCCGCGTTTTGGCAGCCGGGGACGCCGGCTTCGCCGGGCAGCCGGGGACGGCGGCTTTGCCGGGCAGCCGGGGACGGCTACCCTACTGTTACGCTCGGGGCGAAGAAAGTGGGATGGGCGTCCTCGCCTGTCCGCCCACGCCGCCCCGTGGAATCGGTTCATTCATTCGGCCGCGCGTCATCGCACCACAATTGGCCGCCGCTCTCCCGCCGCGGCCAGGCGCATCGCGGCCGGCTCAGCCGCCAGCGGTGAAGCTGGCGGGGGAAGGTACCCGCCGAAGCGAGCCAGAGCCGGCCAGCCGTGAATATAACAGAAGACTAGGTTGGCGAGTTAGTACTGCAGGTGTTTCGGGCCCGGCCGGACGCGCACCTTCCGAGGCGGGCGCCGGAGCGACGGGGACGTGGACCGCAGCTCTGCCGCCAGGGCGCGCTGCTTACGCGGCAGCGCGGGTGCGGCAGCCGAGGCGAGCGGGGCGGGCGGGCTACGGCCTGCCGCCGGACCCTTGCGAGCGCGGCCGGCAGGACGCCGGCGCTCCCGGATTGGGCGATGCTAGGCGGATGGCGCCACGACAGCCCGAACCATCCGCTCCTCCGAACACCACCCACGCCGCCAGTCGGCCGAGCCGGCGGGCGCTGCTGGCCGGGGCGATCGGCAACATTTTGGAGTGGTACGACTTCGGACTGTATGGGTTGTTGGCGCCGGTGTTGGCGCACTTGTTTTTTCCCGGCCAAAGCCATCTGGCGGCGCTGCTGGAGGTTTACGGCGGGTTCGCGGCAGGGTTTGCCATGCGCCCGTTGGGGGCGGTGGTGCTGGGCCGCTGGGGCGACCGGATCGGGCGGCGGTTCGTGCTGGTGGTCTCGGTGGCGCTGATGGGCGCGGCGACGGTGGCCATCGGCGTGTTGCCCAGTTATGCGGTCATCGGCTTGTGGGCGCCGGTGCTGCTGATCGTGATCCGGCTGTTCCAGGGTTTTTCCGTCGGCGGGGAGTTCGTCGGCTCGGTGACCTATCTGGTGGAGGTGGCCGAACCGGGGCGGCGGGGGCTGACCGGCAGCCTGGCGAATATCGGCTCGACGGTCGGGATGCTGCTGGCGGCGGGGGCGGCGGCGGTGGCGGCGGCTTGGGCCGGGCCGAGTTTATTAGAAAGCTGGGCATGGCGGGCGCCGTTTTTGGCGGGCGGCATATTGGCGCTGGCGGGATACCTGCTGCGACGGCAATTGCCGGAACCGGAACGGCGCAGCGGCGAGCGTCCCGCGGCGCAGGCCAAGCCGGTCGCGGAGATAGGCGGCGCAAGGCGGCGGCAGGCGCCGCTGGGACAGGCGCTGCGCGAGGCGCCGCGGCTGATGCTGCTGATCACGCTGTTCACCAGCGGCTATGGCATCGCCGACTATTTGACAATGGTGTTCCTGCCCACCTTCGCCCATACCTGGGGCCATTTCCCGCTGGCGGAGGTGTTGCGCATCAATACCGTCGGGCAGGCGGTGGCGCTGGCGGTGGTGCCGCTGGCGGGGTGGATCTCAGACCGCTTCTTGCGGCGGGGCAAGCTGCTGACGCTGGCGTTCGCCGGCGTGGCGGTCTTCGCGTGGGAAGGCTTTGCCCTGGCGCGGCAGGGGAGCAGCGGAGGGCTATGGCTGGCGCAGTTGGGATTCGCCGCCCTGTTCGCGCTGATGATGGGAACCGCGCCGGCGATGCTGGCGGAGCAATTTCCACCGGAGTATCGCGTGACCGGACATGCGGTGGCATTCAACGTGGGCATCGGCATGGCGGGAGGAACGGCGCCGCTGGTGGCGCTGGCGCTGATCCACGCAAGCGGAAACCCGATGATGGCGGCGGGGTATTTGATCTTCGCCGCGGTGCTGGCGGCGGTGACGGTGGGGTTGTTGCCCGACCGCAGCCGGGATTCCCTGCTCTAGACGGGGCGATAAGCGGCGCAGGGCTTTGTTCTCGGCGGCTTGGGCCGGATCGGGTAAATCCCTGTACTCCTCCCGGCCCGCGCCGCCTGCGGCCTCGCCCTGCTTGCCTCTCGCCCCGCTCCAACCCCGTGCGGTGCGCCCAGCGGTGGATAGCGGAGCTAATGCCGGCGGGGCGATAACACGTCGCACCGCGTCGTTGGACGTCCTTTACGCCTATGCTGCGCTGCGGCTTCGTTTGGCGCCTGATGGCTGCAAGGAACCGCCTCGGCGCGTCGCCAGGTCTCCGTGATCCGCGCAGCGCGGCGGCTTGGAAATCGCGTCCTTACCACGCGTGGACGCTGGGACGGGGTGGGCCCCCAAGAACCCAAGCGGCGCGCAGCCCACTCCCTGTGCGCCGCCGGGCGGGAGTTTAGCCCTCGGCGAAGATGCCGGCGCCAGTCGCCGAGTGGCCATGTTGCGCCACCACCAGATCGTTTTTCACGCCGAAGATGCCGGGCAGCCGCGCGATCGCCATGTAAGCGAGCTGCCGGTCCATGGCACTCTCCACGACCCCGTGCAGCGTCACGCGATCGTCATTGACGACGATGCGAATGGTGTGCGCCGGGTTCATGGCGTAACGCGCCAGCACGGCATTGCGATAGATGGCCCGCGCGGCATCGAAGCGGACGTCGTTGCCGATCAAGGATTGCAGGCGAATATGGTCCACCAGCCCGCGCACGCCCTTGGTGTTCTCGACGATATTCAGCGCGGCCCAGCGGCTGTTCGGATCCCAGGCGCTGCCGCTGACCGTAACCACGCCATGGTGCACATGGACGGCGAAGAAGTTGAAGATCTGGCCCCAATCCAGACGGCTGTAGATCAGCCGCTGCGCGATCTTTGCGCGCAGGACGGCGTCGGACACATAAGGCGCGTTGACCGCCACGCGGTTGACCAGGCGCCGCCCCGCGGCGACCTTCTGGGCCCAGTGCTGGGCCTGGAGCTCGGAGCGCAGGTCGCGCACGGATCCGGTCAAGACCA
>DAHUYO010000060.1 GCA_027315185.1 Acidobacteriota bacterium
CATGCCCTGACCGGTATCGCTCACTTGCACGCGGACATATTCCCCCGGGGCGAAACCGCCTGCGGTGGCGGGGCCGCGGTGCACCCGCTCGGTGCGCAGCACCAACTGGCCGCCTTGCGGCATTGCATCCCGGGCATTGACCGCCAGGTTCATCAGGATCTGCTCGATCTGATGGGGATCGGCGAGGATTGCAGCGCCTGGAGCGTTGAGGTCGCAGGTGAGTTCGACACCGGCGCCGATGAGGCGTTGCAACAAGTGCTCCAAATTGGCCACGGTTTGGTCGAGATCCAGGGGTTGGAGGCGAGCCACCTGGCGGCGGCTGAAGGCCAGCAGTTGGCGCGTCAGCGCGGCCGCGCGGTCCACCGAGGAAGCCAACTCATCGAGGCGCGCCACGCTTTCGGCGTCGTTGCGCGTAGCCGGGCGGGCGCGGAGTATGGCGAGCTGGCCGGAGATCACCATGAGGAGGTTATTGAAATCATGAGCGACGCCGCCGGCGAGGCGGCCGAGAGCCTCCATTTTCTGCGCTTGCCGCAGCTGCTCTTCCAGGCTGCGACGCTCTTTCTCCGCGGTTTCGGCGGCGGCGCGGTGCTGGCGGCGGGCAGCGGCCTCGCGCAGTTCGCGTTCCACCGCGGGACCCAGCCGGACCAAATTATCCTTGAGCACGTAATCCTGGGCGCCGGAACGCATGGCGATGACGGCCTGCTCCTCGCCGAGCGCGCCGGAGACGATGATGAAGGGCACTTCGGAGTCGCGTTCCCGCACCAGACGCAAGGCGGTGTCGAAACCGAGCGCGGGCATGCGATAGTCGGCGATCACGACCTGCCAAGGCTGCGCGGACAAGGCGGCAGCCAAGCCGGCTTCGGTGTCCACGCGGCGATGGCGGGGTGCGAAGCCCGCGCGCCGCAACTCGCGTACGACGAGCAGGGCATCGTCCTCGGAATCCTCAATGAGCAAGGCATCCAATTCCGTGCCGGGCATGGAGCTAGCGTAGGCGCGAAGCTGAGCAGGCTCAATTGGGCATGAGGCGAGGTGGGCGGGGGTTCGGGGGGAAAGGGAGCGGACTAGCGGCGGCCCGGAGTAAGACGAGAGTCCGTCACGGCCTGCCCGCCGGGATCGGCCAAGCGGCGAGCCTTGCGGCGACCGTACAAATAGGCGCCCACGGCCAATAGGAGGGCGACCAGGAGCAGCAATACAGGGTGATGGAGGCCATAGCGCAGGATCTTGGGGCCGAAGATCAGACCCAGCCATGCTTCCAGCAAGTAGCGGACGTACCGCCCCGCGGCCATGGCGGCGACGAAGTGCAGCCAGGTCATTTCAAACAAGCCGGCGACCAACACGAAGAGCTTGAACGGTACCGGCGGGGGCAGGATGGAAGGCACGGCGACGGCCATCACCTCATTGCGCTCGAACCACGTGTGAATGCGCGCGAACTGGCGCGCGGGCATTTTTTTTTGCACCCATTCCCGCCCCAATTTGCGGGCGATGAGGAAGGGAATCAGGCTGCCGAGGATTGCGCCGGCGACGGTGATGCTGACATACCAAAACAAGCCGCTGGGATTGTGGATGGTCAATTCGATCATCAAGAGCTCGGGCAGCAGCGCCACGGCGGCGGAATCCTCAATGGCCATGAGGAACAGACCCAGGGGGCCGAGGCGCAGGAAGAAGCCCTCGATGCGGACGATCAGATGGGGCAGGAAATGCAAATCTCAGAATAGCCTGGGGGCAGAGCCGGCGGCCGGAGAGCGCGGGCGGCATGCCACAATGGAGGTATGGCAGAGGTAACGGCGGCGGTGCAATGGACCGATGGCGAGCGGTTTCTGGGCGCCAGCGACAGCGGGCACGCCGTGGTCTTCGATGCGAATCGCGCGAGCAACTCCGCGCCCGGTCCCATGGAAATGGTACTGATGGCGCTTTGCGCCTGCACCGCCACCGACGTGGTGGACATCCTGCGCAAGAAGCGGCAACCGGCGGTGGCGCTGACGGTGCGCGCGAAAGCGGAGCGGGCCGCCCAGCCGCCGACAGTGTTCACGCGAGTCGCGTTGGAGTATGAGATCGCCGGGGCGGTGGAACGGAAGGCGGCCGAGGACGCGATCCGGCTGTCGCAGGAGAAATATTGCAGCGTCGCCGGCATGGTGAAGTCCACGGCGACGATCACTACCACGCTGTGGCTGCTGGGCCCAGGCGGCGGGACCGAGTCGTGACCGCGGACGGCCCGTTGCCGGCCGGCGCCTTTGCCCACCGGCAAGCGGCGCGCGAGGCTGCGCTCCAGATGTTGTATGCCCTGGAAGTGGGGGGGCAGACGCGGGAGCAGGTGGAAGGCTGGTTCGCGCCCGAGCGGCGCATGGGCCTGGCGGCGCAGTCGTTCGCGCGCGAGCTGTTGCGCCAGACCTGGGCGCGGAGGGAGGAGCTGGACCGCCTGCTGGCGGCGCATCTGAGCGGCTGGCGGCCGGAACGGCTAGGGGCGATTGACCGCTGCCTGTTGCAGTTGGCGGCCCAGGAGCTGACCGGCGAGGAATGGGTGCCCGCCGGGGCGGTGATTGACCAGTATTTGCATTTGGCCAAGAAGTTCTCCCAGCCGCAGGCGCTGGCTTTGGTCCATGGCGTGCTGAATGCGATTGCTCACGGCCGGCGGGAAACGACCGGTTCCGAAAGCGGCGCGGAGCCGCGGTAGCGAAACGGAAGGCGGCGTCCGGTGGGGCGAAAGCCGAGGGCCGAGGCGCTACACTAGAAATTCACCGAAGGAGACTCATGGCGAGAAAGAAAGTGACCGTAGTCGGCGCCGGTAACGTGGGCGCGACCACCGCACTGTGGCTGGCGTCGCGCGAACTGGCGGATGTGGTGCTGACCGACGTGGTGGAAGGCGTGCCGCAGGGCAAAGCCCTGGACATGCTGGAGGCGATGCCCATCCTGGGCAGTGACGTGACGGTAACGGGCGATAACGACTACGCTCCCACGGCCAATTCCGACATCGTGGTGATCACAGCCGGTTTCCCGCGCAAGCCGGGGATGAGCCGGGACGACCTGCTGAAGAAAAATTACGAGATCGTGGGCGCCACGGTGCGGAAGGTGGTGGCGCTGTCGCCGAACAGTATTCTGATTCTGGTAACGAATCCGCTGGATGCGATGGCGCAGGCGGCGTACAAGCTGAGCAAATTTTCGCGCAATCGGGTGATCGGCATGGCCGGCGTGCTGGACTCAGCGCGCTTCGCCAGCTTCATCGCCGCCGAGCTGCGCGTTTCGGTCAAGGACATCAATGCGTTCGTGCTGGGCGGCCACGGCGACACCATGGTGCCCTTGCCGCGCTACAGCACGGTTTCCGGCATCCCCATCACCGATCTGCTTCCGGCCGAAACCATCGCTCGCCTGGTGCAGCGCACGCGCGACGGCGGCGCCGAGATCGTCAAGCATCTCAAGACCGGAAGCGCCTTTTATGCGCCCTCCGCGGCGGTGGCGGCGATGGTGGAAGCGATTCTTCAAGACCAGGGACGCATCTTGCCCTGCGCGGCGTACTTGGAAGGCGAGTACGGCCTGGAAGGCGTGTTCGCCGGGGTTCCGTGCAAGCTGGGCGCGCGCGGCATCGAGGACGTCGTTCAGATCCAGCTGACCGCGCAGGAGCAGGCGGAATTGCGCCATTCCGCGGATGCGGTGCGGGCGCTGGTGGCGGCGCTCGGCGTGTAGCGGCGGCAGGGCCGGACAGAAAGCCCAGACGGAAGAAGGAATTAGAGGCGACGAGCGAAACGAAAGGATGATGCCAAGATGGAAGAACGCGCAGCCGCGGTCACGATGAAGGGTTCGCCTTTGACGGTCTTGGGGCCGGCACGCAAGGCGGGCGACAAATTGCCTGATTTCACCGTGGTGGACAACGCCTTGCAGCCGGTGCGAGCAGGGGACACCAGCGGGAAGGTGCGCATTATCGCCGCCGTGCCGTCGCTGGACACGCCGGTGTGCGACCGCGAAACCCGACGCTTCAACGAAGCCGCCAGCGCGCTGGGGGGCGTCGAGGTGTTGGTGGTGAGCACCGACCTACCGTTCGCGCAAAAGCGCTGGTGCGGCGCCGCCGGCGTCAGCCGCGTGCGTACGCTCTCGGACTACCAAACCGGCTCGTTCGGGCTGGCCATGGGAACGCTGATCAAGGACCTGCGCCTGGAGGCCCGGGCGGTCTTCGTGGTGGACAAGAACGACGTCATACGTTACGTGGAATACGTGCCGGAAATCGGCGCCGACCCCAACTACGATGCGGCGCTGGAGGCGGCGAAGAAGCTGTTGTAGCCGATGGGCGACGCGGACCGAGCGGCGGGCGGCGAGAAGCGCGACTACGAAAGCTGCGTGCGCCGGCTGGAAGAGATCGTGGGCCAGCTCGAACGGGCCGACCTGCCGCTGGAGGAATCGGTGCGGCTGTTCGAGGAGGGGATGGCGCTTTCCCAGGAGTGCCGCCGGCAGTTGGACGCCGCCGAAGGGAAGATCGAGATGCTGGTCAAGCGGGGCAACTCCGCGCTCAGCGCGGAGCCGTTCGAGATCAAGGACGAATAGGCCGGCCCGCCGGGGCGCGCGGCACGCGGCGCGCGGAGTGATGGTCCGGAGGGAGGCGCGGGGGGTTAGGCGCCTCGTTCGGCGGGCAACGAAAAGCAGAGCCGATTTTTGCCGCTGCGCTTGGCGCGGTAGAGAGCCAGGTCGGCGGCGCGCAACAGGCGGCTGGGATCGGTTTCATCCATGGGCGCCAAGGCCACGCCCAGGCTGGCCTCGAGCTGCAATGGGGCGGTCATTTCCGGTGCCGTGAATTGCGCCTGGCGGATAGAGTCGCGGAGGCGGGTGGCGACGAACCGTGCTCCGTCGGCATCCGTGTCGGGCAAGATGATGGCGAACTCGTCGCCGCCGTAGCGGGCGACCGTGTCCACATCGCGCATGTCGCGGGTGAGGAGGCGGGAAAATTGGCGCAAAACCTCGTCGCCAGCGTGATGGCCCCAGCGGTCGTTGATCAATTTGAACTCGTCAATATCCAGCAGCAGCAGTGCGCAGGAGCTATGGCTGCGCTGGCTGCGGCGGATTTCCTGGCTTAGCTCCTGCTCAAAGTAGCCGCGGGTGCGCAGACCGGTGAGGAAATCGGTGAAGGCCATGCGCAAGAGGCGGTGCAGGGCATTGGCCCGGGCCAACTGGTTTTCCGCCAGCAGGCTGAGCAGCCAAACCAACTGGGCGTCGGCTGCGGTGAAGCTGGGGGCGGAGGCGCGAAAGATCTGGAGGGAGCCGGCGACTCCGTATTCCAGAAATAGCGGCACGGCGAGGGCGTAGTCGGCGTGGGCGGTAGCCAGCAGGTGGTCGAGCTCCGGACGCAGCCCGCGCGAGGCGAGGATGGGTTTCGCGGCGCGAGAGGTCCAGGCGTGCAGCACGTTGGCGTCCATGCGGGGCAGGTCCAGACCTTCGCAATGACGCGCCACCTGTAACCCCGATCCCATGTCGGGCCCACCGGCGAACTGGAGTAACTGGCGATCCGAGGGCAGCAACTGATCCGCCACGTCGACGGTGAGATGAAGAATGGTCGGCAGGGTCATTTCCATGCCGGAAAGAAGCGCCAGCCGCAACAGGACCATCAGCGCGGAGGCGTGCGAGGCAAACAACTCCGGCGTGGGGTCCGACAACACTTCCACCACGCTCTCGGCAGGCACACCGGCGGCATCGGTCATGGCGCAGGGCGGGGAAGGCCGCCATTGCCCGGTTCAGATGCCCCGTTCCCGCCTGGAGGTCCGAGGTCTCGGCGCGACTGCGGCGCCCGTGCGGGAAGAAATTCCCTTTTCGGGGGGAAGTCGAAGGGGCACGATTGCGTTATTGTTTCGGGCACGCCGCACCTGGCGGCGGGGGAATCGGCCAGTGCACATCGCAGCCATGCCGGAGGAGACGCCGCTACTGGGAGAGAGCACGGTCATGCGGCAGGTGCGGCATTTGGTGGCGCGCGTGGCGGGCAGCGAAGCGCCGGTTTTGTTGCGGGGCGAAAGCGGGACGGGCAAGGAGGTCGCGGCGCGGATGATCCACCGGCTTTCGCCGCGCGCCGCCGAGCCGTTCCTCCGCCTGAACTGCGCCGCCATACCCGGCGAACTGCTGGAGAGCGAGTTGTTCGGCTATGAAGCCGGGGCCTTTACCGGCGCGGCACGGCGCAAACTGGGCAAATTCGAAATGGCCGCGGGCGGCACTTTGCTGTTGGATGAGATCAGCGAAATGCAAGCGAGCCTGCAAGCCAAGATGCTCCACATTTTGCAGGATGGAGAGTTTTCGCGGTTGGGGGCGGAGCATTCCCAGCGGGCGGGAGCACGGGTGTTGGCAGCCAGCAATATCGCCCTGGAAACGGCGGTGGCGGAAGGGCGGTTCCGCGCCGATTTGTTTTACCGCCTCAACGTGGTGACCATACGGCTGCCTCCCTTGCGGGAACGGAGCGAGGATATTCCCTTGCTGGGGGAATATTTTTTGCGCAAATATGGCGCGGCCTGCGGATGGGCGGGACTGGGAGAGGAACTGGGCGCCGGGCTGCAAGGGTACTCTTGGCCAGGAAACGTGCGGGAGCTGGAAAACGTGATGCGGCGGCTGGTGATTCTGGGGGATAGCCGCCAGGCCCTGGAGGAGTTGCGCTACGGGCGCGAAGCCGCCGGCCCGGGGGCGGCGCGGCTCGAGGCCAAGCCTGCGGCCAGCAACTATGAACTCCGGCCTGGGTTGGTCGAGATCGGCAAACGCGCCGCCTGGCAGGCGGAACGGGCGGCGATCTTGGCGGCGCTGGAGCAGACGCGGTGGAATCGGCGCCAAGCCTCCCGTTTGCTGCGCATCAGCTACAAGGCGCTGCACAACAAACTGCGCCTCATCCAGCGGGAAGCGGGGGAGGCCGCGGGCATGCCCGGGCGTTTCGGTCCGCAAGGAGTCCCTGCGGCGCCCACCCGCCGCGCGGCCAGCGCCTGAACCGCCGGACAGGCTCCTTCCGCTGGGACACCACCCGGGAAGGGGGATGGGCATCTTCGGCTCGAATCCTCGTAAAAAAGTGGCATCCGCCAGCAACTCGCCCGGGCGATGGACGCATCTCAACGGCTCAGGTGCGGGCGCGCTGGCGGACGCACCGAGGCGAGCTGAGCGGAAATCATGCCGAGTGCAGCCATGGCCGATCCCATCTCCCCATTCCACCGGGCGCCCAAGGCCGAGGACTGGACCGAAGCCGAGGCGATCGCCGCCGCCCAGCGTGGCGGAGCGGAGGCCTTCGAGTGGCTATATCAGCGCCACAAGCGGCGGGTCTACTCCTTATGCTTGCGCATGACGGGCAATACCGCCGAGGCGGACGATCTGGCCCAGGAAGCCTTTCTCCAGTTGTTTCGCAAAATTGCCACGTTTCGCGGCGAGAGCGCCTTTTCCACGTGGTTGCACCGTTTGGCGGTCAACGTGGTTTTGATGCATCTGCGGCGGAAGGGGCTGCCAGAGGTGTCGCTGGAGGAGACGACGGAGCCGACGCAGGAAGACGGGCCGAAGCGGGATGTGGGCGGGCCGGACATGGCCTTGATTGGCTCGGTGGACCGCGTCAATCTGGAGCGAGCGATCGGCCGTTTGCCACCCGGCTACCGCACGATCTTTGTCCTGCATGATATGGAGGGCTATGAGCACAACGAGATTGCGCAGATGATGAACTGTTCGATCGGAAACTCGAAATCGCAATTGCACAAGGCGCGCATGCGGCTCCGGGACCTATTGCAGCAACCCCAATCGCAGGGGGCTGCGCGGCCCTAATAGCGGCCATGCCCGCTTCCGGCAGCAACGTACCGGCAGAGTGCGGGGAAGCGGCAGCCTTAGACTGGGGAGAGGGCCATGACTGATTGCCAGAAGTTTGAAGCCGCCCTGGCGGATACACCGGAGTTGGAGCGGCTGGCGCCGCCGGCGCGGGACCATGCGCGCCAATGCATCCGCTGCGCCCGCCTGCTGGCGGATTTTCAAGCCATCGTCGGACAGGCGCGGGGGCTCCTGGCGCCGGAGCCACCGCCGGAGCTATGGGCGGATATCCGCCGGCAACTCGAAGCGGAAGGCGTGATTCGCGACGCCGCCGGCGAGCCTGCTCCCGCGAAAGCCGGGCCCGGGGCGCCGTTAGTCCAGAGCGCGCCGCGCACCAGCCGCTAGCCCGCAGCGCGCCAGCCGCCAGCCCGCCGCGCGCCAGCCGCCAGCCCGCCGCGCGCGAGCCCGCCGTCCGAGGGAGGCGAAGCGAGTGTCTGCGCCGCGTCGGGTGTGGTACTCTTGGCCCCCGGAGGTAGCGATGAGGCATCCCTGGGCGACCACGGGTCGAGTTCTGCTCGTTCTCATTTTTCTGGTCAGCGGCATCGGCAAGCTGGCCGCGCCGCGGGCCCTGGCGGCATATGCGGGGGCGCATCACGTTCCGCTGCCGTTGGCGGCGGTCTTAATTGCGGCGGTGATCGAAATTGCCGGCGGCATTTTGGTTATTTCCGGTGGGCGGCGGGCGTACTATGCCGCGATCGTGTTGGCGATTTACCTGATTCCGGTTACTGTCTTTATCCATATCGTGGGCGGGTTTGACGCGGTCAATGTGCTCAAGAACATCGCCATCGCGGGCGGTCTGATTGCCATCGCCGCGCGCGAATGGCAGGCTGCCCCAGCGACGAGGAAGGCGCAGGCGGCGTAGACGGCGGCCGCGCCGGGCCGCGGATTCACTATGGTCACCGGTTCATTGCAGGCTGGGGTGGGGGCCGGGGGCCTGCGCTTGGGAGCCAGCCAAACGGAAGTCCGCGGCATTTTGGGCGCGCCGGCCAAGGTCGTGGACGAACTGCCGCTGTCGTATCTGTACGCGTACCCAGGCGAAGGTGTGGAGATCGACTTTGCCGTGCCGCACGGCCGGGCGGCGGGATTGTTCTTCTACGGCCACGACTGGAATGGGCTGGGGCATGCGGCCGTGCAAACCGCCGAGGGGATTGGATTCGCCACGCGGCGGGAGGAAGTGGTCGCCCGCCTGGGATTGCCTGCCGGCAGCGATGACGCGTACGTTTTGGATCGCCGGTTCCATACCGCATGGCTGTACTATCCGACCGGCATCCAGTTTCATTTCGACGCCGATGGGCGGATGGTGATCATCGCCATTTGTCCGCCGCGGCGGGGCTAGTGGCGGCCTGATTCGCCGCTATCCTAGGGGCATGCCCGGGCTCATCGAGTGCGTTCCCAATTTCAGCGACGGCCGCGACGCGCGCCGCTTGGAAGCGATCGTCGCCGCGATGTTGGCCGTGCCACAGGTCTTCCTGCTGGATCAGGAAAGCGATGCGGACCATAACCGCTCCGTGGTCACGTTGGCGGGGCCGCCAGAGGCGGTGGCGGAAGCGGCGGTGCGAGGAGTGGGCAAGGCCGCCGAGGTGATTGACCTGACGCGCCATTCGGGGGCGCATCCCCGGCTCGGCGCCGCCGACGTAGTGCCCTTCGTGCCGCTCGAGGGGGTTACGCTGGCGGACTGTGTGCGCTTGGCGCATTGGGCGGGTGAGCAGATCTGGAAGCGCTATGGCGTGCCGGTTTACTTCTATGAGGCGGCGGCGCGCCGTGAGGACCGCAAGCAGCTGGAGAACATCCGCCGCGGCCAGTTTGAAGGCGTGCGCGAGGCGGTACGCAGCGATGTGGAACGGCGTCCGGATTTGGGAGGGCCGGAGCTGCACCCCACAGCGGGGGCCACGGTGGTCGGAGCGCGGAAGGTCCTGATTGCGTACAACATCAACTTGGATACGGACGACCTGGCCATTGCCAAAACCATCGCCAAGGCGGTGCGGGCTTCCTCCGGCGGCCTGCCGTGCGTCAAGGCCATGGGCGTGGACCTGGCGGCGCAACACTGCGCCCAGGTTTCGATGAATTTGACGGATTTCGAAACCACGTCGTTGGCCGCGGTTTGGGAGGCGGTGGCCGCGGAGGCGGAAAAATACGGTGCCCGCGCGGTGGCAAGTGAGATCGTGGGTTTGGCGCCACGACGGGCGATGGAAAACGCCGCCGCGGAGTTGCTGCGGGTGCCGGCGTTTGATCCCGACGTCATTCTGGAAAATCGGCTGTCACGGGTCATGGCTTCCGGCCCGAGCCGCATCGAACACCAGTTGGGGCCATTCTGCGCGGCATTGGCGGCGCCGGCCGCGGTGCCGGGCGGTGGCAGCGCGGCGGCCGCGGCCGGGGCGATGGCCGCGGCTTTGGGGGCGATGGTGGCGGGGCTCTCGGCGCGGAAGAAATCGCTGGCGGTCCACCAGGCGCAGCTCGAGGAGCTAGCTGGGGAGTTCGCCAAGCTCCAGTCGGAATTGCTGCGGCTTGCCGACCGGGACGCCGAGGCGTACGGTGCGGTGGTGGCGGCGGGCCGATTGGCGGCGGGGACGGGACGGGAGCGGGCGCTGGCGGCGGCTAATGAAATGGCTGCGGAGGTGCCTCTGGCTACGGCCGTCTTTGCCCGCCAGGTCACGGAACGCTGCGCCGTCCTGCGCCCCATCGCCAACCCGGCCGCCGCCTCGGATTTGGATACCGCCGAGGCGTTGGCCGCGGCGGCGCTGCGGGGCGCGGCCGCCAACGTGCGCATTAATCTGGAGTCGTTTGCCCCCGATGCGCCGCCGCGACGGCGGTTGGCGGAGGAATTGGCGAAGCTGGGCGTGTAGACCGCGCGGGCGGGAATGACTTTCCGCACGCAGCCAATCGGTAGGGAACAATAGGGTCCGGGCAATAATAGGGTAGGTAAAGCGATGCGCTGGGTTCGATTCGAACAAGATGGCGAGAGTTGCTGGGGGCATTTGGAAGGGGGCACGATCACGGTGCACTCCGGAGCGCCGTGGGCGGCTTGCCGGCATGCCACGCCGGAACGATTGCCGCTGGAGTCGGTGCCGCTGCTAGCGCCCTGCCAGCCGGGCAAAATCATCTGCGTCGGCCGCAATTACGCGGCGCATGCGCGGGAGCTGGGCCACGCCGTTCCGGGCACGGCGCCAGGGGAGGCGCCATTGCTCTTCATGAAGCCGCCCTCGGCGATCATTGCCCCAGGCGCCGCGATCGTGCTGCCCCCGGTTTCGCGCCAAGTGGAGCATGAAGGGGAGCTGGCCGTGATCATCGGCAAGCGCTGCCGGCGGCTGGGCGCGGAGGAACCCGTGACCCCGTATGTGTTCGGCTATACCTGCCTGAACGATGTGACCGCGCGCGACCTGCAACAGACGGACAAGCAATGGACGCGAGCCAAGGGTTTTGACACGTTTTGTCCCCTGGGGCCGTGGATTGAAACGGCGCCGCAGCCCGGACCGAGGCCTTGGGATGGACTGCAAGTGGAGACGCGCGTGAATGGCGAGTTGCGGCAAAGCGGCAATACCCGGGATTTTATTTTTTCCCTGGACCGGGTGCTGCAAGAAATCACCGCGGTGATGACGCTGGAGCCCGGCGATGTGATCGCTACGGGGACGCCGGCCGGAGTCGGGAAGCTGGCGCCCGGAGATCGGGTCGAGGTCACCATTCAGGGGATCGGTACGCTGGCGAACACCGTCACCGCCGCGGACGCACCCTGACGGAAGCGCGACCGCCTGAGCGGGGAATGTCACCCGCTCCCGGAAACGCGCAGTTTGCACCCGGGAAGGCCGGCGCGAAAACGCGGCGATATTCCGCAGGGTGGCCCGCCCCCGGCACGAGACATCGGCGCGCCCCCAGACCAGCGCCGGCGGGGCCGGGGTGGACGGGGCCGTGGCCCCGCTAGGCGCGTCGGCGAGACGCCCCGCCCGCGGCGGGGCTGGGGCCTGCGCCCAGCAATCGTTCCGCGCCGCTTAATTCCAATTGGCGCGCAAGCGGCGCAACGCCAGGCGCGCGGGCCGATAACCGGGGTCCGCCTCCAACGCCCGTTCGTAGTGGCGAACGGCAAGCAGAAAGTCCTGTTTGCGCTCGAACAACCGCCCCAGATTGAAATGAGCAAAGCAGGTGTGGTCGTAGCGCGGGGCGCGGGTGGCGTGTTGCAGCCAACTGACGGCCTCGTCCAAGTGCCCTTGCTCGATCAAATAAGCCCCAATATCGTTGTAGGGATTGCCGTAGCCGGGATCCACCTCAATGGCGCACAGGCACTCCTCAATCGCCCGTTGGAAGTCTCCCAGGAAGGAGTAGGTCCAACCGCGGAAGGTGTAGGCTTCAGCGGTCGGGTAGGCCTCAATGGAGCGGCTATAGAGCTGGATGGCTTCTTCCAGGGAGCCTTCCATTTGCCGCGTGTAGGCTTGCTCGAAGAGAGCAAGAGCGTGAGTGTGACGTTCATCCATGGCACCGAACCTCAAGGGCGCGCTGCGCGTCGAGGGCGGCGGCGAGGAGCGCTGCCGTCCAGGGGTCTGCCCGAACCTATTGGCGATTATCGGGACGCCGAGGAGGCTTGCCAAGCCCCCAGGCATCAGGCAAATTAACGGTTTTGGCCCTAGGCGCAAACCGTCCAGGGACAAGCCGTTGATTTGCTAGACTTTGGTCAGGAACGGTGGCATTCGGTCAAAAATTGCCCGCCGCTTTTTTCGACGGTGTGGACACCGGCCCACCCTGCCCACCGTGAACATGAAGATCGCTCTGGCTCAAATCAACCCCACCATCGGGGCCTTGGCGGCGAATGCCGAAAAGATCGCCGCCATGGCGCAGCAGGCGGCCGCCGCGGGCGCGGAACTGGTGATCTTTCCCGAAATGGCCATCGGCGGCTATCCGCCGCGCGATCTGGTGGAAAAAACCGATTTCGTCGCCGCCAGCCGGAGTTGGCTGGAGTGGGCGTCGCGCCAGGCTCCATCCACGGCAATTCTGTGCGGCTGCGCGACACCGGCGGCGGCCGAGACGGGCAAGAGCGTGCATAACAGCGCGCTGGTGCTGAAGAATGGCGAGCTCTTGTTTCAGCAGTCGAAGATGCTGCTTCCCACCTACGATGTCTTCGATGAAAGCCGCAACTTCGCGCCGGCCGAGCGGCAACGGGTTTGGGAGTGGGGCGGGCTGCGGTTGGCGATCACGATCTGCGAGGACGCCTGGAATGACAAGCACTTCTGGCCGCAGCGCCACATGCGAAGGCTGTACGCCCAGGATCCGGTGGCGGATCAATTGCGTCAAGGTGCGGATCTATTGATCAATATTTCCGCTTCGCCATACTCCCACGGCAAGATGGGCGTGCGGGAAGAGATGCTAGGGGCGATCGCCCGGGAATATCAGGTTCCGGTGCTGCTGGTCAATCAGGTCGGGGGCAACGATCAGTTGGTTTTCGACGGATCTTCATTGGTTCTGGGACCGATGGGCGAATTGCGCGCGCGGCTTCATGCTTTCGCCGAGGATTGGATGGTCTTGGACAGCAGCGATTGGCAAGGGCTGGTGCGCGCCCGGCCGGCGCAGGAAATCGAGGCGGCATACCACGCTCTGGTGCTGGGGACACGGGACTATGTGCGCAAGTGCGGCTTTAGCCGGGTCCTGCTGGGCTTGAGCGGGGGAGTGGATTCGGCGGTTACGGCGGCCATCGCGGTGGCGGCGCTCGGTGCGGAATCGGTGCTCGGGGTCGCGATGCCCGGACCCTATTCCTCCCACGGTAGCTTCGCCGATGCCCGGCAGTTGGCGGCGAATTTAGGCATCGCCCTGGAGGAGGTGCCGATCGGGCCCGGCTTCGCGGCGCTAAATGGGATGCTGGCGCCTTGGTTCGCCGGGCTGGCGCCGGACGCGGCGGCGGACTTGACGCAGCAGAACCTTCAGTCGCGGTTGCGCGGCATGGTGCTGATGGCGGGTTCCAACCGTTTGGGCGCGCTGTTGCTGTCCACTGGCAACAAAAGCGAGCTGGCCGTGGGCTACTGTACACTGTACGGCGATATGGCCGGCGGGCTGAGCGTGATCTCCGACGTGCTGAAAACGGAGGTCTATGCGCTCGCGCGGCACATCAACCGTGAGCGTGAGATCATTCCCCGCGCCACCCTGGAAAAAGCGCCCTCGGCCGAGTTGAAGCAGGACCAAACCGATGAGCAGGATTTGCCGCCGTATGAGATTCTAGATCAAGTTATCCGCGACTATATTGAGGAGTACCGGACGGCGGAGCAAATCGCCGCTCGGCGGAATCTGACCTTGCCGCTGGTGCGGGGCTTGATTCGGCGCATGGACCGGGCGGAGCACAAGCGGCAGCAAGCCGCTCCGGGCTTGAAAATCTCCAAAAAGGCATTCGGAATGGGCCGGCGGTTCCCCATCGCGCAGCAGTATGAGACGCTGGCTAGCGCGAACGCGCGGGAGTTGGAACCGGCGGCAGCGCCGGCGGGTGGTCGAAATTGAGACGCGCAGTCGTGGCCGGTTAGGCGTGGGAGGAGCGAGATGGTGAAGCGGAAAGGTTTGTGGGTCGCGCTGCTCTGTGCGGCCCTTTCAGTGGCGGTGCTAGCCTTGGTCCGGCCGCCCCACGCCGGCACTTCTCCGATGCGGGCCCGCCTGATGGCGTTCTTGCAGCGCACCATGGGCTGGCAAGGGCTGACGGGCATCAAGGTGCTTTCCATCTCGCCCCCAGGGCCCAGCGGGCTGTATGCCGCAAAGGTCGAGCTGAGCCGAGGTGCGCAGCACGTGCGGCAGACGCTGTACATCACGCCGAACACCCGCTACATTTTGCTCGGCCAGCTCAGCCCGATGAACGGCGATCCGTGGCGCGGCATTCGGGAAAAGCTGCATCCCGGCGTCAGCCCCAGCGAGGGCCCCGCCGATGCGCCGGTCACCATCTACGAGTTCAGCGATTTGGAGTGCCCCTTCTGCAAACAGGAAAACGGGCGGCTCCAGCGCTTGGTGGGGAACATGCCGGGCAAAGTGCGGGTCATCTTCAAGTACTATCCCCTGGTGGATATTCATCCCTGGGCGATGCAGGCGGCGATTGCGGCGGCTTGCGTCACCCAGCACAACCGCGGCGATTTTTGGCCGTTCGAAGCGGCCGTTTTTGACCATCAAGCGGATCTCGACGCCGCCAACGCGGCGCGGCGATTGCGGGATTTCGCCCTGGATTCCGGTACGCCGGAGGGCTTTTACAATCGCTGCATCCAGTCCGCGGCGCCGCGCAAGGAAGTGGCGAGGACCATCGCCTTGGGCCACGAGGTAGGGGTGAAGAGCACCCCCACGCTGTATATGAACGGCCGGCCGATCAATGGGGCGATTCCGTATTCGACCCTGGCGGAGTTGGCCCAGTACGAGGCGAAAGTCGCGCCGGATTTCGACCATGGCATCCAAACCGGCGCGATCAAGGGCAAGCAGTGCGGTTTGTGCAAGGCGCTACCGCCGTTGCCTCACAAGCATTCGCGGTAGGTGGAGCGTTCATTGGCCGCGCCGGCGGGCAGGACCGACCCGGCCGCGGGCCGCGGCCATCCACGCAAATCGCGTATAATACAAAGGTTTGTAACCGAATCGTATGGCGAATCATCCTTCTGCGTTGAAGCGCGTCCGCCAGACCCGGCGGCGCACCGCTCGGAATCGCGCGAACACCAGCCGCGTGCGGACGGCCATTAAGAAGTTCCGGCTCGCCCTCAAACAGGGCGACGGCGCGGCGGCTGCGGCACTGTGGCCCGCGACGTCGAGTGCAATTGACAAGGCCATCCACAAGGGCGTGTTGCATCACCGCGCAGCGGATCGGTACAAATCGCGGCTCGGCGTTGCGCTGCACAAGCTGAACGCCCAAGCCTAGGGCGGCGAGCAAGGCGGTAGCGGTGGCGCCGGCGCTCGAATTGGACGGCCGGAGTCTTACGCTGGAGGCCGTGGAGGCGGTGGCCCGAGGCGGCCGGCCCGTCCAGTTGGCGGCGGCGGCGGCGGAAGCGGTGGATCGGGCGCGGGCGGTGGTGGAAACGGCGGCGCGTTCCGATGCCGTGATCTATGGCGTCAATACCGGCCTGGGACGCTTAAGCGATATCCGCATTCCCGCCGAGCGTATCCTCGAACTCCAGTGCAATTTGTTGCGCAGCCATGCCTGCGGCGTGGGGCCATTGTTGTCCGCTCCGGTGACGCGGGCGATGATGGTGCTGCGCGCCAATTCGCTGGCCAAGGGCCATTCCGGCGTTCGCAGAGTTGTAATTGAGGGCCTCTGCGAGCTATTGAACGCCGGGATTACGCCCCAGGTTCCTTCCCAAGGATCGGTGGGCGCGAGCGGAGATTTGGCGCCTTTGGCGCACCTCGCGCTGGTGCTGATCGGCGAGGGGAAGGCGCGGGCGTGGTCGCCCGGCGGGGAGGTGGGGCCGCCCCTCAGCGGCGCGGAGGCGTTGCGCGCCGCGGGACTGGCACCGCTCCGCCTGGAGGCGAAGGAAGGGCTCTCCCTGCTGAATGGCACGCAGGCGATGTTGGCGGTGGGAGCCCTGTCGCTGCTGGATGCGGAGCGGCTGATGGACAGCGCGGATGTCGTCGGCGCTTTATCCGTGGAGGCATTGCGCGGGACGCCGGTCGCCTTTGACGGCCGCTTGCAGTCGTTGCGGCCGCATCCGGGTCAGGCCGTAGCGGCCGCGCATCTGCGCCATCTTATGGAGGGCAGTGAAATCCGGGAATCCCACCGGGAATGCGGCCGAGTCCAGGATGCGTACAGCCTGCGATGCATTCCGCAGGTCCACGGCGCCGCGCGGGATGCACTGGCGGAGGCGCGGCGCATATTTGCGATCGAGGCCAACGCGGCGGTGGACAATCCCTTGGTCGTGTGGGATGAAAACGGCGCGGCGGAGATCCTAAGCGGCGGTAACTTCCACGGGGAACCGCTCGCCTTCGCTCTGGACCAGATGGCGATAGCGCTGACCGCGGTCAGCGGCATCTCCGAGCGCCGCTTGGAGCGGTTGGTAAACCCGGCGCTGAACGAGGGGTTGCCGGCATTTCTCGCCGCGGAACCGGGGTTGCATTCCGGTCTGATGATGGCCCAGGTTACGGCCGCTGCGCTGGTGGCGGAAAATCGCGGGCTGGCGTATCCCGCTTCAGTGGGCAGCATCACGACCTCCGGAAATAAGGAGGATTTTGTGTCCATGGGAATGGGCGGGGCGCTCAAATTGCAGTCGGTGCTGGCGAACACGCGGCAAGTCCTGGGCATTGAGGCTATCGCGGCCGCCGAGGCGCTGGAGTATCTGCTGCCCCTGCGTCCCGGCGTCCGTTTGCGCTCGGCCCACGCGCTCATCCGCGAATGCGTGCCGCGTTTGCGGCAGGATCGTGTGCTGGCCGAGGACTTCGCCCGCGCCGCGGAACTGGTGGGCGGGGAAACGTTAGCGCGAGTTGTAGGGTAATGACGCCGTGTCCCGCCGCGGAACCGCCGCCGCCGGGCGTTGGCAGGGGCGGGAGCGGCGCCGGCGGCGGGCTAGCCTTGACTCACGTTCAAGATGATCTTCCCAAAGCTGTGGCGGCCTTCGAGGAAGCGGTGGGCCTGCTCCGCCTCGGCCAAGGGGAAATGCTTGCCGATGAGCACGCGCAGCTTCTTGCGCCGGAGATATTCTCCCAGGTCGTCCATCGCCATCTTCATCAGTTCCGGATCCGCCGCCAGCGTGCCTAGGTACAGTCCGTGCAGCGCCAAATTGTTGGTGAGCAGCATCGCCGGGTCCACCACCCGGCCTTCGCCGCTGGCGCGGCCGTAGAACACCATGCGGCCCAGATTGCGCAGCAACTCCAAGCTGCGTTCAAACACGTCGCCGCCGACCATTTCCAGAACGATATCCACGCCTTCATCGCCGGTCAGGCGCCGAATCTCGGCGACGAAGTCTTGCTGCGCGTAATTGATGACGTGCTCGGCGCCGAGCGCCTTGACCCGCTTGAGCTTTTCCTCGGTGCTGGCGGTGCCGAAGACCTCCGCTCCCATTTCCCGCGCCAACTGCACCGCCGCGGTGCCCACTCCGCCGCCGGCGGCGTGGATCAATACCCGCTCATCCGGCTTGAGATCGGCCATCCACAGGGCGAAATACGCGGTGAGATTGGTGACCAGAAAACCGGCCGCCTCATCGAAGGCCATGCCCTCGGGAATCGGAAAAACGGCAAACTCATTGGCCAGCGCGTACTCCGCGTAGCCGCCGTTCCAGGTTAGCGCCATGACCCGCTCCCCTTGACGCGGGCCGGCAGCAATGGTGCCAGCGACCTCCAGGCCGGGAACAAACCCAGGACCCGGCCCGCCCGGGTACCCGCCGGAGCGCATCATGACGTCGGCAAAGTTGACTCCCGCCGCCTCGACCTTGATCAGCACCGTGCCGGGCGCCGGCTGGGGCACTTCACTTTCGGTGAGATGTAATACTTCGGGTCCACCCAATGCCTCGACCGCAATGGCTTTCATGTGTGCCTTTCGTACCTGATGCTAGCGGAACGCCGGGCGGTGGCACGGCGTAAGCGGAAAATCCCCGCCAACGGATTGTAGTCCGTTCGCCGCGCCGAATGAAAGGGTTTTCCACCCAATTCTTGGCATTAGGGCGTGAGCGACAGCGACGATGGGCGCAAGAAGTCCGCGTCGCTGGGCGCGCGGCTGTTACACTGACCCTTTCGCCCCGCTGGGGGGATGAGTGGCAGCGGCCGTGCTCGCAATGGCTGCTTGAGCGTATGAGCGAACCGTCGGCGGCCAATTCGAAATCGGGAAACAAGCGTATGGCGATTCTAGGGTTGATTTTCGTCGCCGTTTGCCTCGAAGTCGCGGGGCAGATGTTATACAAGGCGGGGTTGGACCGCGCCGCTCCCATTCATGGCCCGATGTGGCAGATTCCCAATCTGCTTGCATTCGCCGGCTCGGCGCTGACCAATTGGCTGGTGCTGGCGGGCCTAGGCGTGTACGCCGCGGAGGTTTTTCTCTGGTGGCTAGTGCTGGCGAAAGTAGACGTCAGTTATGCATTTCCCCTCACCAGCATGAGCTACGTCATTTTATTGGCGGTGGCGGGGGCGGTCCTGCACGAGCACGTCACCTGGGAGCGCTGGGTGGGGGCGATTACGATCATGGTCGGCGTGTTTCTGATTACGCGCTCCGCGCCGCTGCCCCACTAGCGCCCATCGCCGGCTACAGACGCCCAGACGTAGCCTGAGGCGATGATGCGCGCGGGCCCGCGCAGCCACACCGCGTTCCCATCGCCGGCCCAGGCGACTTCCTGGCCGCCGCCGGGGGCGATCACCTCAACCGGAGACTCGGCCTGGCCGGCGCGGATGGCGGCAATCGCGGCGGCGCAACTCCCCGTGCCGCTGGAGGGCGTTACGCCCGCCCCGCGCTCGCAGATGCGAATGGCGATGGCGTGGGCGTTCACGCGGCGGACAAATTCGACATTGGCTTGCTGCGGGAACGCCGGGTGCCGGCCCAGCGCCGCGGCGACATCGGCCCAATCCTCGGGGAACGTCTCGACGAGTACGCAGGCTTGCGGATTGCCGACCGAAAGCGCGGTGACCGGCCAGTGGCGTCCCCGCGCCGCCAGTATCAACCCGCGCTCCAATTCGGCGGTGGCAACGGCCGTGGGTATCTCCTCCGCGCGAAAGCGCGGTACGCCCATGTTCAGCTCGATCCAAACCTCGTCCTGGCGGGCCGGATGCGCGGCGCTGAGACGCGGAGGGGAGGCCAGCCGCTTGGCGGATTTGTTCCCGGCGGCGGTGAGCACGGTCATGGTGTCCACGCGAAAACGCTGAGCGCACCAGGCGACGGCGCACCGCGTGCCATTGCCGCTGATTTCCGCCGGTGAGCCGTCGGCGTTATGGAGCGCCAAATGGAGTTCCCGGCGCCGCGGATTGTAGCGCCACCATTCCACGCCGTCGGCGCCTAGGCCGCATCGGCGGTCGCACAATTCGCGGGCCACGGTGGAGCGCAGCGCGGGCGCAACCGCCGTGGCGGGGACGAGAAGAAAATCGTTGCCGTTCGCTTCCGCCTTGATAAATGGAATGCGCTCGGGGCGGCGGGTCATGGTGCATTCCTGCGGTAAACGGTGATCACTGGCTGCAAGGGAGCGGAAAAGCGCGCTACGGAGTGGTAGTAGCGGCGCAGATCAGCACGGTTGACGCCCGCCGCCGAGGGACTTCCGGTTTGGACCACCACCCACGCAGCATAGCGCTGCGGCGCGGCTAGGGCTCGATCCCATTGCCGAAAGTTCGATTCCTGGATGACGGCGTGCAGGGGAATGCCGTCGTCTGGAAGGGCGCCGGGATAGGTGCCGGTGTACATCAGCACCAGCTGGCCGGGCTGGCGGGGTTGGAGCGCGGCCGCGAGTTGATGCTCCATCGCCAAGCGGGCGGGGGCGTTATGTACCGCCTCGGCATAGGTCATCGGCCCTGGGCCCGCCAACATGGCGCCATAGGAAGCGATGACAGCGAGCGCTGCTACAATCCAAACGCCTCGCTGGAAACCAGCCGCCGGAGTCCAATCCGGGGCCCGAGCCGAAGCGGCAGTACGCCCGCGCCGCCAGTGCGCCGCCCAGGCGACCGCAAACCCGGAAAACAGCGCGGCCCCCGCCAGGAGTTGAATTCCATAGCGGAGGTTGTAATAGCCGTGCGGCCACAGCATGGGTACGAAGATGGGGACATTGCCGCTCCACATCGCCCAGACGTACCACGGAAGCGGCAGCAACAGGAGGCACGGCGCGGCCCAATGCGCGCCGCCATGGCTGGATCGCGGCGACAGCGCGGCGGTTCCCGCTTCCGGAGTGCATGATCCAAGGCCTGCCGTGGAACGCGGTGGGGTATGCCGCCTGATCCAGCCATAGGCCGTGACCCCGGCCAACGCAAGGAGCAAAAGCGGCAGGCCGCAGTCCAGCGCCGAGGCCTTCAAGAAATAGTGCGTGGCGACGAAAAGGTGATGATCGCCGGGATAGCGTTTGCCGCCGTGGCGGAGCGCGCGCAAGTAAATCTGCCGCGCGGAATAGGGGCCGCGCAGGAACGATAACCAATCGCCGAAATAAAATTGGTTGTAGGCGAACCAGAAGCCTGGTCCCAGTCCGGCCAGCGCGCAGAAGCGAAGGGCGCGGCCCCATTGCGGCCCTTGGCCGGGCACGGAGAACAAGAGCGTGAGAGCGAAAAACGGCAGACAGAACCACCCGTCGTATCGCGTCATGGCTGCGGCCAAGGCCCACGCAGCGGCGGCAGTCACATGGGGGCTGGTGGACCGGCCGTCGGCGGTAGCGAGGCTGATTTGATCCACCGCACCCAAAAACGCCATCACGTAGACCGCTTCGGTCATGGGCACGGCCGCTAAGTAGAGAAAATTGGGATTGAGGAGAAACCACAGGGCGGCCCAATGCGCAACGGCCGGCCCGAAATGGCGCTCTGCCAGGCGGTGCAGGAACCAGGTGGCGAGCGCAAAGCAGGCGACCGCCACCACGGATCCTGCCGCTCCGGTGCGCCACCAACTCATCACGACCGTGAAGGGCGCCATCAACAGGTGGGGGAAGGGCAACCACACGCTGCCCCATTGCGACATCCCAGGTGTCCGCGAGTCCACCATGCGGCGGGCGATGAACAGATGGGCGGTGGCGTCGCCGTAGAGCAGCAGCCGCGCGTGCGCCAATCCCCACAGAAAAACCGCGCCCGCGGCGATGGCCGCGCCCAGCGCCCAGGGCCAGTGCGGGCCGCGAACTGGAGGCTCCTTGGAAGCAGGTCCGGCGGCGGCGCTCAGCTTACGGCTGGCGGTCAAAGTGGGCCAGCGCCTGAAATTCTTCATACCGTCGCTGCACGGCCGCGCTGGTTAACGTTCGCAGGCGATCGACGCCAAACCGCTCGCACGCGAAGCTTCCCATCACGGATCCGTAGACCACCGCGCGCCGCAGCACGTTTTGGTCCGCCGCATCGGGCTCGCGGTGAAGGCCGTGGGGCCGGTGCTGGGCCAGATACCCCATCATTCCACCTGCAAAGCTATCGCCGGCGCCCGTGGGGTCGCAGACATCCTCCAAGGGATAGCCGGAGATGGCGAAATAGCCGCCGCCCGCGGTATAGAGCGAGGCGCCGTGTTCACCGCGCTTGATGACCACAGCGCGCGGACCAAGCTCCAAAATGCGGCGGCCCGCACGATGGAGGTTGGCCTCGCCGGTCAGTTCGCGCGCCTCGCCGTCATTGATCATCAGCAAGTCCAGCCGCCCGAGAAAGGCGCGGACCTGGTCCGGCTGGCTGTTAATCCAAAAGTTCATGGTGTCGCCGCCAACTAGCTTGGCGGCGGGACATTCCTCGCGAACCTGGATCTGGAGCCCGGGCTCGATATTGCCCAGAAACAACACTGGGGAATCGCGGTAAGCCGCGGGCAGCTTGGGAGAAAACTCGGCGAAGACATTCAGTTCGGTGGTCAGCGTGTGGCGGATGTTGGGATCGGCCTCATACTCTCCGGCCCAATAAAAGGACCTGCCCGGCGCCCGCTCGATTCCTTCAATGTTGACCTGCCGCTGCCGGAATACCGCTTCATGCTCGGGACCAAAATCCTCGCCGACCACGCCGACCACTCGGACCGGCGCGAACTGGCTGGCGGCAAGCGAAAAGTAGGTGGCCGAGCCACCCAATACGCGATCCGCCGCCCCCCATGGGGTACGAATGCTATCGAAGGCGACCGATCCCACGGCAAGTACCGGAACCGCGGCCGCGGGCGACGACATCGTTGATGTGGAAGTCGAGGTAGACGCAGTCATGAGATTGTTTTGGGATCCAAATATTTCTCTACGATCGCAGCCAATCGCTGCCGTGTCTCCGCGGGAACCGTGGCCGGATCCGTGATCAGCGCATGGGCCAAGGCGGTGTTGCAGTGGCACCGCCGGGGTGCGTCGGCGGGCGCCAAGGACTTGACCGTCCGCCGGATGACTTCAGCCGCGTTGCCCGCATTGCGTTGCAGATTGGCGAGGATTTGTTCCACCGTCACGGCGTCGTGGTCGGGATGCCAGCAGTCAAAGTCGGTGACCATGGCTACCGTGGCGTAGCAGATCTCCGCTTCGCGGGCCAGCTTGGCCTCTTGCAGATTGGTCATGCCGATAACGTCCATTCCCCAGGCGCGGTAGAGATTGGATTCGGCCCGAGTCGAAAACGCCGGGCCCTCCATGCACAGGTACGTTCCCCCTTCGTGGACGTTGACTCCCGCGGCGCGACCAGCGGCGGCGAGTTCCTGCACCAGCCGCCCGCAGACGGGGTCGGCGAAGGAAACATGGGCTACGAGCCCGCCGCCAAAGAATGTGGAAACGCGCCCGCGGGTGCGGTCGAAGAACTGACTGGGGAGAACAAAGTCCAGCGGCCGGTGTTGTTCCTGGAGGGAGCCCACCGCCGACAGCGAGAGAATCTGATCCACGCCGAGCAGCTTGAACCCGAAGATGTTTGCCCGAAAATTCAGCTCCGATGGCGTGAGCCGGTGGCCGCGGCCATGGCGCGCGAGAAAGGCGACGCGCCGGCCCTCCAGCTCGCCGACCACGTACACGTCGGATGGTGGACCGAACGGCGTATCCATCACGACTTCCCGCGCCGCCGTAAGGCCGGGCATGGCGTACAGCCCACTGCCGCCAATGATGCCAATCTCAGCTTTCCGTTCCGTCAGAGCGATTTGTCCTTTCCGTCGGGTTCCTCTCGCGCCCCGTCTGCTGCCGCGGGAGGCGCCTCGACCAGCTCAATTAACACCCCGTCGGCGCTGGCGGGATGGATGAACATATACTGGTGGCCGCTGGCGCCGGTTTGGATTGCATTTTTGACCAGCCGCACGCCGGCTTCCTGCAAGTGTGCCGCCGTACTCGCAAGGTTCTCGACGCGCAGGGCGATGTGGTGCAATCCCTCGCCACGGCGGTCGAGAAAACGGGCCACCGAGGACTTGGGATCCGTGGGCTCAATCAGCTCGATATTGACGGCGCCAACCGGCAGCATGACCACGCGAACGCCTTCGGAATCAATCGCTTCCGGCTCTCCGGGTTCCAGTCCTAAAAGCCCGTAAAGCTTAGTCGCAGCAGTGAGGCCGTGCACGGCAACGGCAATATGGTCAATCTCAGCCACCCCGGCAGTATAGCCTGGCCGCCGCGTTCGGATTCGCTGTGGGGAGCGCGCGCCGGCCGTGCGGGCGCCGCGTGCTGGTGCGGAGAGCGTCGCGCCGCCACTCCGTCCGCACGCCTGCGAGCATCAGAAACAATTGCATGGCTGAAACGCATTTGGCTGAAGGCGGGGACTCCCAGTCCGCGATGGCGCGGCGCGAGGCGCGGTTGCAGCGGCGGGAGCGGCTGGGAACGGTTCTGCTGGTTTTGGGGCTAGCGCTGCTGGTTGCCGCCGCCGTCCAGTACGGGTACATGTACAGCGAACAAGCGGCGCTGCGGAGACAGTGGCGCAACGCTGTCCAGCGGCAGGAGATGGCGCGGCAGTTTCGGCGCAGAAGCGGCGCATTGCTGGAGGCCAAAGCCGGCGCATTGCGCGGTCCCATCCGCTTGGTGATCCCGGCGATTCGCGTGGATAACATGGTCGTGCGCGGGACCGGCTATGCCTCTTTGCTGGCGGGGCCGGGGTGGATGTCGGGGACGCCGCCGCCGGGCGGGCGCGGAAACATGGTGATTGCCGGCCACCGGGACACCTTTTTTCTGCGCGTGCACCGGCTGGTTCCCGGGGACATGATCTGGCTGGAACGCGCCGGGCGGACTTTCCGGTACGAAGTGGTTGCCAAACGCATTATTTCCCCGAGTGACACGGCGGTCTTGGACAGTACACCCGACTCAGGGCCGGAATTGACGCTGGTTACCTGCTACCCGACTTATTGGGTGGGGCCGGCGCCGCGCCGTTTGGTCGTCCGCGCCAAGCTGATCGGCAGCGGTCCGGTGCCCGCGCTGCTTTCCGCCCCGCCGCGCTAGGCCGCGGGGTCCGCTACACTGCCGATGTGGGGAAGGCTTCTGCGCAGGGCGGAACTTGGGACGCAATCGTTA
>DAHUYO010000061.1 GCA_027315185.1 Acidobacteriota bacterium
AGTTCCTCCTGAGTGATTCCGCTCGGTTCCAGTCTGCCTCTGGTAGCCAGAGCGGCGGACCATCCCATTACGGCTGGAGCTCGTGAGCCGGGGAGATGTTGGGTTCGCGCGGGAGCGGTACGGGCTGAGCGAACGACGGGCTTGCGGGCTGCTGGTGGTGAACCGGAGCAGCCAACGGTATCAGCGGCGGGGCGACGGCGATGAGGCGCTGCGGGCGGCGCTGGCGGCGGTGGCGGGAGAGTACCCGCGGTTCGGCTACCGGCGGGTGCAGGCGATGCTGCGGGGCCGGGGATGGGTGGTGAATCACAAGCGGGTATGGCGGCTGTACCAGGCGGCGGGTCTGAGCGTGCGGCGCCGGAAGCGGCGGCACGTGGCGCGACCGGGGCTGGGGCGGGCGATGGCGAGCGGGTTGAACCAGGAGTGGGCGATGGACTTCACGCATGACGCCTTGGAGAGCGGGGCGCGGCTGCGGACGCTGAACGTGCTGGACAGCTACAGCCGGGAGTGCCTGGCGATCGAGGTGGGGCAGACGCTGGCCAGCTACGACGTCACCCGGGTGCTGGCCGGGCTGGTGGCGGAGCGGGGCCGGCCGGCGCGGCTGCGCGCCGACAACGGGCCGGAGTTCACCAGCCGGCGGTTCCTGGCCTGGTGCGAGCAGCAAAGAATCGCCGTCCAGTTCATCGCCCCGGGCAAGCCGCAGCAGAACGGCCAGATCGAGAGCTTCAACGGACGATTCCGGGACGAATGCCTGAACGCCAACGTGTTCCGCACGCTAGCCGACGCGCGCTGCGCGGTGGCGGAGTGGCGGCGCTTCTACATCCAGCAGCGACCGCACAGCAGCCTCGGCTACCGCACCCCGCAGGCGTTCGCCGCCGCGGCGCCTCCTTCCGGCTCCGCTCCGCTCCGCCTCCAGGAGACGCCGCCCGGCCCGGACCTCAGCGCCCGCACAAAACCAATCGAAACGGAGGTACAGTCATACGCATCCCTGGACCAGTAACTGGGGGCAGGTCAGAACTCCGTTCAGCGGCGGTCGGGCAACTGACGGCCGTCCCTCCCAGGACGCGCCCAATTGCGCGGTGGTGCGCGCCTAATGCGCCGGGGCGATTCGCCGGCGGCGAGCGCAGCAAATAGCGAGCAACCCAAGGCCCGCTAGCAGCATTGCCAGCGAGGACGGCTCGGGCACCGAGTTGATCGCCGTCGCCGACGTCAGCGTTGGGTACGGATCCTCCGTGCCCAGCACATAACCGGTGTTGTTCCCATCGATGGTCAGGACGAAACCGCAATATTGGCAGCCGGGGTCGCCCTCCGTCGTCACGCTCACCACGCCTTGGCCGGGCGCCGTAGGCGCGAACGACCAGTCGCCGTTGGGCGGGGAGGTGATGCAGCTATTGTTGTACTCGCTCTCCGCCTGCATATCGCCACAGTCCAGGAAGCTTACAGTCAGGCTTCCGGACCCAACGTTGGACCGGGTCGCGTAAACGGAAAAGCCCAGGGCGAGCCCGTATGGCAAGACGTAGCCGCTTCCGGCGGTCCCCTGGAACAGGAAGTCGTAATTGTAGCCGACGCCGCCGTACATGGTAGACGTGGACAGGGTGCACGCGACCGGGCCGGTGCTACATGCGCCCAACAGTGTCGAACCGCCTATCGCGCCAACAAAAGAGCCTGTCGAGAAGCCCGAGCGTGTCGGAATGTTTCCCGCGGCAGCGACGATCGCCAACAGCAGCACGAGTGAGCCTGAGGAGATTGAGGACCGCATCGTCTTCCCTTCCTTCCCTTCCGTCAGCGCCCCGCGCGAGTCGCCGCCGACCGGAAAAGAGGCCGGCCGCCGGGGCGGCGACTACGCAGGCAGTCTTGCGCGTCGAGGGCCGCCTGTCATCACCCTGCGGGATGAAAATCGCCGCCCGGGCCGGGCCCCACCACGATTCCGTCGGCGGCCGGGCGTTTAGGCCCGCCCGCGACGCCCTTCCTCTGCGATGCGCGCCTAATGCGCCGCGGCCATTCGCCGGCGGCGAGCGCAGCAAATGGCGAGCAATCCAAGGCCCGCTAGCAGCATTGCCAGCGAGGACGGCTCGGGCGTCGCGACGGTCAGGGTCTCCGGCGTGCCACCGGTGACGTAAAAGTTGACGGGCCCGTCCCAGGTAAACGAGAGGTCGAGCAAACCGCTGCCCGGTTGGTAGGTCAGGCAGTCGACGCAGTTAGCCAGTGACGGCGTAGGGGTGGTCGAGCCGTCTTCCGCGTCGTCGAGGTACATCCCGATGCTGCCAAGGTCGGTCCCGCTGGGAAACTGGAGTTGGACGTCCACGAGCTCGGCGGTGCTCGGCCCGGTGAGGTAGAGCTGGTCGTAGGCGCCCGGGTCGCCGTTGAGGCCCACGCCGCAACAAGACCAGTCGTTTCCCGTAAGTGTCGCTGCCCATCCCAGTGGAAGTTGGCCATTAATCGAGAGGGTCTTGGTGTTGTCAAATCCCGGAGGCGGGCAAATCGACTCGGTCGGGTTGCATTGCTGTTGCATCCCGTACACGGAGCCGCTCCTTAGCGGAATCGTGTCAGCGGCCGCACAGAGTGCGAACAGAAGGACCAATGAGCATGTTGAGACTAGGGCGCGAGCCATATTTCGCCTCCTTGGGCCGCTGCCTGGGCATTAGCTGCGGTCAGGCAATCTCGCCCGCCGCGCTGGTACTACGCCCGCAGTCTCGCGCGCGGAGGGCCGCCCGTCATCACCCTGGGGGATGAAAATCGCCGCACAGGTCGGGGCCCTGCTGCAATTCCGTCGGCGACAGTCAGGCCTTGGCGCTGGGCCCTGCACGGAGTCCAAGTCCCGGCGCGCGGCACCGGCGGCGGGGGCGCTGCCAGATTTCGCTAGGTGATTGCGGAGGTGAGCGGGCGAAGCAGGATTCAATGTCGTCGCGCGGGGGAGCCGATTCGACTCGCGCACTGGGAGATCAAAAGTAGGCCGTGAGATGAGGACGCGTCGGCCACGGCGGCGAGGAGCGCGCGGCCGGAGTTTGGATCGGTCGAGAGCTCAATCCGCGCCTCCGCCAGCTCAGCGGCGAGGTGCAGCCGGACAAGCCCGGCATTGGCGGTTTCCGCAAGGACAGGCTCCAAGGCTTGCAGCGCCGCCGCCGGGCTGCCGATACGGGCCCGGAGCTGCGCCTCGGTTATGGCGAGGGACATCAGAACGAGGCGATCCTTAGCTGGCAAAACCTTGGCGCGGGCAATTTCCTCTTGCGCGTCCGCCAGCCTGCCCTCCGCCAGCAGCGTGCGCGTGAGGAGTTCGCGGCCCTCAACCTCGTAATCCGGGCCCTCCTTCGACAGTTCTTTCAGCGCCTCGCGAGCCCCCGCCTCGCCCTGTGCGGGGCGTCCCTGGGCGAGCGCCAACCGCGCCGAGTCCAGCAGCGCGGCCGCGTAGGCTGGCCCGGGCCCGGCCTTCCGCAGGAGCACTCGGGCGTGGCTGAAATCGGCAGCGGCGCCTTCAAGGTCCGCGTGGGCGAGCCGGACTTCCCCGCGCAGGCCGAGCGCCGAGGCGCGCGCCGGGCCGCTGCCGCTGGCTTGGGCCGCTGTCAGCGCCCGGTTCGCCGCTTTCCGTGCGCTTGCAACCTCACCCAGCTCGAGTTCCAGAGCCGATAGATTCCCAAGCGCCGTCGCGGCCGCGGCCTGATCGCCGACCTTGCCGGCGGCGTTGACCGACTTCCGGTACAGAGCCAGCGCGACGCCGTACTGGCCGAGGATCTCCGCGTCGGCCGCCTCATCGTTCTCGACGTTGACCAGCGCGCCGTAGTCGCCGATTTCGCGCGCGGTGGCCGCTGCCTTGGCGTAGCGGCGGTCAGCCTCCGCAATGCGGCCCGAATCCGCGAGCGAGTTCGCCAGGTTCGCCAGGGCGCCGATGATATCGCGGCGGGAACCAATGCCTTGCGCGATCGGCAGAACCTGCCGCCGCAGCGCCAGCGCGGCTGCTGCATCCCCCTCGTGCGCCTTGACGCTGGCGAGCGTCGTCAGCGCGCGCGCCCTCATCAGCGCCGCGCCGGTTTCCTCGGCGAGCTGACGGGCATGCCCGCAGGCGGTCTCGGCATCTTTAAGCCTGCCGAGCCTGGCCAGAGCCCAGCAGTCTCGCCAGAACGCACGAGCCGCTAGCGACTTGCTACCCTGCGCGACCGCCGCCTCCGCCGCCCGTCGAGCGAACGCCTGCTCGCCCAAGTAATCGCCCAGGCCATCCCGCGCCGCCGCCTCAGCGTATTCCACTTCTGGACTCCGCTGAGAGGCTACGCCAATGCCCGACAGCGTCGCCATGGCCATTTTCGGGTCGCCGCTCCTGACCTGGCTGTCCGCCAAAAGCAGTGAATAGGACAAGTCATCCGGATACAGCTCGTGCAGCATGCGGTAACTGTCAATCGCGCCGGCCCATCGGGCGTCCACGCGGTCGTAGGCGGCGCGAATTTCAATCCGGTCGCGAGCGTCGAAGGACGCGGAAAGTCCCAGCGCCTCTTTCGCCTCCACGGCCGCCCGGGCGTCGAACCCCATAGCCTGCCAGGCGTTGGCAAGCTGCTCATGGGCCATGGCGTTGTTCGGTTCCAGGGCCACGGCATTCGCCAGGCTCCGCTCCGCCTGATCCAAGCGGTATTGGCGCATGTCCGCGAGGCCCTCGGTATAGGCGCGCAACGCGGCCGGGTTCGTGGGCGGCAGCGCGCGGCGGGAAACGGGGCCGGAAGCCAGCGCCTCCGGCAACCCCAGCTTCGCGCGGGCGGCACGCGCGGCGCGCGCGGCCAGCGCGGGAAGCGCCACGACCCGCCCGGTCAAAACCGTCGCGGCGACCTCCGTGCCCGAAGCGGCGTCCTGAATCTCAATCTGGAGCTGGACCTGGCCCCTCGTTTGCGGTGCTGCGAGGTACGATCCCGAGATCACGTAATCGGCTCCCAGGCTGCCGCGAATCTTCGCGAGCGCGGCTCGGCCCAGTCCGTCAGCCGGAGCCATACCAAAGTCAGTTTCCGCCCGGGAGACGTCTTGCCCCGGCACGAGGTTCAGTTCCGTTCCCGACAACAGCTCCGACCGCATCTCGTCGGCGAGGGCGTCGCCCAGGTACGCCTCCCCAGCTTGGCCGGATAGATTGCGGAAGGGAAGGACGGCGATCAGAGGAGGCCCAGTGTCGGGCCCTCTCGGCACGCCGACGCCCGGCCCCTTGCGCTCGCGCGGAGCCTCCACGCCACCAGCGGCGAAGTTGGAGAGGAAGAAAAAATCGCTCCCAGGTGCGTCGTCGCCCCAACCGCCCGCGTAGGGGAGCGGCTTGGTTTCCTGGAGGTCAGATGCAAGCTGGTCAAAAGTCAAATATCCCCTCCGCCCACCGTAGGTGCGAAGCGCGGCGAGGAATGCGGCGGCGAACGGGGAATGGTGCCCCGGGCGTCCGTCCGGGGTGAAATCTGCGCCCGCCGAGGTGAGATATTTCCGCGTCTCATCGGGCGCCTTCAACGCCAGCAGGGCGTTCAAGGGCATTTTCGGATATTCGTCCACGCCCCGGCTGGCGCCCTCGCCCAACCGTTCGTTGAAGGTGCCGGAGAAGCAGGAGTCAATGACCAGCAGGATGTGCCGCGCGGGAATGTGGTCCACCGTCTGCCCCAGGGCGGGGAAATCCAGATAGCTCATCGCGTTGCCGAAGACGGAGTTCGAGACGATCAGGGAGCCATAGCCGAGCGCACGGCTGAAGATGCCATGGCCGGCGAAGTAAATCAGCAGTTGGTCCGAGGGGCCGTATTGCCGCCTCGCGTAGGCCTCCAGCGTGTCCTGGACCTCCTGGCCGGTAGGGTTGGTGATGACTTCGACGTGGAACCCGTAATGCGCCCGTAGCTCCTTGGCGATGGACGTGGCGTCAAATATCGGGTTGGACAGACGGGGAAAATGAGGGTCGGAATAGACGTCGCTGGCAAAGAACAGTCCGTAGTTCCGCCCCTGAATCGGGACGCCATAGGAGCGACGCCCGCTGATTGGAGCCACGCCCCGGGACGGGCCTTCGGACTGGCCCCATGCGGCGCCGGCCAGGGCCACGGCCGCCGCGGCACAGGCGATCATTGCGGCGACCGTTCCGCGGAGCGCCAGCATCCCCCTGCCGAGCCGCACTGCGGCGCGCAGCGGCCTTTTCGTGATTGAGCCAAGCCGCTGCATAGGATGGGCGGCCGGTCAGACCCGCGCGGCGGCGGCGCCCGGCGCGCACAGGTTGGCCGGAAGCGGACGGACGGAAAACGCCACCGTGAGGTAGGTGATATTCGGAAGCGCGCCCGGCGCCGCCGCCCAAACGTCGCCCGGAGCGGTATCAGCGGGAACGATCACGCCCTGGGTCAGCTTCATCTTCGCCATCTGCGCGCTAAATGACGCCAACTGGCCGCGGGGAAGGATCACGTATTGCGCGTCACGAACCGGCACGCCGGCCGCGTACTGTGCATCCTGGCGCGCCGCTTGCGTCGCGATCATCGGCTCGGTTGCACTTTGAAATAGAAACGTGGATTTGCTCTGCGAGACCAGCAGGCCGAACAGCTGGTCAAAGCCGCTCAGCGCCTTCACCGCCAGGCCGGGCAAGCCGAGAACCGGGAAGAAGCTGCGCGCGCCTCCGCAGAATGTCCCAACCATCCGCGACCAAAATGACTGGCGCCGCTGGACAAAGAAGTTCCACCGCCAATAACCGCCGCCGCCCGGCAGGGTCACCTCCTGGGCCCGGCCCCAGGAAAGCGCCGGGTTAAAGCTCAGCTCGTCCAGCGGCGCCATCTGCCCCTTGGCGTCCGGCTGCAATCCCGCCATCACCGACCAGGCTACCGTGTTGCTGCTCGCGGAGGCAGGCTTGCCCTGCTGCATGTCCAATCGCAGGGAGCCGCTCTGCAAATTGACGAAATGCTGGCGGTCGGAGATCGAGGGACGGAAAGACAGCACGCGCACCGCCACGCCCGCATTTCCCTTCCCCAGGAGCTCCCTATCAGTGATTTGGCTGGCGATGCGGAATCGGAGCTGAGGCGTGTAGACCGCAAACGCCGGCATGCGCTCGAAATCGAGCGCGCCGCCGCGCGGCGGTCCGGATAGGTCCAGCACCCGGTGGGAATAATCCTGCCAAAAGCGAAGCGTGTCCTCGTCCACGATGTCCGGACGGGCCGGAGATGCGCCACGCCGCGCGGCTCCGGCGGCGGGCAGGGCCCCGCCAGCCAAGGGCGCCCCGGCCGCTAGTGCGAACAGCGTCAATGCACGTCTGCGGGAAAGGTCCATCGGCAACCTCCTAAAGCGAAATCCGCCACGGGGAGCGCCGGCACGCCGTTGGCCGCCGTCTGTCCGGCAATTCGCCTGCCCTCGCCGAAGCACCTCTTACCGCGACCCTGTACCACGGTTTCGACGCGCAACCCGCTCTTTGAGCCGAAACCGCGACAGCGCCCGGCGGAGCGCACCCAACCGCGACTACAGACACTACCTGAATTGTTGCCCGAGTGGCTGGATCGGGTCATCACCTTGCGGGGTGAAAATAACGCACCGGGACAAAGCGGTCGGAAGCGACGGGACGCCACAGGCTTCTTTGGACTGGCAGCTCATCGCGAAGGTGAGCGGCCCGCCACTGTCCGCTCGTCCGCTGAGCACCCCAGGGAGGCAGTGCTAGCAAGGCCCGATAGTGCCGGCGACCGGTCGCTTCCCATGGCACGCGACCGCCCGCGGGCGGTCGAACCGGACCGTGTCGGCGCCTGTGGACCGGCTCCGCTACCCGTCAAACTCGCGAAGACTAAGATCAGCTGCACTTGGCGATGGATGCCGAGTTTGCGATAGACGGCCTGGCTTTGGGTTTTGATGGTGTTGCGGCTGACTCCCAGGTGCAGGCTGAGTTCCGCGGCGTCTAGCCCGTCCGCCAGCAGCAGGGCCACACGGCATTCCGCCCCGGTGAGGCGGAACCGCTGCTGCAACTCGCGCCAGGCTTGAGAATCCGGCCGGCGCCCGATTTCGTTGCCGGGATCAGGACGGGCGGGGGCCCGCGATGAACCTGGCGGGGCGGGCTTGAATGGGATGGCGCTGGGCATAGCGGGACCGAATTTCGCGGTGCAACTAGGTATGCGTAAAGCCGACCACAAAGGGGCCAGCAGGTGCATGCGGTGGGCGGCGACACGGGCGTTGAGTTGGTGCCAGGAACGAGCGGCGGCGGCACCTCCGGTGCGCCGGCGCGGGCTCGCCTGCCGTTGCGAAGGAGCGGTGCATGAGCCGGCGAACCGGCCGAAAGGCGCTCCAGGGCTAGTAACGAGTCGGGTAATAACTATTCAACTCGCTGAATTTGAATGTTTTATATTTGTACGCGCAGACTCGCGTATCGGCTACACTTCGCCTAAACGGGTGATGGTCCCGTGCCACAGAGCAACCTGCAACTCGATTCCGCGGAACGCGACATCACCGCCTTACTCGCTGGGTTCCGGCGGGGCGACCAGGAGGCGGAGGCGCGGCTGCTGCCGCTGCTGTATCAGGAGCTCCATCGGCTAGCCCAGTTGCAGATGTCCCGCGAGCGGCGTGACCATACGCTGGAGCCCGCCGCGCTGGTGCACGAGTTATTTCTGCGCCTGCGACGGGAACCGCAGCCCGAATGGACGGACCGGGGGTGTTTCTTCGGCGTTGCGGCGCGGCTAATGCGGCAGATTCTCGTGGACTCGGCGCGGCGGCGCCAGAGTGACAAGCGCGGCGGAGACTGGCAGCGAGTCACCTTGGGCGACGGCCCGTTCGCCGCGCCCCAGGGAGCGGCTGATTTGCTGGCTCTGGACCAAAGCCTCGACCGCCTGGCGCAGCAGGACCGGCGCCAGGCGCAAATCGTGGAGCTGAAGTTTTTCGCCGGATTGAGCGTCGCGGAAATCGCCGCCGAACTCCAGGTTTCCCCGCGCACCGTGAAGCGGGACTGGATGATGGCCCGCGCCTGGCTGCACCAAGAGATGTCGCGGTAGGCGCGCCGGGTAGCCGACGCCTAGGGGAGCAACGTGGAACAACCTCGGTGGGAGCGGATCAAGCAGGCGTTCGAGGCGGCCGTGGAGTCGGCGCCCGAGCGGCGCTTGGAGTCTTTGTCGCGGGCCTGTGGGGCGGATTCGGGCTTGCTGAGGGAGGTGCAGTCTTTGCTCGATCATCATGATCGCGCCTCCGGTTTTCCGCCCGCGCCCCAATTTCAGAGCCGCGAACAGGAGCCCGCGCGCGCGGGGCCGCCGATGTTCGCCCCTGGGGAGACGCTGGGCGGCCGATTCGAGATCCTCCGCTTCATCGGGCGCGGCGGCATGGGCGAGGTCTACGAGTGCAAGGACCTGGAGCTGGGCACGCGGGTCGCCTTGAAAGCGCTGCGGTCCGAATTCGCCTGCGATAGCGCGGCGCTGCACCGCTGCAAACAGGAGGTGCACCTGGCGCGGCGCGTCACCCACCCCAACGTCTGCCGCCTGCATGATGTCGGCCGGCATCGCGCGGCAGGCGCCGACGGCGCGGCGATCGAGCATGTGTTTATCACCATGGAACTCATCGCGGGGATTTCCTTGGCCGCAATGCTGCGCGATGGCCCGCTGAGCATCCATGAAGCGGCGCCGATCATCCGCCAGATCGCCGCGGCTCTCGATGCCGTGCACGCCGCCGGAGTGATCCATTGCGATTTGAAGCCCTCGAACGTCCTGTTGGTCCCCCTGGGCTCGCCGAATCGCCGCGAGTTCCGGGCGGTGGTCACCGATTTTGGCCTGGCGCGCGCCGCGGCAACCGGGGCCAGGGCGGGCGAAAGCCTGGCGGAGACGCTTTCGCTTCGCGGACAGGCTTTTGGCACCTTGGCGTACATGGCGCCCGAACAGCTGCAAGGCGGCGAGGCCACGCCCGCGACGGACATCTATGCCTTCGGACTGATCCTTTACGAAATGCTCACGGGCGGTTCGCCGTTTCCCGCGAGCGCGCCCCTGGCCTCCGCGCTGCTGCGCTTGGGCGGCGAACCGCGCACGCCGCGGTTCTATCTGCCGCACCTCGACGCCCGGTCCGAACAGGTGATTCTGCGCTGTCTGAGAACGGACTCCGCCGCGCGGTGCGGGACGGCGGGAGAGGCCGCCTCCACGCTGGCCGCAGGTGCGGATGCCGCGAGCCGGCGCCTGACGGCGCGGTCGCGCCCGAGGCGTCGCGCGCTAGCGTCCGTGGGAGTTGCCGTCGCCTGCGCCGCGACCACCGTCTTGGCGGTCGCACTCCTGCGCGCCGGTGGGCGCGCGGGCATGGCGCCGGCCGGCGCGGCGCGCGCGCTGCCGGTGCCCGAGCTGCTGCAAATGACCCCCGCCTCCATCTCGCCCGGCGACCGCGGCGCATCCCTAATCATGCGCGGCGCGGGCTTTACCCCGGAGTGCCGGGTCACCTGGAACGGCCAAATCGTCCCGGCGCAATTTCTCTCTCCCGACCGGCTGCGGATTGTACCGCCAGCTGCCGCCCTCGCCCGCCCCGCCACGCTGTGGCTGACGGTGCGAAATGGCCCGCGCGGCCCGGTTTCCAATCCAATGTTCTTGCCCATTTCGCAGCCGGCGCCGGCGCTCTTCTTCGCGCGGCGCGCCTTCCCCGCGGGCCCCATGCCCTATGCCGTCGCTGTCGGTGAGTTCACCGCCAGCGGGCGGCCGGATCTGGCGGTCGTGAACTATTCCGCGGACGATCAAATCAGCGTCTTGCTCAACGAAGGCCGGGGACGGTTCGCGCCTCCGCGGAGCTTTGCCGTGGGCCCAATGCCCGACGCCATCGTCGCCGGCGACTTTACGGGCAACGGCGTGACGGATCTTGCCACCGCGAACTCCATGAATTGGAGCGACGGCACGGTGAGCGTCTTGCTCGGTGACGGCAACGGCGGATTCCACCTGGCCCGCACCTACCGCAGCGGCGAGGGTTCGGTGGCGATCGCCGCAGGCGATCTCCGCGGCAGTGGCAAGCTGGACCTGATTGTCGCCAACGCCGGTGAAGGAACGATCAGCATCTTCTTTAACCGCGGCGACGGCACGTTCCGGCCGCCGGTGAAATACGGGCCGTTCGCCGCCCCGGACGCCGTGGCCGTCGGCGACCTGCGTGGAAACGGCAAGCTGGACCTGGTGGTGGCCGACGCCGATGCGAACGCCATCAGCATCCTGATGGGCAACGGCGACGGAACCTTCCGCCCACCCGTGCAGTACCCCACCGGCGGCAATGCTCCGTCATCGCTGGTGGTGGCGGATTTCAATCATGACGGCCGGCCCGATATTGCGGTCACGAATCAGGACAGCCATACGGTTGCGGTGCTGTTGAACCTGGGCAATGGGGTGTTCGCGCGGCCGGCCGTGTACCCGGTCACCTATTACGCCCGCTCGCTCGTCGCCGGTGATTTCTATGGGACCGGCCATCTCGACCTGGCGGCGGTGAATGGATTCGTCGGCACGGTCAGCATTCTTCTTGGCAACGGCGACGGAACGTTCCAAAACGCCATGAGTTTCCCCGCCGGCGTAGACGTTTCCTCGATAGCGGCCGGCGATTTTCGCGGCGACGGCCGGCTGGGGCTGGCCGCGACGGATTATTATGCGAACGGCGGGGGCGTCACCATCCTCAGCCAGGCCCCGGCGGTCCGGATGCAGCGGGCACCGTTGGATTTTGGCCGCGCTCCCGTGAACAAAGTCGTCGGCTTTCCCGGCGAGGTGGCCCTGGCGAACACCGGCAGCGATACGCTGGAAATCCGGCGCCTGGGCTTCATCGGCCGGAACCCTGGCGAGTTCCGCCAAAGCAACAACTGCGGCAGCCGGCTCCCGGCGGGGGCGACCTGCATCATTCGCATCCGTTTCCACCCGTCGCGCCAAGGCGAGTTCAGGGCCAGGCTGGCGGTGGATGACAACGCCGCCGGCAGCCCGCAGGAACTCGTCGTGCGCGGAACCGGCGTGGCACCTTAAACGGATATGGCGGGCGCGGGGCCCAGCCCGCCTGCGGGCTCGGGGGCCGCGCGGTGAGCGCAGCCAAGTCGGCGGCCGACAGGGTGACGCGCCGGAAGCGGTTCGAGCGCAGGCCGACTAGGCCCAGGTTCCATGTTCCGTTCGCGCCGGTCTGGGCGGATTCGATGCGCATCGGCTCGTTGAAATGCGGGCCGTCCAGGATTTGGCCGGCCGCGGGCGCGGCAGGCGGCAGCGGGTCCAGTCTCGGATCAGCGGCGGACACGTCGGCATCGTAGCACGCGGCGCCACAAGGCCGCGGCAACGGTGGACGCACGCGGGGCGCCCCCGGCCCGGCGGCGCCATCGGCCTTGGCGGTGCTGCCAGTCACGCTCAACCGTCTCATCTACCCTAGGTCCGCCTACGGCTACCCCCGCCCCCCAAATGGGGTGGTTGACGGCGGCGGGTTGGAGAGACAAGATCAGGCGATTTCTGATCGGCCTGGGATTGTCTAACTCGGGCGAAAGGGGCAGGCGTGATGCAGCGTATTTCGCAATGGGCGCTAGCTAGCTTGGCGGCGGCAGGCGTGGTATTGGCCTTGGGCGCGGCGGCGCCGGTGCAGGCGCAGACCTACCAGATGCAGGTGTATGGCGTGTGGCACTGCACGCAGGATTATTGCACCTGGGGATCGGCGGAAAACATGACCACCTTCGATCAGCAGAATCATTGGCTGATTGACCGCGGGAACGGCCAGCCGTCGGTGAACCTGGTGGTGCTGAGCTTCGTCAATCCGCTGAAGCTGCTCGACGGCACAACCGATGCGAACGACAGCGGCGGGGTGCCCAACGGGATGAACACGTCGGTGGTTTCCTATTTCGAAAGCAAGGGCGTGCGGGTGATGCTGGCGATCGGGGGCTCAACCTACACCAGCTATTGGGATCAGGCGCTTGCGGCCAACCCCACGCAGCTGGGGCTGAACGCGGCGAACCTGGCGAAGGCGCTGAACGTGGGCATCGAGATTGATTACGAGAACAGCAGCAGCCCGAATTTGTCCGGACTTCAGGCGTTCGTGACCGCCTACCGCTCGGTGAACCCCTACGACGCCACGGGACAGAACGCGGCGGCGCGGCTGACGATTGACCTGGGCGCGGGCGACACCTACCTGAACCAGATCGCCGCCGAGGCGACGAACAATTGGCTGCAGGATTCCAGTCCGGTGCTGGACTACGCCAACGCCATGGTGGTGAATGAAAACACCACGGTCTCAAGGTACGAGGGCTATTGGGCCGAGCACATTGACGGCTATCCGACGCTGAGCGTAGACCCGCTGGCGCCGGCGCGGCTGACGGGCAGCTTCTATTTGGTGGGATCGAAGCCGATCGCCAACTGCACCAATTTCAGCGGTTCGGACCAAAACACCGCCAGCAGCTACGTGAGCACCGCCGCGCCGTCCGGCGCCGGGGTAACGACCGGCATGCTGGGGCTGATGTTTTGGGCGGCGGGCTGCCAAGGCACGCACACGGTCTGCACGTTTCCGCCGAACACCTGCGAGAACGGCGTGGGCGGAGGCGCGACCAGCTTCAACGTGCCGATCCCCATGCCGCCGCTGCGGCAGCAATGAAGGCGGGACTCGCGGCGGTCCTGGCGGCGGCGGGGTGGCTGGTCCCCGCCGCCCGCGGCGCGCCGCCGCGGCGCGACCCGGTGGTGCTGATCTCCGCCGGCCGGCGGGTTCGTTGGTCGGAGCTGCAAGCCGCCATCCGCCAAGTGCCGGACCCGCCGGAACGCGTGGGACTGGAGCGGGAGCCGCTGCGCGCGGCGCGATGGTATGGGCGGCTGGTGGCGCTGGCGCAGGCGGCGCGGCGGCTGGGGCTGGAGAGCCCGGCGCTGGCGCGGCAACCCCTACTGGCGCGGGATCAGGGACTGGCGGCGCGGCTGATGCGGCGGCTGGCGCGCGGCATCCGGCCCAGCCTGGCGCGGCAGCACGCCTATTACCGGCGGCACCCCAGCCGGTTCCGGCAAATCCGGGCGCGGTACATCCTGATTTCCGACCGCGCGGCATTGGCGCCCCGTTCCCGGCGCAGCCGCCGCGCGGCGCGCCGCATGGCGCGAAGAATCGCGCTGGCGCTGCGGCGGGGCGAGCGGTTCGCGGCCGCGGCACGGCGGTACTCCAATGACGCCACCACGCGCAGCCGCGGGGGCGAGCTGGGCTTCGTGAGCCCAGGGCAGGTGATCCCGCGCTTTTGGCGGCATCTCGCAGCCCTGCGGCAGGGCGAAATCAGCCCGCCTTTCGCCACGCGGTTCGGCTGGAACATCGTGCAGGCGGGGGCGGCGCGGGAGGCGCCGTTCGCCACGATAGCGGCGCTGATCGCCGGGCGATTGCGCCAGCAGGCGCTGGATCGCCGCGTGGCCGCGGTGCTGGCGGCGGCGCATATCCGCGTGCAGTCCGCCGCGCTGGAGCGCGCGGGGCGGTAGCCGCTGACGCGGCTTGCCACCGGTCGCGGCAAACCCGCACGGCGCGGTTTCCACGGCGCCGAAGCTGGCGCGGTGGACGCGGCGGCGGGCAGCAGTTTCGCTGCATGTCTGCGCCATCCGCCGCAGCGCCCGAGCGGACTATGGATAGATCCTCTTCAGGGTCTCCAGTTCGCTGGGGCCGTCCTTGCCGCATCCGGAGCAGCGCATGATCTTGGCCTCGACGAGATAGTCCCTGATATTGGGCACGCCCCCCTCGACCGCAAGTTCCACCACTGCGTAATAAGGTCCCCGATTGGCGCGCTGGTCGAAGGGGTAATCGGTAATTCGGCTGAACGTGGAGCTGCCGCGGGGATGGGCGAAGGGTCTGGTATTGCCGGTGTTCATCGGAGCCAGGGTGATGCGGTCTTGCAGATCGGTCGCCAGGCGGAGGGTGTCCGCAACGAGGACCAGGTGGGCATCGGCGCAATACTCCCCCGCGCACATCAGGGTCTTGAGGCGATCCACGCAGAGCCAGAAGAAGACGCGCGAATTGAGAAGCTGGAGCCACTCGGGCACGGTGCAGTCGGTGAGGCACCGCTCGAGTTTGCGGGGGCTCAGCGGCTTCTGGTCCCGAATGAGCGCGCTGCCTTCGCGCGCATGACGGACGACCTCGGACTCTCGGCGCGGCAGCGTCAGCAGGCGCGTGCGCTGTTCGACGGGCACCTGAAACAGCTTAAGCAACGCCGCGGTTGAGAGCAGGCCGTGCCGGCAGATCCCGTCCCAGCTCTGTGCGTGCGACATGTGGTACAGGCGGGGGTACTTCTCCGCCAGCCGCTGCGGGGTGACGCCGGCTACCATGCGCGTCTGTCAATGATGCTCCGAAAATCGAAGCGGGTCGAGATCAGGCTAACCGGGGCCGCTGCTACCCTTTCGACCTGTTCGATGAAATGGATGTCATCTTGGTTAAGCTGCTCGAACCGCCGCGCGTCCTCGTTCTCCCTGTGGAGGTAGTCGGCGAAGGTGAGCGCGATGTCTGTCGGTCCGTTTAATGCAGCCGCCCTGCGGAGCAGGGCCCAGTCGAACTCTGCGACGCGGCGGTCCTTGTTCGTCCTGGACGTCCTCTCCGTGCGCTTGAGTTTGCTAAGGGCGACGCCGCTCCGGCGGGCGATCTGCCCCCAGTCGAGCTCGAGGCCCATCGGACCCGAGGTCCCGCCGGGCGGGTTCTGGACCCGGATTGGGTAGGTGCGGCAGACCATCACCACCTTCCTCACCCTGCTCGGGGGGATACCGGCCTCCGACAGGCAGCCCGACACTGTTGTGTCGCGGGAGGTGACGTAGGGGTAGGTGCCGTGTATTATGCTCAGCCCAGCCCCTTGGGTTCCCTCCACCAGGACCTTCGTCCCGTCCCGATATGCCTTCTCGAGCTCCTCCAGGGCGCTCCCAATGAACGGACGGAGACGCTTGTCGTCCTTGGCTAGTTTCATTGCCCCGCCCCGTTCCCGAATTCGGCGGGCGGTCGCGAAGCCGACGCCCTGTTTCGTCGAGCCTATCTTCTTCGCGAGGCGCCGCTCGCCAGCTACGTCCTCCTGCCTGATCACAGTCGCCTGGGAGTCGATGACGAGCCTCGCCGCTGGGACGCTGCATCGCGCGATCTCGTCAAGGAGGAGTTGGACGTTGAGGACGGCGCCGGGCGCGATGATGAGTCTGGCCGTCGTACGGAGAGTACCGGACGGAAGCTGGATGTGCGTCACGGGCCCGTCCGCCGTGAAAACCTTATGTCCGGCGTTCGGCCCGCCGACGCGAACCAGGACCCCGTACTCCCGCGCCACGTAGGAAACGATGTGCCCCTTCCCCTCGCTGCCGTATTGGCCGCCCACGTATACGTCCACCAGCCGGGAGTAGTCCCTCGGGGCGAGCCCGAGGAACGTCGCCGCCTTCGCGAGTACGTCATCCTCCGTGCACCGCTCCGTGTCGATCACGAGGTCGGCGGATATCCGCAGCGACCCAACGCGGGACTCCGTGGGGTCCCGGGCGGCCTCCCGGTAGGTCCTGGGCTCGCCCGCGCCGGAGGCCCTGCGAGCGGCGTACCGCTTGGCGAGCGCCGCAGGGGAGGCCTCAAGGTGGACGTGCTTTACGGCGAACCCGTACGCCTGCCTGATCGACCGTATCTGTCCGAGGATCCGCGCGGCGTCGACGACGACGATCGCCTCGCCCGCACCCTCCAAGGCCGCAATGTGCCGGCTCAGCGCCTGTTTGACCCACCCGCCGCTGGTCTTCGCGTCGAGCTGGCGACCGAAGCGCTGGAGCGCCCTGCGGTCGGCGGCCACCGCGCGCCCCGGCTTTTTTCCCGCGAGTTCGATGATGACCTGCTTCGTTTTTAGAACGCTCGCACCGTACCGCCCGGCGAGGTGCTGGGCGAGACTCGATTTCCCCGACGATATGGGGCCCGAGATGAGCACGATCAATTTCGGCATTGGCCACCTTCACTGGCCGAGGGGCAGGTCGCCCTGCGGCTTCGGCCTCTCGCTCCCTTGCGGCGGGTCGTAGACCGTCACGGCGATTCCCCACGCGGTCAGTGCCTCCCGGATGATCTCCTCGATAATCGGCCACGCACCCCCTGCCTGTCCCGCCCCGATACGCGGCATGTGCACAGTGGCGCCGGCCTCCCGCGCGAGCGATGCAGCGCGGATCAGGGCATCCCTCAGGGCGCCGTAGCGAATTCTCGGGCGTGGCGACGGCCCGTACCCGTGCTGTGCCACGAGGCTTAGCAGCGTCGTCTGCGAGCCCACGTCGGCCGCCACCGCGTTGCCCAGCGTGAGCACGGCCCTGTGTGCGGAGACCGCTGCGGTGAAGGCCTTCTGCGCCGCGGGCCACCTGCGGCCCACGGCGAGGGAGAAGCCGGAGCCTCCCCACGACGCGGCACCGTCGCTGACGACTTGGACGACGATTTTTGCCCCCCCGCCCCTAGGAAGGGTGGCGTCCCCCCGGACGTAGGTGATTGGCGTGCCCGCGGTCGCGCCCGGGGCCAGCGGCGTTACGAATCCGATAACCCTCGGGTAGGTCTCCCGCGGGAACGGCGCGACGCCGACACATTCGACGAACACGTCCCCGAGGTCCGCCCAACGCTCCCGCCCTTTGGCTGTGTAGCCGATCGCCGTGCAGCCGGCGGCGGCGGTCCGTGGGGGCAGCCTCCAGCCCGTGCGCAGGCTCCATTTGCTGCCGGGGGTCGCCGCCGCGTACTCAACTGCGTAGCGCCCACTCTGCGGCTCACGGTGGCAGGCGAACGCCAGCGCGGGCTCGGAGGTCAGCCTCCCTACGCGCAAGAGGGCCGCTTCTGCGGATGCTTCGAACTTCCGCCTCAGCTCCAGGACCGTGTCAATCGATGGGCGCAGGGCGCTGGGGTCGCCCAGCGCGCCGGTCGGTAAGAGGAATTCGGCGGCGGCGATATTGCAGAGCGTTTCGAGCTGCCAGTCGTCGCTCCTCGCGGCGGAGTGCTCACCGCGGTTCCGGATCATTGCCCCGCAGTCCGGGAAGAGCGTGTGGGCAATCTCGTGGAACACCGAATATCTCATTCGCCGGGTGGGCCGGTCCGGGTTGAACTCGATGCGGTACCGGGTCGCCCCCACGGGAACGGTCCTCGCGTCCATCACGTCCGCGCGCGGTTCGGTCTTGATCCCGAGCATCTGCGCGAGCGCGAACGGGTCGAAGGGCGGGCCCTTCCAGCCGCCCTCAAGGGCCTTGAAAATGGTTCCCCTCGCAGCCGACGTGATCGCGTCCACTGGGTCCTTGCCCCGCGCGAACTCCCGGACCGATGGGTTCGACCAATAATTTTTCTGCATTTTGCCCGCGCGCCAGCGGTCGCGCCGCGGGCGCCGTCGCCCTATTGTAGTCGGAATCAGCGCGGCAGCGGTCCCCCGGGCGCCGCTCGCCGCGGCCCGCCCGCTTAGCGGTGGACGACGGGCAGGCGGGGGTCGGCGGGGGGCCACTGGCGGAGGTGGGCGTATTGGGGATCGTCGCTGGCGGCCATGGAGCGGGCCGAGCCGGCGAGGACGTTCAGATAGTAGGAGGAATAGCCGTAGGCGGTGACGACGGGATGGTAGCCGTCGCGGATGATCACCAGGTCGCCGTCGGTGGCGCGCACGGTTTGGTCGTGGCCGTGGTGGTCGTAAAGGCGCTGGAAGGCGTAGCCATCGGGATGGTCAAAGCGGTAGTAATAGACCTCGTCCAAATCCACCTCGCCCGGCGGGTGGTGGACATCGTGCTTGTGGGGCGGATAGCTGGACCAATTGCCGCTGGGGGCGTAGACCTCGCAGACCATCAGGCGGTCGGCGGGAAACGTCGGCGGAATGATGTCCAGGATCTGGCGCGTGGCGTTGCCGCCGCCGCGGATCTCGCAGGTGACGTCCTCGGGGCGAATGATGCGGGGGGTGAAGGCGCGCGCGACCGACGGCGCCGAGGCGTGGGCGAACTCGCCGGTGGTGAGGGCGGTAATGGCGAACGCGGTGCCCGGGGGCAGGTAGGCGGCGTGGGGATAACCGGCGAAGACGTGTTCGCGGCCGCCGATTTCTTGCGGGCCGGAGCCGAAGTCGAGCGTGAAGCGGCCGCCGAGAATGACGAAGACGGCTTCTTCGTCGCGGGTGTTGTCCTGCCAGCTTTGGCCGGCGACCAGGCGGCGGACCTCGAAATCCATGGTCTTCCACCCCGCCTGTTGGCGGCGCAGGGAAACCAAGACACCGGATTTATCCGGGGGCAGCGGAGCGGAACTCAGCAATAAATCGGTGGGCATGGATTAGTGGGCTTTGACTTTGGCCTCGGTCTTGGCGTTGGCGCCGCCGGTCGCGGGGGCTTTGGCCGCAGCGTCGCCGGCGGCTGGCGCCGGTTCGGCGGGCTCAAGATGGGAACGTTCCTGGGCGCGCATGGCGGCGTAGGCGGGATAGACGGCCTGGGCTTGCGGGGTGGCGGCGACCTCGGCGATGGGCACGTCCCACCAACTTTCATAATCGGGAACGCGGACGTCCAAGGCGGTTTCGACCACGACGGCCACGGGGCCGGCGGCGGCGCGGGCATCGGCCAGGGCCTGCACCAGTTCTTGATGGCTGCGGACGCGGACGGAGGGCACGCCCAAGCTGGCGGCGTTGGCGGCGAAATCCACCGGTACGGGCGGACCCTGAAGCTGGCCGTTCAGCCGGCGGCGGTAGAGCGTGCCGTAACCGGCGGCGCCGACCGCTTGACTGAGGCCGTTGATGCTGGCATGGCCGTGGTTGTCCAGCACCACGACGATGATCTTGACGCCCTCTTGCACGGCGGTGGCCAGCTCCTGCGCCATCATCAAATAGGATCCGTCGCCGACCAGGACGTAGACCTCGCGGTCCGGCGCGGCCATCTTGGCGCCGATGCCGCCGGCGATCTCATAGCCCATGCAGGAGTAGCCGTACTCCATGTGATAGCTCTCCGGGTCGCGGGCGCGCCACAGTTTGTGCAGGTCGCCGGGCATGCTGCCGGCGGCGCAGATCATCACGTCGCGCGGCTGGGCGCTGGCGTTGACCGCGCCCAGCACCTCGCCTTGGCTGAGCGGCGGTCCGTGGCGCAGGGCGTAGATGCGGCTGACCTCCTGGTCCCATTCCGCCTGGAACCGCGCGGCGCGGTCGCGGTAGGCGGCGGCGGTCTGATACCCGGCGAGCGCCGCGCCCAGCTCCTCGATGGCCGCGCGGGCGTCGGCGACGAGGGCAATGGCGGAGTGCTTGTAGGCGTCGAACTCCGCCACGTTGACGTTGACGAAGCGCACGGCGGGGTTCTGGAAGGCGGTCTTGGATTGGGTGGTGAAGTCGGTGTAGCGGGTGCCGATGCCGAGGATCAGATCGGCTTCCCGCGCCAGGATATTGGCGCCGGGCGTGCCGGTGACGCCCATCGCGCCGAGGGCCAGGGGATGGTCAAAGGGCAGGGCGCCTTTGCCCGCCTGGGTTTCGGCGACAGGAATGCCGGTGCGGCGGGCGAAGTCGGCCAGAGCGGCGCTGGCGCCGGAATAGCGAACCCCGCCGCCGGCGATGATCAGCGGCTGGCGGGCGGCGCGGATGGCCTCGGCGGCGCGGCGGAGGGATTCGGCGTCGCCGCGCGGGCGCTGCACGCGCCAAACGCGCGGGGCGAAGAACTCGGCGGGAAAGTCGTAGGCCTCCGCCTGCACGTCCTGGGGCAGGGCGATGGTCACGGCGCCGGTCTCGGCCGGCGAGGTGAGCACGCGCATGGCCTCCGGCAGGGCGGTGAGGAGCTGCTCGGGGCGCTGGATGCGGTCCCAATACCGGGAAACCGGCCGGAAGCAGTCGTTGACGGAGATGTCCTGGGTCGAAGGCAGCTCCAACTGCTGCAACACCGGCGCGACATTGCGCCGGGCGAACAGGTCGCCGGGCAGGAGCAGCACCGGCAGCCGGTTGATAGTGGCCAGGGCGGCGCCGGTGATCATGTTGGTCGCGCCAGGGCCGATGGAGCTGGTGCAGGCGAAGGCGCGCAGGCGCTGACTTTGCTTGGCGAACGCCGCCGCGGTATGCACCATGGCCTGCTCGTTGCGCGCCAGGTAGTAAGGAAACTCCGGAGTTTGTTGGAGCGCCTGGCCCAGGCCGGCGACGTTGCCATGGCCGAAGATGCCCAGGCAGCCGGCGAAAAAGGGATGCGCTTCGCCGTCCCGGGCCACCCACTGGCGGCGGAGAAAGGCCACCAAAGCCTGGGCGGCAGTGAGCCGTTGCGTGCTCATGAAAACCCAAGATGAACGCCGCCGCGGGCGGAGATGCCGGCCGCGGCGGCGGGGGATGGGGCTTAGAAGTAGAACTTCGCGGCCAGCTGGATAATGCGCGGAGGCGTGGTCAGCGAGCTGAACTGGCCAAAGCCGCCGGTGCCAATGTTGGCGTTGGGATTGCCGAAGTTGGCATGATTGAGAACGTTGAAGAACTCGCCGCGCACCTGCAAGCGCTTGGCCTCTCCCACGCGGAAGTTCTTGAACAGGCTGAAGTCGGTGTTTTCAATGCCCGGCCCGTGGAACATGCGCGGCGCGCAGGTGCCGAACTGGCCCACCCCCGGCTGGCTGAAGGCGCCAGGGTTGAGGAACGTGCCGCTGCCGCCGATCCAGAGCTGGCTGGGATCCTGCGTGGCCCCAGCATAGAAGTTGCCGGAACAGTTGGGGCGATTGCCGCCGGCGCCGGCGGTGTACGTGAGGTCGTTGGCGCCGCCGACGCTGAAGGGCACGCCGGTCTGCAAACTGACGATGGCGTTCATCTGCCAGCCGCCCAGAATCGCCTGACCTGTGCCGCCCAGGTTGCGGAAGAACGTGCGGCCGCGGCCGATCGGAAGGTCGTAGATGACGTTGCCGACGAAGCGGTGGGTGACATCGAACGGCGAGTTGCCCATCTCCAGGCCGTAGTTGTAGGAATTGATCGGCTGCGCGCCGCCGGTCAGGTTGTCCACGTAGTTGGACATACCGTGGCTGTAGGTGTAATCGAGCGAGTAGCTGAAGCCGCTTTCGTACTGGCGCCGCAGCGTGGCCTCGAAGGCGGCGTAATCGGTATTGCCGTCGTTGGTGGACATCTCCAGGAAGGCGTGGTTGCCGGAAGCGCCCGCCTCGGGGCCGCTCATGACGGTGTTGAGATTGGCGTAGGGGAAGGTAACGATCGGCTGGCCGGAGGGGGTGTAGCCGGTGATCACGCCCTGGTTGGAGTCGCGCAGGCGGTTCATATGCCGCGCCCAGGTGCCCACCGCGGTCAGATCCAGCACGGTGTTGTGGTCAATCTGGATCTGCGGACCGAAGCTGGCCTGGGTGACGTCCGGGCTTTGCTGGTAGGGATCCTGCGCGCGGATTTGCAGCGAGCTGAGCGGAGGATTCTGGAATTGATTGATCGGAAAACCCGTGGACAACTGGAACACCGGCGTGGTGCTGCCCAGGGACTGGCCCAGGAAGCCGTTGACCAGGAAGGGCGGGTTGAGGTTCAGCATGCTCTCCGAACCCTGCCGCGCGCGATGGTCGTAGTAGGTGCCGACGCCGCCGCGCCAGACCAAGGACGGCATCATGTGGTAGGCGAAGCCGAAGCGGGGCGCGAAGTTGTCCAGGTCGGGATGAATGGTGGAGCGGGAGAACATGCCGGAGGCGTTGGACGCCACGGGAATGACCTGGCCGCCGTTGATGGGATAGAAATTGGAGAGCTGGTTGTTGCGGGCCAGCAGCGGGGAAAACAGCTCATAGCGCAGGCCGTAGGTGACGGTCAGATCGTTGGTGACACGCCAGGTGTCCTGCGCGTACCAGGCCTGGCCGGGATAGTAGTTGTAGGCGACCAGCGGGGTGTCAAAGACGGCCGTGGACATATCGCCGAGCAGGAAGTCCGGGATGCCGTAGTTGCTGTTGCCAGTGGAGTAGATGCCGCTGGCGTCCATGTAGCCCTGCGGCGCCTGGATGTCGAGGAACGTATCGGAGGCGCGGTGGTACTCGTACCCGAACTGGAAGTTGTGGTTGCCGCGGATCATGCTCAGGTTGTCGGTGTACTGCCACACCTGGCCCACCTGGAACTGCGGGCGCCATTGCGAAGTGCCGATGTTGGTCAGGCCGTTGATGGAGATCGCCGGGAGGCCGGAGCTGTTGGGTCCGACGGGGATGCCCTGCAGCCCGTACTGCGCCGCCGCTGACTGCCCGAGGGTGAGGCCGTAGGGGTTGCTGTAATCGTGCTCGCGGCTAAAGCCGAAGTGAAATTCGTTCACCACCGTGGGGCTGAGGGTGCTGGTCCAGCCGATGGCCACGGACTGGTCATGGATGGCGAAGTCGGTGGCGAAGTTGCCGTTGCCGACTAGGGGGTTCGAGGTCCAGGGCCCGTCCACGTAGTTCTGATGCTCATAGCTGTAGCGGGCGAACACCTGGTTGGCGGAATTGATGCTGTGATCCACGCGCACATCGGTGGAATAGGTGTGATTGGGGCCGGGGGAGGTGTACTGATAATTGTTGCCCTGGTACATGCCGGCGGCGTTGTCGCTGGGCAGGTTGGGCAAGGGGTACAGATCCAGCAGCTTTTGCCCCACCGAATCAATGCAGTTGGGCGCGATGGTGTCCATGGCGCCGGAGCCGTTGGAGTCGGCGACGACGCAGCCCGCCTGCGACGGCACGGTGGGAGACAGGGGGCTATAGTTCGCGCTGCCGGGCGTGCCGGTGATCTCGCGGAAGTTGCCGGAGCGCATCAGCGGGGTGGGCACCGAGGAAATGATGGTGCTGTTCTGGTTGGTGCGCAGGCCCTGGAAATCCACGAAGAAGAACGTGTTGTTGCGGACAATGGGGCCGCCCAAGGTGCCGCCGAACTGATTCATGGAGAACGGACTGCGGCCCACGCCGGTGGCGTTGTTGGCGTAGGTGTTGGCGTCCAGGCCGCTGTGGCTGTTGAACTCCCACAGATCGCCGTGGAAATGGTTGGTGCCGGACTTGATGGAGGCGTTGATGACGGCGCCGGCGGAGGTGCCGATCTTGGCGTTGTAGGTGCGGGTCTGGATGCGGAACTCGCTAAGGGCGTCGGGCGGCGGATGCACCGCCTGCACGGAGTTTTCCTGCAAGTTTTCCGACTGGGAGTTGTTGTCGGTGCCGTCGAGGATGAAATCGTTGTCCAGCGAACTGTTGCCGTTGACGTTGAAGCGATCGGGCGCGGGGTTGGCCACCTCGGCGGTGGCGAGCGAGCCACCCAGCTGGTTGCCCTGCGGCGTCTGCGTGACGCCGGCGACGAGCAGGGCCAAATCGCTGTAGCGGCGGCCGTTGAGCGGCAGCGTCTCGATCTCGCGGGAGTGAATCACCGCGCCGGCGTTGCCATTTTGCGTGTGCAACAGGGGCTGGGTGGAGA
>DAHUYO010000062.1 GCA_027315185.1 Acidobacteriota bacterium
TGTGCGGGTTCTGCAAAGGCTTCGGCAGCAGCGAGGAGCGCCGCAAGCGCTGTTCTGTGACAACGGCAGCGAGTTCACCAGTCAGGCCCTCGACCTGTGGGCCTATCACAGTCAGGTCACGATCGATTTTTCCAGGCCGGGGAAGCCGACGGACAACGCGTTCGTCGAGAGCTTCAATGGCACGTTGCGATCGGAATGTCTTGATGCCCACTGGTTCTCAGGGCCGGCCGACGCGGCGCGCCTCATCGAGGACTGGCGGCGGGAATACAATGGGAGTCGTCCTCACCGGGCGCTCGGCGAACGGTCGCCCGACGAATTTATCCGTGAGATCGCGGCTAGCCGCGATCTCACGGCTGCAGTACCTGCCGGGAACTAATCGGAGAGCTGTATCAGAAAAAGGGGACCGCTCACGAAGCTGAAATCATATCCAGCCCCGTGCGGTTTCAGGGGAGCAGGTCAACCGGCGAGACGTTCTCTTATGATTCCATGGGCCGCGTGGCGATGAACCAGGAGTGTGTTCCGCTGGATTGCGGCTCGGGCGCCTACCAACTCAACTATGGCTACGATTTTCTGGGCGACACCACTTCGGCGACGAATGGCGAGGGCGTGACGCTCAGCGACACCTACAACGACGCGGTCGATCTGACCGCAATCACCAGCAGCCTCTCCGATTCCAACCATCCCGGAACGCTGTTCTCCGCGCCGGGCTATGATGCGGGCGGCCAGCTGACCGGATTCGCCTACGGAGCGAGCGGCACTGAAGCCGAAACCGACACCTACAACAACCGCATGCAGTTGACCTCCCGCTCGGTCACGGGCGCGGCTGGGGTAAATCCGACCTCGGGCCAGGGCTCGATCTCGATTTCCGGCAGTGAGCAAAGCGTGCAGGTGCCTTCGACCCATTCCACCGGGAGCATCACCATTCAGGGCAGCGAGGGCGCGCACGAGGTCATCAAGTGCCCTGCGGCGCCCTCGGGCGGCGCCACCCCCGAGATCGGCTGCACTTACACCTGGTACTACAATCAGGGCGTGGTCAACCTCACAGTGAACGGGGTCACCGCCAGCGCGGGCTATGGCCAGGGCTCGACCGCCTCCAGCGTGGCCAGCGCCCTCGCCAGCGCGGTCAATAACGACGGCTCCATGCCCGTCACAGCCTCCCTGGGCAGCACAACGCTCACGCTGACCAGCAAGGGCATCGGCACCGGCGTCAACTACTCGCTGGGGACCTCCTGCACCTACAGCATCAGCTATTGGAGCGCGTGCTCGTTCTCGGGCTCCCTATCCGGCTCGGCCATGACCGGCGGGTCGGATGTGACGGATTACGATTACGGCACGGTCTCGGCGGTCATCAACGGCCAAGCGGTTTCGGCCAACTACGGCCAAAACGACAGCCCCTCGACCGTGGCCGCGAATCTCGCCACCGCCATCAACAACAGCTCCAGCTACGCGACGGCCACGGCCAGCGGCAGTTCGGTGGCGATCACGGCGCGCGGCACCGGGGTGAACACGAATTACTCGCTCTCGGCGTCTTCCGCCACCGGCGATTCCGGGCAATTCTCCTCTCCGAGCTTTTCTGGCTCGGCTTCCGGTTCCTCGCTCACCGGCGGGGAAAACGGCCAAAACTCGGGCGCCTACAGCGTGACCAGCATTACCTACGCCCCGGACGGCGACGTCACGGGCGCCACGGACAGCGTGAACGGGCAATGGCAGTACGAATATGACCCGCTGAACCGGCTGGTCGCGGCGTGCGAGACCAACTGCGCCTCGCCCACGAACGCCGCCGGCTATGTCTACGACCGCTTCGGCAACCGCTGGCAGGAGAACGCCATCGCCGGGACCATCTGGAGCGCGGCGCAGCTGAGCTTTGACGACAACAACCACATCGTCGGCGCAAGCTACGACGCCTCCGGCGACCTGCTGGCGGATGCAGCCGGTCACACCTATACCTACAACGCGCAGCACCGCATTGCCACGGCGGACAACAACAACATCCAGTACGTCTACAACGCCTTTGGCCAGCGCGTGGAAAAGAGCGTCGGCGGCGTGGCGAAATATTACCTCTACAACCCCGCCGGCCAGGCGGTGATGGTTTTAGACCAAAGCGGAAACTGGCTGCGCGGCGAGATTTTCGCGGGCGCTAGGCACATCGCCACCTACGTCAACGGCACGACGTATTTTGATTATTCGGACTGGCTGGGGACGCTGCGCATGACCGCGACCCCCGCCGGCTACGAGCAGTCGGAATGCACCAGCGGGCCCTTCGGCGAAGGGCTCAATTGCGGCAGCTCCCCGACCCCGCTGCAATTTACTGGGCAGCAGCACGACAACGAAACCGGGCTGGATTATTTTCCGGCGCGCTATTACTCCCCAACCTGGGACGTCTGGACAACGCCGGATTGGTCATCGTCACCCTCGGCTGTGCCGTATGCCGATTTCTCGGCTCCGCAGAGCCTCGACCTCTACGCCTACGCGCTCGGCAATCCCGAGACCAATACCGACCCGAGCGGTCACTGGTGCTTCATCGGTATCATAGGGACCACCTGCGCGGCCAAGAACAAGAATCCCCAGCCCGCAGGGCCGCGCCTGCACCTATGCTTCGGCGGCGACGCCGTCTGTGTTGGGCACGGCCGCAACCAAAGGGTCGTCCATCCGCAGGCCCCGGCAGGGGCGATGGTTGGGGCCCAAGCGGCAACATGGTGGGAGGCCGAAGCGGACAGCCTGGGCGGCCTTGCGCTGGACACCGCGACCGGCGGCGCCGCCCTTGTGCTTGAGCTGACGCTAGGCCAGACCGGCGGAGATCCTGCGCTACTCTATCAGGAGCGGCAGGAGGAGGCTGCGAAAGCTGCGGCGACGATCCCGCCGCGGGCGCGGAAGCTCTTGGGAAGACTGGCGGACAAAGCTGGCGAGACGGTCCGCCAAGTGATTCGGAGCCGCGGTGGCACGGCGTCCAACGTGAACGAGGCCGGCCACTGGGCCGACAGGACGCTAGGCGAGGCGGCCCAGGCAGCCGCTGATGGTGACAGGGGCGCGGCTACGGCAGTCAAGATCGCCAAGGATGCGGTGCGGCTCGGCCAGGCGCACTAAGGGGAGCAATGGCGGAGATTCCGACCAAATTTATCAATGCCGCCTCGGCGCTCGCGCCGGTGCTGAGCGTATTTGATGGCTTTGCGGGCCGCTCGCTCGCGGGTGTTTGGCTAAGGTGCGACCAGGGGCTCGTTAGCGAGATCATACTTGATTTCGGGGGCGTGTTCCTTGCCGCCGTCGCGGACGAGGATTTCGATACGCTTCGGGTGGAGCTGCGGGCCGAACAGGCTTTGAGCGGTTTCGCTGCAGCGGATACCAGGGAGCCGTGGCTCGGGCATCTAGGACAGCGTTTCAGTTGGGGCTGGATCACCATGAACAAGCAGGGCTATGTTGACGGGGCGCTCCTCGGCTTCGGCGACGACATCTACCCGAAGCTCATCCTCTACGTTATAGCATCAGAGATCAAAGTGGGTACCGTTGCCTTCACCGATCCAGGCGAGCGCTAGCGCCAATAGCGGTCTCCTCCGGGGCGAAGTTTTCGCGGGCGGTCGGCACATCGCCACCTACGCCAACGGCACGGCTGGCACCACGTATTTTGATTATTCCGACTGGCTGGGGACGCTGCGCATGACGGCGACCCTCGCCGGCTACGCGCAGTCGGAATGCACCAGCGGGCCTTTCGGCGAAGGGATGAGCTGTGCGGGCAGCCCAACGCCATTGCAGTTCACCGGCCAGCAGCACGATGCGGAGACTGGCCTGGATCATTTTCCGGCACGGAGCTACACCGCAACCTGGGGTCTCTTCACCTCGCCCGACGATGGGTCGGCCCAGTCCGTCGCGGACGGCCAGTCATGGGACCTCTACGGCTACGCGCGGGATAACCCTGCCACATTCACCGACCCCAGCGGCCGCGATGTGAAGGTGTGCGTGACCACCGGGCGGGCCGACGCCCAGCGGCAAAGCTGCAGCGTCATGAGCAACGAGCAGTATTACCACCTCTGGAAGGCGCAGAACGGCAGACAAGGGATCAAGATGCCCGGCGGGACATTTCCGACGGGGAACATCACCTGTGGCGGCCAGGTCTGCGGCTCGGCGCAATATTTCGAGCCCGGGCTGCGGGACCAGACCGGAGCCCTGCTCTCGCTCGTCGGCGCCGGCGATCTGATCGGCGGCGGCGTTCGGCTAGCTGCCGGCGCTGCTGAGGACCTCGCCGGTGCGGTTGTGCGCTTCTTCGCCGACGAGGCCCCAACCGCTGCGGGCGGACTGGGTGACGCGGCGGAGCTGGTCAGCGACCCAGCGGAGGTCGCGGCAAGGGCTAGCTCGGCAGTCGGCAACCAGAGCATGACCGTCCCCGGCCGCCAGGTCGCCGAGGATGCGGTTGACGAGTTTCTCGGCCCGGACAAGCAGCCTCTCCTCGACCGCAACACGGGCCAGCAGGTGGGTTGGCGAAGCGCGGACCGGCAACTGCAGGTCCGCGACGACGGCAGCCATTTCAATTTCGAGAACCGCGCCACGGGCAGCAACCTGCATTTCCGCTTCCCGCAGCCATGACCGCCCCCGCTCGTCCAGCCGACCTCCGGCACCATGTCCACGCGCTCGTGGATATCCGCACCGCTGCCGGCGAAACCCTCCGGGCCATCCTCGACTGGGTCAATGAGGAGCTCCAGGAAATCACGTACGATCGCCCGGTGTCAACGAGCGAAGCCTCCTTCTACACCCGCTGGCCCCCCCGGTCCGGGTTTGCCCTCCCCTGGCGCGACGTCCTTGAGATCCGCAGGGTGCCCGCTGCTGAGGCAATCGAAGAGGTTCTGGGCCCCGCACGCGCCCCCCTCCTGGCCAAGTACGGCCCGCGGCGGGGCGAGCAGCTAGGCTGGGTGGGAGGAGATCGCCATTACCAGGGGCGCACCCAGCCGGACGGTGACGTGGCGTTCCGGGGCGGGGGCAAGTGATGCGCCGGGATCGCTACCTGGAGTTCCGGGACCTTGCGGGCAAGACCGTCCGCATGCGAACCACCGAGGGAGAGGATCTGCGGGCGGTGGTTAACCTGTCTTCCCCCTTCGACCGGGACCTCACCTACCGGCCTCTAGGGACCAATCAGCCCGAGCGGTATGCGGGCGATCCGCCCGGTGCCTGGAGCGTGATTCCGTGGGACTATATCGACACTATCGAGGAAGTTCTGGACCCCGCCCCCAGCGCCGGGCAAAAAACCGAGACATGACCCCACCCGCCAGCGCGTTGCTGCCCGATGGCGACGATTTTAGCTGCCCGGGCGGCGTCGACGCCTCGCCGCTGCGGTTCACCGGCCAGCAGCACGACGCGGAGACCGGGCTGGATGATTTTCCAGCGCGGTACTACGCCTCCGCCTGGGGTCTCTTCACCTCGCCCGACGATGGGTCGGCCCAGTCCGTCGCGGACGGCCAGTCTTGGGACCTCTACGCGTACACGCGGGACGATCCCTCCAGCGCGACTGACCCCAGCGGACACGACTGCATCAGCGTTAGTAATGCCGGGGACTTCAGCGCTGAGGTCACGATTGTCCGTGGCGCCTGCCCCGCCGGGAGCAATGGAACTTACGTCAACGGAACAGTAAATGCCGATTCTCTAACCTACAATGGCACGAGCGTCGGGTACCAATACACCGGGTACAACGGCGGCGGCGGGGCGGGGATTATCGGGCTGCCGAGCCAGGGGCAGCAAGACATCCAGACGTTCGCCGATGCTTTCGCGGCGACTAACCCCCTCGGGTTTATTAAGCTCTTCGCGGCGGAGTCCACCCTCGCGGGCGCTGGGGTGGGCGAACTGGATCTGGCAGGGGCGGCAGCCGGGGCCGAGGAGGGGTTGGGCCGCGGTGCTGAGGCGAGCGGCTTGACGCCGGAAGACTTGCTCGCGGGCGCGGAGCGCGAAGGCGGGTCCGATTCTGAAACGTACGTCAAGCCCGGTGGGATGACCCAGGCGCAGGCAGATTTCGACGCCCTTCCCGGGCATGCGGTGGATAGGGGCCTGGTGGAGACGAAGGAGCTCCCGGACGGCCGTCGTGCGGTGCTCCGCAAGGACCCCTCCACCTGGAGCAAAGGGAGGCCGAGCCTTGACCTCCAGTCCCCCGCCGGCGGTAAGCCGACAATTAAAATCCGGTACAAGTGATGCGCGAGATCTGGAGCCCTCAAGAGGCCGCGCACGCCGCGGCGGTCGCCAGCCGCGTAGGTCTGCGCCTCGGTCCCCAGGACGTGGACCCGGAGCCGGGCTGGCTTGCACGGTCGCGCGCGCTCGTGCTTCCGACGGAGCCCGCGGCCTGGCTGGAGGCGGCTCGGCCGATCGCGACGGCGCTGGCGCGAATCGGCGCTGATGCCGTGGCCGTTCTGTTGGACGACGGCTCGGGTCTGGCCCCCCCCGCTATCGAGTTCCGGGCCGACAACCCGGAGGAACTCGCCCTGGTGGCAAGGCGGCTCGGGGCGGCTGACTGGGTGGCGTGGGTGGCCACGTGTGCCTCGGCGGACACGTGGGCGCTCCTGAGCACGGAGTGGTACCAACTGTGGGTCGGCCCGGTCGAGCTGATCGAGGCGGCGGCCGGCGGAAGCCTCGAACATGGTTGCGCGGAGTTCCTGCGCTACGCACGGACCTTTAAGGGGGAGGGGCCCCAGGACATCCGCCCATGGCTCGACGAGGTCTACCGCCGCTACTGCGGCGAACCCGGTGGGGGCACCAACTGAGCCGCGCGGTCGCGGCCCGCCCCGCTCCCTCCGCGGGAGGGGTGCGGGTCTGGCGGGCTGTGCTGGAATTACGGAAACCGCCGCCGAAATCGCGGCGGCGCTAGCGCAGGCACGAAAGTCCGTCGTGCCGGAGGGTGTGCCGTTTCCGCAGCTGAGCCCGGGCGACGTGCTAATCTACGGCGCGGTCATGGCGCAGATGGCCTCGGCGACCAGCCCGGCAGGCGATTCCGGCGAAGGCGCGGGGTGCGCCGAGGCCCGGGCCCAGGGTCGAACCGCTGCCACGCGCATGGGCAAGGCCCGAGCTGGACGCGGCCTGCTCGCGGACGCCGCCGGGCACACCTACACATACAACGCGCAGCACCGCATTGCCACGGCGGACAACAACAATATCCAGTACGTCTACAACGCCTTCGGCCAGCGGGTCGAAAAGAGCGTCGGCGGCGTGGCGTGGTATTACCTCTACGGTCCCGCCGGTCGAGTAGTGGTCGAGCTCAGCTCCAACGGCGGCGGATACCGCAGTGAAATCTTCGCCGATGGGCGGCACATTGCCACCTACGTCAACAACGCGACGTATTTTGATTACTCTGACTGGCTGGGCACGGAGCGCCTGACGGCGACGCTCTCCGGCTATGAGCAGGACGCCTGCACGTCGCTCCCCTACGGCGACGATTTTGCCTGCTCCGGCCCCGGCGGCGATCCCACGCCGCTGCACTTCCGAGGAATTTCCGCAGGAAATTCCGCCTAGTAAAGCCGCAGCAGCACGATGCCGAGACGGGGCTGGACCATTTTCCGGCCCGGGATTACACTTCCACCTGGGGCGTCTTCACCAGCCCCGACCCCGCGCCCTGGGACCTGGCCGATCCCCAGACCCTGGACCGCTATGTCTACACCGCCGGCAACCCGGTCACCCTCACCGACCCCACCGGCCTCACTCCCTGCGCCGGCAAGTCCGGCGCCCCCTGCAAGGTCAAGAACGTCGTCGAGGAAAGGCACCCCGGCAGCTCACCCCAACGGAAGAACGCGCAAACCCTTCCGCAAAATCCCTCTGGACTCGGGCCGGGCTGGAAGGACGTCACTCCAACCCCCGGGGGAAAAGTCAATCCAAAGATACCGAAGCGATTCCGAGGCCCGAGGGGCACGGAGCTTGAGTTTGATCCGGGTGCGGCGGGCGAGCCGGGGTGGCGTGGCAGAGCCCATTGGCATGAGGTTGGTCCTGACGGAAGACGTGTAGGCGGGCACCTAGCGCCCGGCTCTCCGATCCCAGGACCCGATGGGCAGCCGGAGCCTGCGCAAACAAGTCTGATGGATCGGATGAGGTCGATCACTCCGGGTCCGATATTGAAAATGGGTACAGCTGGCGTGGTGATTTACATCATTATCGACGAAGGATCGAGGCTATACCCGCCCAGAAATCTCATTCCGGTGCCATGACCCCGTTTCGAGCAAAAGATAAATGCAACAACGCGTGAGCGAGCCTTGAAAGGAATACCCAATGCGATGCTCAAAGACCTAGAACTGAAACTCCCAAATGGTTTGCACGACGCAAAGATCACAGCTATCAGCAGAGACCTTGATGCTGAAATGGTTGACGTTCGGCTGCAAGTCTTAGTGGGCCTGCCAGAGGACGAACCTGCTCGTCAGAACGAATTTCGATCGGCCCGCCTAAGGTTCAAAAACGCAAAGATCGTCATCATCGAAGCGCCGGACGTGGGCTCAGCGTTCGCCTCCGGCGGCGGTGTCAATTTCGTGCTGACCGAAGACGAGGCTGGAAGCATCGCGAGCGAGCTGCTGGAGAAGCTCCAGGGCAAGTACCACACATACACGTTTTTCGTTCAAGAGTGGTTCTCGAACCTAAGGATCGCAGCCACTGACCTTGAGTTCGCCTGGAGCTAGATCAACCCCGCCGCGTGTGGAGGCCGGCTTCCCAGGCGGCCCATTGCTGTCCGTGGCGACCCGCTGACCCAAAACCCAAAAGCTGAACCGGGGAAGGTAGAATCTTCGTCCTCCGAGGCGCCCCGCGAACCTGCGCCAGGGGGTCACCTACGCCGGCAGGTCCGGCGCACCCTGCAAGGCCAAAAACGTCGTCGAGGAAAAACACCCCGGCAGCTCGGCCCACAAGCTCACCCCGTGGCAGCGGCTGGCCCGCGCTCTCCTCCAGGCGATCGTACACAATCCCTCCCTCGCCGCCGTTCTCACAAGGTATATGAGCGGCGCGGAGGCGGACCTTGCCCGGTCCACCGGGTGGATACCCAACACCGACGTAAACAACGAGCCCAGGCCGACCCACTTTACACGGGACCAGCCGACGGACAACGCAAGCGAGGCACCGCAGAAATATGAACTGAGAGAAAAGCCGGAATACCGTGCAACCGTGCCAGAGGAAAAGGTGCCAAATCCGCGCGTGCCGGAGGCCGGCCCAACCACGAGCGGAGGGGGAAGCCAGGTCGTCACGGACGAAACCGTCCCGGTCTCTCCCGAGGAGATTTCGCCGATGGAAATGCCGGAGATCCCGGAGATTCCGATCGATCCGCTCTTCTTTCCCTTCTGAAAGGGCCCATGCACCCAGGACAGAGCATTCAAATTCAGCTTGTTGACGATGCCGGGGCGCCGGCCCCGCTCGGGAACGTGCTCCCGGAGGTCCGCTTCTTCTGCGGCGGCCAAACGAAGCGGCACCGCTACGCGTTCAAAACGTGGTCCACGGACCCGGGCGGCCGCTGCGAAATCCGCTACGAGGAACTTGAGGACATGAGGCGCCTCCTGGCCTCGGCTGACCTGATGGATTTCAATACCCCGCTCGAGGAATGCGACGCCCTCGTTGAGGTACGGATCCCGCCCGAGGAAGAGCTGCTGGAACTCAAGCGCAGGCCGTGGCGCCGATCCTGGTGGCGCCCGGCATGGCTCAGCGAGTGGCCAGCGAACGGCCAACTCGGGCCCGTTGAACCCAGAAGGGTCACTGCCGGCGGCAGGGTCACGCGCGTCGAGATTCCGGTTCGGCCGCTAAGGCCCTGAGGTGCTGCGTGACCCGAAACCCAAAAACTGAACCGGGGGAAGGTAGAGGTTTCGTCCACTGAGGCGGCCCGCGAACCTGCGCCATTGGGTCACCTATATACTGCGGGGATGCGGATTGCAGGAATTCTTTGCAGCGTGGCACTGGCGACCGGCGTGTTGGCGGTCGCGGCGGGAGCACAGGCGCTGGTGGCGGCAAGGCCCGCGGCTAACGCCGGGCCCGGATCGCGCGCCTAGCGGCCGCGCGCGGCGAGTCAGGTTCCACTCACTGCCAAGCTAATCTATCGGTATGCCTTCCACCGCGCGGCGGCACGCCTCCCGCGCCGGCAGCGGCGCTGTCGAGTTTCCCCATCCCTGCGAGCGCTCCGCCATCGGCGAGCATGGCTGGATCGCGGATGGCGCCACCGGCGCGCTGATTGACCATGCGGGCACGCTCTCCTGGCTGTGCATTCCTCGCTTCGATAGCCCCGCCGTATTCGCCTCCCTGCTGGATCCGCATCGCGGCGGCTGCTGCTTCGTCGGGCCGGCCGCCGGCGGCGCCGGGCAGCAGCGCTATCTGCCCCACACCAACATCCTGGAGACCACCTTCAGCCAGGGCAAGAGCCGCATCCGCGTGACCGATTGGATGCCCGCCCGCAGCATGCACTCCCTGTTCCGCACCGGCGCCGTCTGCCGCCTGGTCGAGGGCGTGCGCGGGACGATGCGCGTGCGCCTGGCCTGCGCGCCGCGCTTTGAATACGGCCGCAACCGGGTTCGCTGGCAGCGGTTGGACGGCGGCGCCAGCGGGCGCTGGTGGCTGGCCCGCGGCCCGCAGGAAATTCATCTCACCGCTAGTTGCGACCTCGGCCTGGAAGGCGAGGGCGTGGCCGCGGAGTTCGATCTGAGCCAGGGCGAGTGCTGCTGGCTGGTGCTGAACTGGGGCGAATCCGCGCCCGCCTTCCGCGATGAGGGCCTGCGCCATTCCCTGGAACAGACCCGCCGCACCTGGGAGGATTGGGCGCGCCAAGGGCAGTACCAGGGCAAATATAAGGATCTGGTCGAGCGCAGCGCCTTGGCGCTCAAAGCCCTGATCTACGAGCCCACCGGAGCCTTCATCGCCGCCGCCACCACCAGCCTGCCGGAATCTCCCGGCGGCAACCGCAATTGGGATTACCGTTACTGCTGGCCGCGCGACAGCACCTTCGCGCTTTACGGCTTGTCGCTGCTGGGCTATCACGAGGAGGCAGGCCGCTTCTTGCACTTTCTGGCTCACGTCGCCAGCCGCCATACGCTGCCCTTGCAGGTCTGTTACCGCGTGGATGGTTCGGCGGATCTGCCCGAGAGGGAAATTACCTATTTAGAAGGCTATGCTTCCTCCCGCCCGGTGCGGGTGGGCAACGCCGCCGCGGCGCAGCTGCAATTGGACATCTACGGCGAGGTCCTGGATGCCGCCTACACCTATGCCAAATGGCGCGGCGGCCTGGGGCGCAATCTTTGGGAGGTGCTCCGCCAGTTGGCCGATTTCGCCGCCCAGCATTGGCGCCAACCCGACAACGGCATCTGGGAGGTCCGCGGCGGCCGCCGCCATTTCGTCTACTCCAAGGTCATGTGCTGGGTGGCGCTGGACCGCGCCGTCAGATTGGCCGCGCGCTTCGGTTTGCCTGCGCCCCACGCCGCCCGCTGGCGGCAATCCGCCGCCGCCATCCGCGCAGCGGTGATGCAGCACGGCTATAGCCGCCGCGCTCATGCCTTCGTGCAAAGCTTCGGCAGCCACACCGTGGACGCAAGCTCCCTGCTGCTGCCGCTGGTGCGCTTCGTCAAGCCGCACGATCCGCACATCGTCGCCACCATTCATGCGGTGCAGCGCGAACTCGCCCGCGGCCCCTTCCTGCTGCGCTATGCCAACACCGGTGACGACGGTGTCGGCGGCCCGGAAGGCGCGTTCACCATTTGCAGCTTCTGGCTCACCGACTGCCTCACCCTCCTAGGTCGCACCGCCGAGGCGCGCAGGCTCTTCGAGCAAATCATCGCCTTCCGCAGCCCGCTCGGCCTGTTCAGCGAGGAGCTGGACTGGACCGCGTCCCACGGCCGCCAGCGCCTGCTCGGCAACTTTCCCCAAGCATTTACCCACTTGGCTCTCATCAACGCCGCCCACAATTTGGAGTTGTACCCCCACGGCGTCAAGTAGGACCGCGGCGGTCGAGGATCTCCGCTAGATTTCCGCGGCGCGAAACTCGGGCGCGGGCTCGGCTTAGGTCTCGCCGTGATGCCCGGGCCCGGGCCAGGCGATGGTCAGCAGGAACGCGCTATCGGCCAACGCCTCGACGTCATGCGCCACCGCGCGGTCCAGCACCAGCAGGTGCCCGGCGGGTAGATCGAACACCCCATCGGGCAGGTGCAGGCGGATGTGGCCAGTGATGGCGTGCACGCAGATGCGGCCATCGGCGTGATGGCCGGGAATCCGCGTTCCTGCGCGCATGGCGATCAAGACCAGGCGGAAATCGGGGAACTTGACGATCGTCTTTGCGTTCCGCCCCCCTTGCCACGGCTGCTCGTCCTGTAGCTGCTGGATCTGCTCCGCGAGGTCAAATCGCAAATGAACCCCCGCTGTGGGTTCGAGTGAATGCCGCATCCGGCCTGCTGCCGGCTCCTCCGCTTGCATGCCGCCCATGTTACTCCTCATCCCGCGCTGCTTCGCCGCCGGCCGCCATGGCGGCCCTAGACGCGCAGCGGTCGCCGGGGCGTCGCTGGCGGGAAACGTTGCGTCCAGGGTTTCATCCCATGCGCGTCCGGAATTGCACTTGGCCATTCGATGCTCCCTCCCCCGGCGCGCCTGACGGTGCGGCTAGCCGAGAATCACGATCCTTCCGCCGGCAGCCCTGGCCTGGCTCTCGATTCGCGTCCACACCGTTTGGAGTTCGTCCAGCAACCCGGCGTCCAGCAACGGGCCGTAAAATACCGGTGGACACTCGCGCTCCTCGCTGACCGGACATCCCTCGTGCAGCATTTGCTGCGATAGGCCGATCACCTTCAGCGGTACGCGGTAACTCTGTCCGCACTGCGGGCAGGGCAGTTCCAGGCAGGCGGCGTCCAGGATGGCGGAGGTTGTGCTCATGGCTCCAAACGCGAGGTCGCGGTCGCAGCGAACCGCCGCGGACGCGAAAAACCCGCGTTCAACGGGATGATACTACGGCGCGCCTGCGGGGCGGCGGGACATGCCAAACCGCGGGCGGGCATGACGATTGTCATGGATTGCATGCCGGCGGATCCCTATAATGCGGTCGCAGGACGGGCTCGCCCGCGAGGTCGAGCCAGGTGATGAGATGACGCTGGGAGCTGAAAAACCCGGCGCGGCGGACGCCTCGGCGACCCCGCGCCGACCCTCCATGGCCTCGGTCGCGCCAACCGGCGCCGGGGCGGGGGAGCTTGGCCTTCGCGGCCGGATGCACCGGGCGAAACGGCAAATGTCCGACCCCGAGGCGCGCGCGTTTCTCCGCGCCCAGAAAATCGCCCACGTCGCGACGCTGGATGCGCAGGGTTGGCCCTACGCCGTGCCCTTGGTGTACATCTACGAAGGCGGCGACCGGCTGTATCTGCATACCGGCGATCACGCGGGGCATTTCCTGGCCAACGTCCGCCACAACCCCCGGATCTGCGTGGAGGTCTCGGAGATCGGGCCGCTCCATCGTGGCCGGCCCTATGCCTGCAATTCCGCGCTGGTCTATACCAGCGTGATCGCCTTTGGACCCGTCGCCATCCTCGACGACCAACGGAAAAAGGCCTGGTTCCTGGACCAGCTTCTCGCCAAATATGGCGATCCCGCTTGGACCTTCGAGCCGGGATATCCGCTGATCCAGCGCATCGTTCTCTATGAGCAGACCTTGGAGATCGTGACGGGTAAGCACAGCGCGGGCCTTTCTCATTGAACATTCGGCCAGCGGCGCGAAAGAAGGAGGAGATCATGATTCAGCTTAAGCGGGCGTACGAGGCCGCGGCGAAAACCGACGGCTCCCGTTTTTTGATCGAGCGGCTTTGGCCGCGCGGCGTCCGGAAGGAGAACCTTCCTCTGAAGGCCTGGGTCAAGGATGCCGCCCCCAGCACGCAATTGCGCCAATGGTTCAGCCACGATCCGCAAAAATGGCCGGAGTTTCAGCGCCGTTACCTGGCGGAGCTGCGGCGCCATCGCGAGAGCCTGCAACCGCTGCTCGCCGCGGCCCGCTCCGGCGCTCGGGTGACGCTGGTCTACAGCTCCCACGATGCCGAGCACAACAACGCCGTCGTGCTCAAGGCTTATCTGGAGTCGCTGCTCGCGGGGGATACCCCCGCCCCGAGGGCCGGTTTGGGCCGGGCATCCTGACCCGGGCCGGCGGCGGCGCCGCGCGCGACCCGCTTCCGGCGTAAGCTTAGATCGAGTCATGACTAGCACCGTTCGTTTGCGCATCAAGCGCCAGCCCGCGCCCGGGGAGCCCCCGTACTGGGAGGAGTTCGAGGTTTCCTTCCGTCCCGGCATGAACGTTCTGGTGGCGCTGCGGGATATCCTGGAAAATCCCGTCACCCGCGCCGGCAAGCCCACCAGCGCCGTGGCCTACGAGGCGAACTGCCTGGAGGAGGCCTGCGGCATCTGCGCCATGCTGATTAACGGTCGGGCGCGCCAGGCGTGTTCGGCCTTGGTGGCCCGGCTTCCCCAGCCCATTACGCTGGAGCCGTTGTCGCGCTTTCCCGTGGTGCGGGACTTGGTTGTGGATCGGACGCGGTTGTTCAACGATCTCCAGCGGATCAAGGCCTGGATTCCGATTGACGGGCTCTATGATCTCGGCGCTGGCCCGCGACAGTCGCCCGCGGACCAGCAGCTCGCGTACGTGCTCTCCCGCTGCTTCTCCTGCGGCAACTGCCTCGAGGTGTGCCCGCAGTACAACGAGAAAACTGGCTTCGTCGGCGCTGCCGTGATTTCCCAGGGGCGTTTGTTCAACATCCATCCCACCGGCAAAATGAACCGCGCCGAGCGCCTCAATGCATTCACCGGTCCCGGCGGCATTCAGGAGTGCAGTTGGGCGGAAAACTGCGTCAAGGCCTGTCCCAAGCACATCCCACTGACAGATTCCATCGCCGCCCTCAATCGCCAGGTTATCGGCCAGGTCTGGGGCCAGGCTCTCGGCCACTAGCCGCGGCCGGCCGGCGCTTCACGCGCGCCGCGGCGCCCGATCCTCGCCGCCCGCCCGCTTCTCGGCCGCGAGGCGCCGTGATTTCCATCGCCGCCGCCGCTGGCCCGACCCCGCGCGCGCACGCGCCCGCAGCTTACGCCCCGCGGTATTTGCCCGGCGTTACGCCCGCTTCCCGCTCGAATGCGCGGTGAAAGGCCTTGTGGCTGCCGAACCCGGCCGCCGCCGCGACCCGGTAGACCGGCAGGTCGGTTTCTTGCAGCAATTGCTTGGCCCGCTGGATGTGAGCACGCGTGATCTCCTCCAGCACGGTCCGGCCCACGGTCGCTTGGAACCGCCGCTCCAGCGTGCGCCGCGAGACGTTCAATCCGCGCGCCACGTCTTCCACCCCGATCGGTTCCCGCGATCGTTCCCGGATCATGCGCAGCGCTCCCGCCACCAGCGAGTCCTCCTGCGCCATCACGTCGCTGGAGGTGCGGGTGACCATGTGCGTGGGCTGCACCCAGATGGTCCGCGCCGGCGCCGGCTGGCGGCGCATCAGCCGGTCCAGCAGGCCGGCCGCCGCATAGCCCGCCGCTTCCGTGCCCATCGCCACGCTGGACAGCGGCGGGTTGGACAGGTCGCAGATGATTTCGTCGTTGTCCACTCCAATCACCGCGATGTCATCCGGCACCCGCAGCCCCGCCGCGCCGCAGGCCGCCAGCACCTCCCGCCCGCAGACGTCGTTGCAGGCCATCAGTCCCACCGGCTGCCGCGGCTCGCTTTGGAAGAGTTCCGCCAGCCAGCGCACCAGCAGCGGCTGTTCCCGCTGCCAGCTCCGCATCCAGTGCGGTTTGCGCATCCAGTTCGCCAGCGGAGTGCGGTGCGCCAGACATTCCAGCCCGGCGTCCGCCGCCAGCCGCAGGAATGCCTGTTCCCGCGCCAGCGCCCAGTGGCAGTCGCGAAAGCCCACGAATGCGAGCTTGCGGAATCCCGCCTCGCGCAAATGCGCCAGGCCCATGGCGGCGATACTCGAGGAGTCGGTGCGAATTTCCCCGTAGTGCTCCCCGCTGACCATGGGCAGCGCTTCGCTTAAGCTCGAGGCCACCAGCGGCACCTTGGCGGTTCGCGCTACCCGCGCCAGCTCTTCCGGCCGCACCCGGCCGATCATCCCCTGGCCATTCCAGCCTTGGCCCAGCGCCGACATCTGGTCCAAATGTCCCGGCGCCATGACCAGCGACCATGGCCCGTGTAGCCGGGAATAGCGCAAAATCCCCCGCAACAGCCCCCGGCCATACTCCGTCGAGGTTTCCAGCAGCAATGCCACTTGCGGCGGCGCCATCTGCTCACCATACCAGGGAGGGACGTTTTGCGACAGCCCCGGCGGCGCGGGCGTGCCTGCCCGACCCCCGCCCGGCAGCCAGGGAATGGATCCGGCCTCCACCCGTCCTCATTTTGCGCCTACCCGCTTGCTGCCCGCCGGCCCCAAGTCGCGGCTCGTCCGCCGGGCCGATAGAATAGGAGCTTGTCTCCGCCAAACACCTGCGTCTTCATCGTTTCCGCCCCGTCCGGTTCGGGGAAAAGCACCCTGGTTCGTGAGCTGTTTACCTTGGTGCCGGGCCTGGAGTTTTCCATCTCCTATACCACCCGCGCCCCGCGCGGCAGCGAGCAAAACGGCCGCGAGTATTTCTTCGTGGGCCGCGCGGAGTTTGAGCGCATGTTGGCGGCGGGCGGCTTTTTGGAGCACGCCGAGGTCTTCGGCAATTACTACGGCACGGCCTCTTCCTTTCTGGAGGATGCTCGCCGCCGCGGCAAGGATCTGGTGCTGGATATTGATGTCCAGGGCGCGGCCATGGTCCGCCGGCGGCTGCCCGAAGCCGTCAGCATCTTCATCGCCCCGCCCGACCGCGACACCTTGGCCCGCCGGTTGCAGCATCGCGGCCTGGACAAGGCCGAGGTGGTGGCCCAGCGGCTGAAGAACGCTTCCCGCGAGATTGCCGCTTATAATAACTATCAGTACGTGATCATCAACGACCGGTTGGACATCTCCGTCGAGCAGTTGCAAGCTATCGTTCTGTTCGAGCGCGGGCGGGTTCGCTCGCTGGACGCCGTGGAGGCCGCCCAAGCGGAACGCTGGCGGCGCTTAGCCGCGGCCTGTCGCCGGGAAGCGGTGGCGCCGGCCCTGGCGCCGGTGCTGCGGTCGTTTGGCTTGCCACCCGTCTAAGGCGGCCAAGGCTGGCCGAGAGGAGTTGCAGATATGCCCTATAAGAGTTTGGAAGAGGTTCCTAGCCGCTATCGTTTTGTCCACGTGGTTGCGCGTCGGGCCCGCAAGATTCAAGGCGGTGCGCTTCCGCTCCTGTCCACCGTATCGAAAAAGCCCACCCGCATCGCGGAATTGGAGGCGATGCAGGGGCTGATTGCCTTTACCGCCCCGCCCCTGCCCGGAACCGAGGCCGAGGGCGAGGATGGCGCGGGCGCGTAGCCGGTAAGCCATGGCCGATGCGGCCAGCCCATCGGACCGTAATCCGCCCATCCTGCTGGGCGTCACCGGCGGTGTGGCCGCCTACAAGGCTTGCGAGCTGGTCCGCCAGCTTCAGCAGCGCGGCCACCGCGTGCGCGTCATTCTCACGCGCGGCGGCGCCCGCTTCGTTTCCCCGCTGACCTTTGCCGCCCTAACCGGCGAACCGGCGCTGACCCGTTTGTTCGCCTCGGCGCAAAGTGGCGAGGCGTTCGCCTCCTCGATTGACCACATCGCCTTGGCGCAATCCGCCAAGGCCCTGGTGGTGGCGCCAGCTACCGCCCATTGCCTGGCGAAATTGGCCCATGGCCTGGCCGACGATCTGCTGTCCACGGTTTACCTGGCCACCTCGGCCCCGGTCATCCTGGCGCCGTCCATGAACGTCAACATGTGGCGCCATCCCGCCACGCAGGCCAATCTCCAGGCCCTCGCCCGCCGCCCCGGCCTAGCCATCGTCGCTCCCGAGGCCGGCTACCTTGCCTGCGGCATGGTCGGCGAGGGCCGCCTCGCTGAACCGGCGGAGATCGCCGCCGCCATTGAGACCGCCCTCCGGCCCCCCGCCTCCGCTTGGGCCGGCCGAACCATCCTAATTACCGCGGGTCCCACCCGCGAACCGCTCGATCCGGTGCGCTATTTCAGCAATCGTTCCAGCGGGCGGATGGGCTTCGCGCTGGCCCGCGCCGCCGCCCAGCAAGGCGCCCGCGTCCAGTTGATCTTCGGTCCCACCACCGCCGAACCGCCCGCCGATCCCGCCATCGAGCTCGTCCCCGTCACCACCGCGGAAGAGATGGCGGCGCAGGCCGTCGCCCGGTTTGCCGCTTGTGATGCCGCCATTCTCGCCGCTGCCGTGGCTGACTACCGTCCCGCCCAGCCCGCCACCGGCAAAATCAAGAAGTCCAGCCAGCCCCTGCATCTTGAGTTGCTGCCGACCACCGACATCTTGGCCGAACTCGGCCGCCGCAAAACGCATCAATTGCTGGTCGGCTTTGCCGCCGAAACCGGCAATCCTCGCGCCGCCGCCCGCGCCAAGCTGGCCGCCAAGAACGCCGACCTGATCGTCGGCAATGACGTCGCCCAGCCTGGCGTCGGCTTCGATAGCGCCGACAACGCCGTCGTGTTGGTCTCCGCCGCCGATGAGACGGCCCTGCCGCGTGCTTCCAAGGACCACATCGCCGGCCAGATCCTGGCCGCCATCGCCGCCCTGCCTCGCCCCGTTCCGGTTCCCGCGAAGTCCGGCGGCCTGCGAGCCTAATCCGATGGATTCCGACCTGCGCCAGCGCCTGGCTGCGTACTTGGAGTTCCAACGCGAGCTGGGAGTCGAACGCCTGCGCATCACGCCATCCTCGCTGGCGGCTCTGGCGCCTGCATCGGCGGCTACCGCCGCGCCGGCGCCCGCGCTCGCCGCCGCCCCGCGCCGCCCCCAAACCTCCGCGGCGTCCTCGATGCCGCCGTTCCATCCCGCTCCAGCATCCGATCCGGTGCCGTCGTCGCTTCGCACCCCGGCGTACTCCCCCAGCGGCTCGTTTGCCTCCGCGGCTGCCCCGCCCGCGGCGCCGCCCGCCGATCCCGCCGCCGAACTGGTCCACATCCGCGCCGACCTCGGCGACTGCACGCGCTGCAAGCTGCATCGCCTGGGCCGCCGGCAAATCGTTTTTGGCGCGGGCAATCCCGGCGCCGAATTGGTCTTTGTCGGCGAAGGCCCCGGCGCCGATGAGGATCTCCAAGGCCTGCCCTTTGTCGGCCGCGCCGGCCAATTGCTGACCGACATGATCCAAAAGGGCATGGGCCTCGACCGCGCCGCCGTCTACATCTGCAACGTGGTCAAGTGCCGCCCGCCGCAAAACCGCACTCCGGAAAGCGACGAGTGCGCCGCCTGCTCCCCGTTTCTGCGCCGGCAATTGCTCGCCATCCGTCCCAAATTGATCATTGCCCTGGGCGCCTGCGCGGCGCAGAATCTGCTCGCCTTCAAGGGTTCCCTGGCCTCCGTCCGCGGCCGCCTGCATCCGCTCGAACTCGACGGCTGGAACACGCAGCTGCTGATCACGTATCACCCCGCCTACCTGCTGCGCGATCCGAGCCAAAAGCGCGAGGCTTGGAAGGACCTGCAAATCGCCATGCGCTTTCTCGGCCTGCCCCGCGCCTAGCCTTCGGCTGCCCCGCACCGCCAGGGGCGCAAGTGCAGTTTCGAACCGGGGCGACCGGTACGGCAAACCACCAACGGGTCGTCAGGTTCGTACGCTCATGCGCGCATGCCCGCGGCGGCGCTGCCCATCCAACGGTTCTGCCGCTGGGCCCGCGACGCGGCCTTCTACAATGGATAGCAGCGCGCGACGGAATGCTGGCTGTTCATGCACCGCGGCCGTCCGATCCACCATGCCCCGCAAACGGCTCTTGCCCCCAAGCATGGCGCTCCCGGCGGCGCTCGTCGCGGTGCTCGCCCTGCTGTTGCCGCGGCCCGCATTGGGCCAAACCAATGCGGGGGAGTTGCGCCTGACCGTCACCGACCCCTCCGGCGCCGGCGTCACCACCACCGTACATCTCACCAGCGAAGCCAATGGCTATAACGCGACCCTGGCCACCAATCGCCAGGGCGATTTGGATGTCCAGCGTCTTCCCTTCGGTATCTATCAAATTCGTATCCGCCAAACGGGCTTCGCTCCCGTGATCGAAACCGTCCCCATCCGCTCTTCGATTCCCATTGCCGCCACCATTCACCTGCGCCTGTCCCGCGTTAGCCAGACCGTCACCGTCAGCGCCGGCAATACGCTGATCAATCCCGAGCAAGCCGGCGCCGTCAGCCAAATCGGCGCGGACGCCATCGCCCACCGCGTCACCGCCATTCCGGGCCGCTCGCTCCAGAGCCTGATCCGTTCGCAGCCCGGCTGGATCTACGAAGGCAACGCCGTCCTGCATCCCCGCGGCTCGGAATATCAAACCCAGTTCGTCGTGGACGGCATCCCGCTCACCAACAACATGTCCCCCAGTTTCGGCGCCAACCTCAGCGCCAATGACGTCCAGTCCTTGACCGTCTACACCGCCGGCATTCCCTCCGAATACGGCCGCAAGCTGGGCGGTGTTGTCGTGGTCAACACCATCCAGAATCCCCAGCCGGGCTTTCACGGCCAGTTGGTCCTCTCCGGCGGCAGTTACGACACCGCCGGCAGCGCCCTCCGCGGCGAATACGGCTGGGGCGCAAACTCACTCGGTTTCAGCGCCGATGGCCAGACCACCGGCCACTATCTGAATCCCGTGGTCATCCAAAATTTCTCCAACACCGCCACGCTCGGCGGTTTCTCGCTCAATTTCCAGCGCGACCTCGACCCCAACGATCGCATCAGCTTTCTCATCCGCCACCAGTTGGCCCGCTTCGACCTCCCCAACGAACTGATCCAGCAACGGGCCGGCCAGCATCAGAACGGCGCGGATTTCGACACTTACGGCATCGCTGTCTACGAACATACGTTTTCTCCCAATGCCATCGCCAGCGTCCGCGGCATGGTCCGCCAGTTCACCGATCAATACAATTCCAACCCCCAGTCCACGCCAATCGCGGTCTTCCAGAACAACGGGTTTCACGAGGTCTACGGCCAAGCCAGCGTGACGGTGGACCACGGCCACCAGGAATGGAAAGCCGGAATAGACTCCGACAACAAGTTCCTTAGCGAGAATTTCCGCTATCTCATCACCGACCCCGCGCAGTACGACGCCGGCACCCCCCGCGCTTTCCGCTTCCTGGGCAGCCATCCGGATTGGGAACAGGGCGCCTATGCCGAGGATGTAATCCGTCTCGGCCCATGGACCGTGGATGCCGGCCTGCGCTGGGACCATTACCAGCTCTTGGTGAATCGCCAGGCCCTGAGCCCTCGTCTCGCCATTGCACGCTACGTTCCCTCGCTGGGCCTCATGTTGCACGTCGCCTACGACCACGTCTTTCAAACGCCGTCGTTCGAGAATCTCCTTCTTTCCAGTTCCACCGCCGCCGCCGGCCTCGACACGATCTCCCTTCAATTGCCCGTTCAGCCCTCGGTCGGCAACTATTACGAGGCCGGCTTCGAGAAGGTCTTTTTCGACAAGCTGCGCCTCGGTGGCAATTATTTCCTCCGCGCCGTTGACAATTACGCCGATGACGATCAGATCAACAACACCACCATCAGTTACCCCATAGCCTTCCGCAAGGCGATCATCTATGGCGCCGAGGGCCAGCTGACGGTTCCCATCTGGGGCCGCTTTTCCGGCAATGCCAGCTACTCCTATGAGGTCGGCAGCGCCTGGTTTCCCGTCACCGGCGGCCTCTTCCTCGGCGACAGCGCCGCCCTCCCCACTACCGGCCATATCCCCGATTCCCAGGATCAGCGCAACACCTTCAGCGGCCGGCTGCGCTACCGCGTCTCGCCGCGCCTCTGGGTGGCCGGCGGCGTCGAATACGATTCCGGACTTCCCTTCGATTTCACTTGTCCCAGCGGCCAAACCAACGCGCAATGCGTCGCCGGCCAGGCGGCGATCTACGGTGCGCCGGTCGTGGATCGCCTCAACTTTTCCCGCGGCCGCATTCTGCCCTCGGTGCTGCTGAACGCCTCGCTCGGCGCCGAACTGTACCGCTCCGAGAAGGCCAAGGTCCGGCTGCAAGTGGATGGCGAAAACCTCACCAATCTGGTGGACGTCATAGACTACGGCGGCTTGTTCTCCGGCAACGCCATCGGTCCCGGCCGCAGCGTCTATCTCCGTCTCGCCACCAGCTTCTAGCTCCCTCGGAGCTCCTGAGCCGTAGCCGTGGCAAATCCGTGAATCCGCGGGGCGCAGCGGTTTGCCTTGCGGCAAGTCGGGGACCTCGCTCCGGGGTCGCAACTCCGCCCGCGGTTTTGGCGGAGGAGGCGCCGGCCGGCGGCGCGTATGGCTGTATCGCCGTACAATCAAAGTTTCCCCATGGCCACCGCCGCCCAGGGCGCGACCCGTGCCCCCCTGCCCACGCTGGAGGAGGTTCGCCGCCTCGCCGCCCGCTACAACGTCATCCCCTTGACGCGCACGTTGCTGGCGGATTTGGAAACGCCCGTCGCCGCGTATCTCAAGCTCACCGACGGCGGCAAGGCCGCCTTCGCATATTTGTTGGAAAGCGTTTCCGGCCCGGAGACTGTCGGCCGCTTCTCCTATATCGGCCTGGCGCCCTATCGCATTCTGCGCCAGCGCGGCGGCAAAGTGCAGGAGCGCCGCCCGCCACATAGCGAATGGCGCGCCTGCGCCGGCGGCCTGGTCGAGTTGGCCCGCGCCGAAGCCGAAAGCCGCCAGGTCGCCCCCACCGGCTTGCCCTTCGTCGCCGGCGCGGTCGGCTACTTCGGCTACGACATGGTCCGCCACTCCGAGCGCCTGCCGGAGCGCGCCCGCGACGACCTGCACCTGGATGAAGCAACGCTGATGTTCTTTTCCCGCCAGGTCATCTTCGACCATGCCCGCCGCCAGCTGACCCTAGTGGCCTGCGTCATGGCGGATAACGGCCGCCCCCTAGCCCAGGAATACGCCCGCGCCCGCCGTGACCTGGCCGCCATGGAGCGCCGCCTGCGGCAGCTGCCGCGCCCGCCGGCCGGCCGCCGCGCCTTGCTCACCCGCCCCAGCGTCACCCAGACCGTCACTCGCCCGCAGTTCCTGGCCATGGTGGAGCAAGCCAAACGCTACATCGCCGCCGGCGACATCTTTCAGGTGGTGCTCTCGCTGCGTTGGGATGTGCGCACCCACGTGGCGCCCTTTCAGGCCTATCGCGCCCTCCGCACCGTCAACCCATCACCCTACATGTTTTTTCTCCGCATGGACGGCGTGCATGTGGTCGGCGCGTCGCCGGAAATGCTGGTCGCCGTTCAGGGCGGCAATATCCAATACCGCCCCATCGCCGGCACCCGTCCCCGCGGCGCCGATGAGGCCCAGGATCAGGCGCTCGAGCGGGAACTTCTGGCCGACGAAAAGGAACGCGCCGAGCACGTCATGCTGGTGGACTTGGGACGCAATGACGTCGGCCGCGTCGCCGCCACCGGCTCGGTGCAGGTTCCCCGCCTGATGTTCGTCGAGAAATACTCCCACGTGCAGCATTTGGTCAGCGAAATTCGCGCCCGCCTCCGCCCCGGCTGCGATATGTTCGACGCCCATACCGCCTGCTTCCCCGCCGGCACCCTCTCCGGCGCGCCCAAGGTCCGCGCCATGGAGATCATTGAGGAGTTGGAGCCCACCCGCCGCGGCGTCTACGCCGGTTCGGTGCTCTATCTCGACTTCAGCGGCAATCTCAATGCCTGTATCGCCATCCGCACCATGGTCATGCGCTCCGGCTTGGCCCATGTCCAGGCCGGCGCCGGCATCGTCGCCGATTCGGTTCCCGCCCGCGAGTACGAGGAATGCGCCAATAAGGCCGGCGCCCTCCTGCGGGCGCTGGAAATCGCCGCCCAGGGCCTCTAGATGATTTTCCTCCTCGACAACTACGACTCCTTCACCTACAACCTGGCGCAATACCTGGGGGAACTGGGCGAGGAAGTGGTGGTGCGCCGCAACGACCAAATCACCGTCGCCGGCATCCGCGCGCTCGGCCCCGCCGCCGTTGTCATCTCCCCCGGTCCCTGCACTCCCACCGAGGCCGGCATCACCCTGGAGGTGGTGCGCCAGCTCGGCGGCCAGTTGCCCATTCTTGGCGTCTGCCTCGGGCACCAAGCGATCGGTCAGGCGCTGGGAGCCAAAATCGTCCGCGCCCCCATTTTGATGCATGGCAAAACCAGCCCGGTCC
>DAHUYO010000063.1 GCA_027315185.1 Acidobacteriota bacterium
AAGCGAGATGACCGTGCTCGATCTCAACGAAGTGGCGCGCCAGGCGATCGAGCTGACCGCGCCGCTCTGGCGCCAGCGCCACAACCTGAAGGTCGAACCCCACTATGGCCAGCCGCCCCCGGTGCGCGGCAGCGCCGTGGATCTGCGCCGCGCCCTCACCAATTTGCTGCTCAACGCCTTCGAAGCCATCGGCGACCAGCCCGGCCGGGTCACCGTGCAGACCGAGCGCCGCGGCGACCGCGCCATCTGCTGGATTCAGGACACCGGCCCTGGCATTCCCTTGGACGAGCAGAGCAAAATCTTCTTGCCCTACCACACCACCAAACCCCGCGGCACCGGCTTGGGCCTCAGCGGCGCGCAGCGCATCGCCCTCACCCATGGCGGCAACCTCACCGTGCGCAGCGAGCCTGGTCACGGCGCCCGCTTCCAGCTCGAGCTGCCCGCGGCCGCCGCCGCGGGCGAAGCCGCGGCCCAGCCCGTGCAATCCGTTCCCGCCCACCGCCAGCGCGCCAAAAAGCCCACCGCCGGTTAACCGCCGCCCGTTCGCGCCAAGCCGCGGGTTCGCCGCCGGTCCGCGCCGTGATGCACCCGCCCCGCCCAGTGCGTCCCCGCCGCCGCGTGGACCGCCCTGCCGTTTTCTCCCGTCCTCCAGCGTGCGCCGCGCCCCCGCGGCTGCCCCGCGAAAACCCTGCTAAGCTTAGAAATCAGTGCCGCAGTGGCGGAATTGGCAGACGCGCATGGTTCAGGTCCATGTTCCGGCAACGGAGTGGGGGTTCGAGTCCCTTCTGCGGCACCACGCTGACCTCTGGCCCGCCGCCCTCGTAATCTGCCAGCCTCGGTCGCGCGTTTCGCGCCGCAGCCCCCCAGCCCACTCACCTGGGGGCCGCCCCGGGGGACCGCCACGTCGCCGCTGCCGCGCTGGTCTGGGGCGGAGCGCCGGACCAGGTGATCATGGAGATTGGCGGGCACCTCTCGCCGGAGATGTTGCGCCATTGCAGCCATGTCCGGCTTCAAGCCAAGAGGTCGGCGCTGGACGCGGTCTCGGCGGGGCTGCCGGAGCAACAGGCGTCGCCGGCAGTTGCAGGGGAGGACGGGCGCCGCGCGTTCAGTAGCCAGGAGGCAGCGTCCGGGCCGACGGTCGTGCGCCGGGTTGGTGCTGGGGGCCGGGAACCGGGGTCCTCTGCTCTCGGCCTGGCGGCGAGCCGAGCAAAAAAGGTTTGGCATCGAATCGGGCCCAGTTCGGGCTGCGACACGTCACGATTTGGGGTAACATGAGGTCCCGGAAAGGGAAACCCACGGCCCGCGGCGGACAACCCCAGACGCGAATTGCCAGCCTGATGGCGAGGCTTGCGGCCGCTGGCTTCAGCCGCGACTTTGCGGTCCAGGGGATACTGCCAGACTGGTGGAGCAGCGAGTGCTGGAGTGACGACGCGCTCCTGCCGGAGGTCCAGATCCGTGTTGCGCGGTTCCTCGGCCTTCAACTTGGGCAGGTCGCTGACCCCGAGTCGCCGCTGAGCGCTCCATCCTACGCCAATGCGAGGCTACGCCGCGTCAGGGATGTGGACAGAGATCGACTCGCCCCCGCAATACACGTGGCGGTGAGGACCGCCGCGGCCGTCGTCCGCAACTTGCGCGCTGGCGCTCCGCCGGTGGGGCAACTGCCGAGATCTGGCAGCTACCTTCACGGGCTATCCAGGCACGCGGAGGAGCATCAGCTCATAAGCGGGGTTGCCTCCGCCCTTTGGAGCCGCGGCATACCCGTGGTGCCCCTCGGCGCCGTACCCGCCCCGAGCTTCCAGGCGATGGCGTGTATTGCCGAAGGTAGGCCAGTCATCGCCACGGCGTACCAACACGACGAGCCAGCCCGGGTCGCGTTTTGGCTCGCCCACGAGGCCGGGCACCTCGCCCATGGCGATTGCGGCGGAGACGGGCCCGTTGTAGACGGCGAGGAAGCCGCGGCGGAGGGCGAAGCCGAGATGGAGCGGAACGCCGATCGCTATGCGACCGAGGTGATCGCGGGCCCGAGCGGGTTTCCCGAGCTCCGACTGCCTCCGGATCCGAGTTTCAAAGACGTCGCCAGGCGCGCCGCGACGCTCCAGTCTGTTACCGGGATCGACTCAGCGGCCCTCGTTTTTTCATGGGCGAGGGAGACGGGCCGCCACCAGGACGCTGCCCTCGCCGTGAAGGCACTGTACAAGCAGGCCGGCGCCCGCCAGGCGCTTCGGGCTTTCCTCTCCGAGTGGGTGGACGCGGACGGGGCGACGGAAACGGACGGCGCGCTTTTGCGCTGCGTGCTCCCACCGGTCGACCTCGATGAAGCTGCTGTTTGATACGGACGCATTCTGCAAGCTGGGCATTGCCGGTCTGTTGCCACATCTGGCTGGGCTGTTCGGCGAGGAGCTGACGTCCTGCGGGCGACTTGCGGCGCTGCCGTTCATGCTCCGGAGGGGGACGCTGCCGCGCCGGTACGGCGAGGCGGCCTGCGCCAGGCTGCTGCCAACCGCCAATGCCATGCCCCCAGCGCCGGAGGCGGACCCGGCTTCATTGAGCCTGTTCAGCGCAGTTGAGGACATCGATTCCGGCGAGGCCCAGCTTTTCGCGGCAGCCGCACAGCACGGGCTGTCCGTCGTCACGCATGACAAGCGTGCGCTGCGCGCGCTCGCCGGCGTTCCTTCGGTGCACCCGCAGCTATGCGGCCGGGTGGTCGTTCTCGAGTCGGCGCTAGTTGCCATTTGCGCGGGCCTTGGTGCCGCCGCGCTGGCGGCGGCCCTCGCGCCGCTGAGCGGCGTGGACCGCGCGATTAGGGAGTGCCTCTCCTGCGGCAGCGGCGGCCTGCTTGCGGCGCTAGCGTCCTTCTCCGACAGATGTGCCTGCGATGTTAAGCCGCTTGTGCTCTGGCCCCGAAATAAATGACTCCGCCTCACTTTTATGTACCGGCGTTGAAGGTCAAGGGCGGGGAGAAAAAGGCCCTCGGTCAGCTTGCCGCTTTGCACCGCGCTAGGGTGCTGCCGCTGCTGGAGATCGTCGAACCCGCCGCCAAGCCGGTTCACCCGCATCTCGACACCGCATTCAACGGCCTGGCGCAGGCGCTGGGGGGCTTCCAACGATGCCTATTAGACTGCCGCGAAATCGCCGTTTTTGGCTCCGACGGAGCCAATGAGGCGTTTTCGCGCGCAGGGGCCCAGGGCATGCCGTTCACTCCGGTGACCGGGATTTCCAGGACGGCGGACGTGGTGCCTGCGCTGGCGCACCGCTCCCGAGGAATCGCGCTGCGGGTCTCAGCGCAGGACCTGGCCCGCCCCGGTGCTGTCCAGGCGTTCCTGGGCAGGCACGGTCTCAAGCCCGCAGAGACCGACCTCATCGTTGATCTTGGCGACGTCAGCTCGATGGTCGCGGCTGGAATTTCGCTGATGTTCCGAAAGACGCTTGGGCTGGTCCCGCACCAACCCGATTGGCGCACACTGACCCTCATGGCCTCGGCGTTTCCGCTCAGCATGGGGTGCGTTCCCACGGACGGCCACGCCCTATGGGAGCGCGAAGAGTGGGTGGCCTGGCGGGACGACCTTTTCCCCGCGCGCTCTTCGCTAGCCCGGCTGCCGTGGTTCGGGGACCATGGCATCCAGCACCCGAAGGGCGTGGAGGGATTTGACCCTGTCAGGATGCAGGCCTCCGCGGCGATCCGCTACGCCCTAGAGAGGGAATGGCTGCTCCTGAAAGGGCGGGGCAGCCGAGCCGTGCCGCTAAAGCAGCAATTCCCGCGCCTCGCAGCGAAACTTGTGCAGGGGAATCTTCACCAACATTTCCGAGGGCCTGGGCACTGCGCCGGCTGCGCAGAGATTGCGGCATCAGCGTGCGGCGCAGCCGGCTTCGGTAGCCCCGCGGTCTGGCGCCGAATCGGAACGGTTCACCACATTACCGTTGTCGCGGAATCGCTCGCTGCGCTGCCCTGGCCTTGAGCCCCATCCGCACCTCGGCGGCGATCTCCTCCAGTCCGTAAACCTCGCAGAGGCGATCCCAGATCGCAGCGCGAGCCTTCCCTCGCACCCCCCTAGCCGCCCCGCGGTGCTCAAGCAGCTCAAGCGCTTGCTCGCGCCAGATCAGCTGCGCGAGCGCTCGGGGGTCGCGGTTCGGGTTGGGTCGGGCTGGGCGCACCGGGCGGAATTCAATCCGCCGAGCGCTGCCCCAGAACGAAATAATTCCCCACCACGACGGCACCATGCCGGCTGCATCTCGAATGCGGCGGGGCCCAGCCACCAGGGTGACGCAGTCAAATATATTGCCGTAGGCGGCAGCCTGTCGTTCCAGGCGCCTGACGCTGTCACGGTCGGTCTTGATTTCAAAGCCGTACAGCCGACTATTAACAAGGGTGAGGTCGGCCCGCACGTGGCCGCACAACAGGCCCAGTTCCGCGAGCACCACGGTTTCCGGGCAGTCGCCGTGTTCAGCCCGAAGCCTCTTTTCCAGTGTCCGGCTGACCAGACGCGCGTCCGCCGGGCAGGCGGCTATGCGCGGGCCGTTACGGTGCGGTACGGTGCGAGGCATGCTTGCCCGATGCTACCAGAGCGCGGGCACCGGACGGGGGCGCATTGTCGGTTCCGGATTGCGAGCGCGGCGGCGATGCCGCGCGGTTCCCCGTGCGCTGCGGCGGCGAACGGATCTCCGCCGCCACTCGCGGCGCTCCGCACTGGCGCGGCCGGTTGCACGAGCGTCGCAAAGTTGTGACAGAACGCAGCCCGCCTGTCGGCCGAAAGTTGCCGTCCGCCACGACTGGGCTCAGCCTCGGGCGCCTTTCGCGCCGCCGCGTTTGGCCCGATGGGCCGCCGGCGTCCCTGCGGCTTTGGCTTTCATCGGCCTGGCGCCGGCGGGTCCCGATCCGTGTTTTGGCGTTGGTTTGTGCAGCTTCGCTTTGGCGGGGAGCCGCAAGTCGCTTAACGCGGCCGCGTCCGCTGCGCTCGCCGCGGCCTTCGCCTGCCGCTCCTGGTAGGAAGGCTCCTTCGTCTCCCGCTGCCGCGCCGTGTAGGTATTCCACCAGTCGTCGGGGATGCGCCCGCCTGCCCGCAGCCGGTGGATTGCTGCCGTCGGGTGGACGAGCAGCGCGTATTTAATTCGGCCTCCCGCCCTGTGGAGGCGGACTAGGCCCAGCTCCTCAAGGCTCTTGAGCCGCTCGCCCCAGGTTCGCACGGCACGTGGGCCGCTGTACCCCGAGCAATACGCGTGCTCGGCCTCGTGGGTTAGCTCTACGACCCCTTCGCCGTAATGGCGGGCGAGGAGCTCAAGGTAGACCTTTCCCGGATCCTGACGGCCCGACAGGCCCTTACTTGAGATAAGGCTCATCAGCAACGGGAGGGTCCGGGGTGCTGGGAACCATCCGATCTCGTCCTCGCCGGTCCAGGGTTCCTCGGCGGGCCATATTTCTTTGCGCGCCTTCTCGCGGCGCAGGGAGGCGGTGGTTTTTCGTTTACTCACGCTGTCGGTGCCCCTTCCTTTTTTTGCGGCGCCGGCCGGACCCCGCGGAGCCCGGCCTGGCGCCATCGCCGCATGCCGCGTCTACGAATCGCACGCAAGCGGCGATGCCCCAAGTGTCGGTGCTACGGGCCGCGCCCATCAACGACACTCATTTGCGGCCGCTGGCTTGGTACTCACAGCCCGGGCGCGGGCGTCGCCGGGGCGCCGCCCAAATCCGCCTAAATATTACCCGGGAACGCGATTTTTCGCGCCGCCGGGGTTGTTCGTCACCCGGAAGGCCGCGTCCAGCGTGCGACTCGCGTGCCGTAAGTGCCGCGTTTGCGTGTCCGCTGTGTCTGTGTGTCCTGTGTGTCGTTTGGCTCCGTGTGTCCCTTGTTCCCCGCTGCCGGCACCGTTGAACCCTTCCGTGCGCCGAGGGCGGTCGACGACAAGCCACCGGAGCCGCCCGCGCTTCCCGCGGGCCGTGAGAACACGCGCAAGGAGACCCGAGGGCGCGGGGACGGAGGCGTCGCGGCCATAGCGGGGCGGCCACAATGGCGGTCACATCGGGCAGCATTTGCCTACCAGGTGGGCTGAGGTCATACCAGGTGGTCTGACGCGGCGAGCTCCGCGCCAACAGCGGCCGAAGCGCAATGGCGACCGCCTTAAGGACGGCTGGGAACGCCTGGAAACACGGCGAGACGCTAATTCAGGCCCATGTTCCGGCAACGGAGTGGGGGTTCGAGTCCCTTCTGCGGCACCAGCCTAGCCTTTAGCCCGCCAGCGCAGCCGGCTGCGCACGTCCCGCCGCAGCGTTCGGGTACGCGAATTACCCTGGGCACCCCGGCATCCTTCGCCGCCCGGGCGCGTGCGGCCTACCGGACCAAGCGTTCGAGCAGGGGATACAGAGCCGTGGCGTGGGGTAGGACGTAGACGGCGGCGGCGGTGAGGAGCGCGCCGGCGGCGGGCCAAATCCAGCGCGGCAGGGGGCAATGCGGCGCCGCCGCGACGGCCTGCCCGGCCAGCAAGCGATCCACTCGGTCGGCCAGTTCCGCGCCGTCATTGGCCAGGCCGGTGACCATGGCGCCGAGCGGCGCCTGCGGCGCGGTTCCGCGGCCGACGGCGACCAAAGCCTCCGCCAAATGCACGGCCCGCCACGGCTGGCCCGCCACCGCGGTTTGATCGGCGGCCCACTCCGAATACCGCGTCCACAGCCGTTCCGGACCGCGCCAATGCACTCCGGGCAGGGCGTCGGGCAAAACCAGGAACAGCCAGCGCCGCCAGCTATCGCCCGCGCTGCGATGCGCCTGTTCATGGCGCAGCGCCATATCCAGTTGTGCCGGGGTCAGGCGTTCCAGCGCCGCGGTGGAAATCACCACGCGCGGCCGCCGCAAACCGGCCAGCACCACGAAGGGCGCTGGCGACCGCACCGCCCACGCCTCGGTCGCAGGCCCGGCGGGAACCGCGTCGGCCGCGCCCGCGGCCAGCGGGCTGCCGCCGCGGCGGCATTCACCGGCCAAGCGCCGCAGCGCCCACGCCGCCCGGCCCCACCGCGCCAGCGCCACGGCGCAGAGGAATGCGCCCAAGGCGCCGGCGGCCAAAAAGCCCGGGTTCACCCGCTCCGCCAGGCCAAACGGCTCAAAGCGCAAATAGACTGGCAGCCCAATGCCTCCCACCACCAGCGCCGTCACCGCCAGCGGCGCCAGCCGCCAGGTGAAGACCCACCGTGCCGCTCCGGCGGGCGCCATGCGCTCGGCATGGCGGCGCAGCCATGGCGCGGCCACCCGCAGCAGCAGCATCAGAACGGCATGGAGCAGAAAGCCCGCCGCCAAAGCCAGGCACAGGACCCGCACTGGGTACGACAAAATCATTTCGACCGCTCCGCCGATGCCGTTGGCTCGCGCTTTTCCGTCCGCCCCGCCTCCGCCGCGCGCAAGGCGCTGCGGTGAGCGCGGATCTTGGCCTCGAGCGCCGCCAGCAATGGCTCTTGGCCTGGGCCGACGGCTTCCACCAAGGTAGCCAGCACCGCGCCGTGCGCCGCGCCCGGCGCCGTCAAAAATTCCCGCACCATCTCGCCGGCGCGCTGCGATTGCCATTCCTCGCGGCCGCAACTCGGCCGATAGACGAACGCCCGCTCCGCTTTGCGGCGAGTTAGCAGGCCCTTCTTGTACAGCCGGTCCAGCGTGGTCATCACCGTGGTGTAGGCCAAGGACCGTCCCAGCCGCGGCAGCAGCTCGCGTACGCTGGCTTCTTCCGGCTGCGCCCACAAGGCGGTCATCACCTCGGACTCCAAGCGCCCGAGGCCCGCCACCAGGGCTGTTTTCTTTCCGAATCCCAACATGGCCGAATGTCGGCATTATACGCCGCGGCATCGAGGCGCGGGAAAATCAGGCGCGGGAGCGCAAGAACCGGATCACCGCTGCGTTGAACGCCTCCGGCTGCTCCTCGAACGGGGCATGTCCGGCGTCGGCCAGAACCCGCAGCTCGGCATGGGCCAGCGCGGCTTGCAACGGTTGGGCGGAGGCGATGGGGACGATGCGGTCCTGCGCGCCCCAAATCAGCAGCGTCGGAGCGCGCAACTCGGCCAGGCGTGCCTCCATCGCCGCCATTTCCGCCCGCCAGCCGGTGACATAGCCAGCCAAAATGCGCCCCAGTCCCGGGCGGCGCAGCGGGCGGCGGTAGCCGGCGGCGGCTTCCGGCGTCAGGCGGCGGGGATCGGCGAACATCGCTCCCAATCCCTGGGCGTGCCAGCGGTCGGGCATGTGCCGTAAGGCGGGGCCCGCTAGCCGTGCCGAGCGGAGCAACACTCGCTGCCGCCACACCGGATGGAAAAATGGATTGGCCGGGGCGGCGAGTACCAATGCGCGCGTTTCTTGTGGCGCGTCCAGAGCCCACCGCAGCGCCGCCGCTCCACCCCAGGAGGAGGCAACGACGGTGACCGGACCCAGCTGCAAGGCGGCGGCGAATCCGCGCGCCCAGTTCGCCAAGCCGGCGATGCCGCCCAGCCGCGCCACCGCGTCCGATCCGCCCAGCCCGGGGAAATCCGGCGCGTAGCAGGCGCCAATGGCGGAGAGCGCGGGCAAGCTGTGGCGCCAGCAGAAGCTGGTCGCCAGCAAGCCGGGCAAAAAGACCAGCTGGGAACCGGCGCTGCTATTGCCGGGAAGATGCAGGAATTGAGCGGCGCCGCCGGTCCACCGCACCGCCCGTTCCGCCATGCCGTTACCGTCGCCGATCATCGCCCCCCGTGTCGGATCAGCCTCCAGGGTGGCGTGCCATCCTGCCGCGCCCGGCGAGCACGCCGTTCACCGCCGTCATCGCCGCGGCCTTGGCGGCGCCGGCCCGCGGCTTCCCCCGCAACTTGCCTCGGCCCGCAACTTGCCTCGGCCAGCAACTCGCGCCGGCCCGACCCGCCCGGTTTACAGCCGCACGGGAAGATTCATATCGAACTCCACCTCGGGCTGGATCAATCCCAGCAGCGGCTGGCGAACTTGTTCCGGCGTCAGCGCCCCGCAGGCGGTCCATTCATCCACGCGTTCCGCCCGCACCCGCGCCGCCACGGGATGCATGTGTTCATGCTCGACCCGCACCACGGAAAGTCCGCCGCGATGCCCCAGCGCAAAGCCATTCAGCCGATGGGTCAGGAAGGTGACGGCTTCGTCATGCGAAGCGAAGTATCCCGGCGGCAGGGCCGCGCCATCCGCCGCGGCCTCCAGCTCCAGCTCGTGATCGCCCGACCGGCCCTTCACGGCATAGCGGCTATAGGCGCCGCCGCCGTCCTCGATGCTGAGTTCCACCGTCGCGTACTCGGTGGGTATCGCCAAATTGAGCGCCGCCGCGGCCGCGCGGGAAGAAACCCAGGAGCGGACGAACATCACCCCGGGCTCGCCCTCATGGCGGACGTAGATGCGGTAATTCACCTGTCGGAAGCCGCTCAGCACATAAGGGAATGCCGCGCCGGATTCCAGCGCCACGGTAGCCAGAAACGCGCGCGGCCCCGCGGGCGTGTCGCGCAGATCGGGCTCCAGGCCCGCGGGCAACAAGGGACGGATGCGTTCCGGGTCGGCGGCGTAGATGACGAAAAGAAGGTTCTTCAGTTTGAGGCCGATGGCCATGGCGGATCTCACGCTCGGGAACCGGGAGGGAACTTCGCGGCAGGCGGCGCTGCCGCGCCGCACACACAATTAATTCATGATTCCGCAAAGGCCGTCAACGGGCGGCCAGGGGCAGCTGCGGACTGGCGGGCAGATCCCATGTGGCGAAGTCCGCCAGGGCGTACTGCGGCGCGGCGGCGGCGGCGATCATGGCGGCGTTGTCGGTGCACAGGGCGATCGGCGGCGCCATCACCTCCCAGCCGCGCGCGGCGGCGGTGGCGGTCAGTTCCCGCCGCAGGCGACGGTTGGCGGCCACCCCGCCGGTTAGCAAAATGCCGGCGGCGCCGATGCGTTCCGCCGCCGCCACGGTTTTTTCGCTCAGCTCGCGCGCCACGGCGTATTGGAAGCTGGCGATCAAATTGAGCGTCTCCGCGTCACAGGCGGCGCGCAAAGCCTCCAGCGTGGGCTTGGCCCCGCCCGCCGTCAGCGCCTGGCGGGCGGCGATGCCAGCGGCCAAAGGATGGGTCTGCGTGTAGCGCAGCACCGCCGTCTTGAGCCCGCTGAAGGAAAAATCCAAATCGCGGTCCGCACCCTTCAGCTTCGGCCGGGTGAAGGCCACGGCGCGCTCGTCGCCGTGCTCCGCCAGGCGGTCAATGACCGGCCCGCCGGGATAGCCCAAGCCCAGCAGCTTGGCCACTTTGTCGCCGGCCTCGCCGGCGGCGTCGTCGCGGGTTTGCCCCAAGAGCTGATATTCGAAGCCGCCGTTCGCGTGGCGAGCCACGCGAAACAGCGCCGTATGGCCGCCGCTGACCACCAGGGCCGCGGCGGGCCACTCCGGTTCGGGCAGGCCTTGTTCCCGCCGGTCCAGCAGCACGGCGTGGATATGCCCGGCGAGATGATGGACGCCGATCAGCGGCTTGCCCGCCGCCAGCGCCAGCGCCTTGGCGTAGGTGATGCCCACCAGCAGCGCGCCCGCCAAACCAGGGCCGCGGGTGACGGCGATGGCGTCCACGGCGGCCAGTTCCACCTCCGCCTTCTCCAGCGCCTGGCGGACGATGGGCACGATACCGCGCAGGTGCTCGCGGCTGGCCAGCTCCGGCACGATGCCGCCGTACAAGCGGTGCACCGGCACCTGCGACAGCACCACGTTCGAGAGCCGCCGCGCCCCTCCCGCCACCACCGCGGCGGCGGTTTCGTCACAGGAGGTTTCAATGCCCAAAATCAGCGGTCCGTCCACCCATCCAGTCTAGCCGCGCGAGGTGGCATCGGGCCGGCCGCTGCCGCCGCACCGCCGACCGCGGCGCCCCCGCCTCCGCGCCTCCGTAAAATGGAGGCCATGGACTCCAGCGAAGGCGGGACGCGTGCGGCGGCGGCGAATCCGGCCATGGATTTGGCGGCGGCGGCGCAGGCGGAACTGGCCGCGCTCGCTGCCGCCGGGCGGCGCCGGGCGCTGCGTCCGCCGGCGGGCCGGGATTTCTGCTCCAATGACTATCTCGGCTTGGCGCGCCATCCGGCGATTCGCGCCGCCATGGCCGCGGCGCTGGCGCCCAGCGCAGAACATTCCGCGCCGGACCTAGCGTTGGGCGGTGGGAGTTCGCGCCTGATCCGCGGCGAAGACCCGCGGTGGGCGGCGCTGGAAGCCCGCTTCGCCCGCTTCTGCGGCGCCGAGTCGGCGCTGTATTTTCCCTCCGGCTACGCCGCCAACCTGAGCTGGCTGACGGTGCTGGCGCGGCGCGGCGACCTCATTTTTTCCGACCGGCTTAACCACGCCAGCTTGATTGACGGCATGCGCCTCAGCGGCGCGGAGCGCGTCCGTCTGCCGCATCTGGATCTGCAGGCCTATGCCGCCGCCTTTCGCCGCCATGCCGCCCAGCCGGGCCGGCGGCGGCTGGCCGTGGTCGAGTCGGTCTATAGCATGGAAGGCGACCGGGCGCCCATCGCCGCGCTGGCGGCGCTCTGCGCCGAACATGGCGTGGCGCTGGTGGTGGATGAGGCGCATGCCACCGGCGTCTTTGGGCCGAATGGCGCGGGCTGGGTGGCGGCGGCGGGCTGGCCGCCGGCCGTCGCCGCCGTGGTGCACACCTGCGGCAAGGCTTGGGGCGCGGCGGGCGCCTTCGTCGCCGGCCCGGCGTGGCTGAAGGATTGGCTGGTGAACCGCGCCCGCCCATTCATCTTCACCACCGCCCCGCCGCCGCTGCTGGCGGTGCAGTTGGCGGCGGCGCTGGACGCCGCCGCCGCCGAGCCCTGGCGCCGGGAGCGGGTGCGCGCCTCGGCTCGCCGGCTGCGGGAGCGCTTGGCGGCGCTGGGCATGATGCCGCCCAGCGCGGCGGAAAATGCCGACAGTCCCATCATTCCCGTTCTGCTCGGCGCCGACCGGCGCGCCCTGGCCGTCGCCGAACGGCTGGCGGCCGCCGGATTCGACGTGCGCGCCATCCGCCCTCCCACCGTGCCGGAAGGCACGGCGCGGCTGCGCCTAACCGTGCATGCCGATCACCGCGACGAAGATCTCGATGCGCTGGCCCAGGCGCTGCACGCCGCCGTGGCGGCGGAGGCGGCATGAGCCGGCCCGAGCACGCACGTCCCGCCGTGGCGGCCGCCCGGCGAACTGCGCCGGCGAACGGCTACTTCGTCACCGGCACGGATACGGGCGTGGGCAAAACGGTGGTGGCGGCGATCCTGACGCTGGGCCTGGAAGCGGAGTACTGGAAGCCGGTGCAATCCGGCGTGGACGGCCCAGCGGGCTTGAGCACCGACAGCGAATGCGTCGCCCGCTGGACGGGTTTGCCCGCCGGGCGCCTGCGTCCGGAAGCCTATCGCCTAGCCTTGCCCGCGTCACCGCATCTTTCCGCCGCGCGCGAAGGGGTGAGCATTCGCTTGCCCCGGCTGGCCCTTCCCGCCACCCGCGGGCCGCTGGTGGTGGAGGGCGCGGGCGGCATTTTGGCGCCGCTGAACGGCCGCAAGCTGATGGTGGACTTGATGGTGCAACTGCGCCTGCCGGTCATCCTGGTGGCCCGCGCCAGCCTGGGCACCATTAACCACACGCTGCTCAGCTTGGAGGCGTTGCGGGCGCGGCGTCTGGCGGTGGCGGGGGTCGTGGTCAATGGACCGGCCAACGGCGCCGACCTGGCCGCCAACGTCGCCGCGATTCAGCATTATGGCCAGGCGAGGATCCTGGCCGTGTTGCCGCTGCTGCCGGCGCTGACCCCCGCCGGGCTGCGCGCCGCATGGGCCCGGTTCGGCGGCAAATTGGCGCCGCCGGCCCGCGGCGCCGGGAAAGCCGGAGCCTAGCCGACGCCGCCCAATCTCGCGCCCGCGCCAGGCCACGCGGCGCAATGAGCGGTCCCGACCGGCGCCATCGCCCGCGCCCGTATACTGGAGGGTGCGGCCGGCGGCTGACCGCGCGTCCCTCCGTTCGCTCATGTCGTACCGCTCCACCAGCCCCCCCATGTACACCTTTAGCGTCCCGGGATTTACCCGCGGGGTGAAGGTCATCGTCATCGCCAGCGCCGTCGTCTGGCTGACCATGTTCCTGGGTGAGCACGGCGTCCCGCTGCTGTCGGCGATTCCCTGGGGTTGGTTTTTCCTCTATCCCTCCGCGCTGATCCACGGGGCGATTTGGCAGCCGTTCACCTATCTCTTCATTCACGCCACTTTCCTGCAACTGCTGTTCAACATGTTCGCGGTGTGGATGTTCGGCGTGTCGGTGGAACAGGCGCTGGGCACCCGGCGCTTCTATTACTTTTACTTCTTCTGCGGCGTCGGCGCGGGGCTGATTGACGTGCTGCTGCATCTGGCGCTGGGCAGCCCGAACGTGCCGACCTTCGGCGCCGACGGCGCCGCCTTCGGCATTTTGCTGGCTTTCGGCATGATGTTCCCGGAGCAGAAGATCTTTCTTCTCCTGCCCCCGGTCAGCATCAAGGCCAAGTGGCTGGTGCTGGGCTGGGGCGTCCTGCTGCTGCTGTTTGGAGCCTTTGGCGGCATCAACGATCTGGGCTACCTTGGCGGCATGCTGTTCGCTTATATCTTTCTCAAGGGCGGCAATCCCTTCGGCGGCATGCAAAGCGGCTACGACCGCTGGCGCCGCCGCCGTTTACAGCGCCGCTTCGAGGTTTACATGCGCAAACGCGACCGGCAGGGGCCGGGCGGAAACTGGCCCAACTGACGGCGGCGAAGCGCGGCTGCATTCCAGGATTTGCCATGCTGAAATTTCGCGACGTGGATTTCATCAACTTCGCCTCCCTGCTTAGCGAGGAGGAGCGGCTGGCCCGCGACAATGCGCGGCAGTGGACGGAAGACCGGGTGATTCCCATCATCGAGGCCTGCGCCCGCGACGGCCGGTTTCCCCAGGAACTGGTTCCGGAGATGGGCCGCTTGGGCTTTTTCGGCGCCAGCCTGCAAGGCTACGGCTGCGCCGGCCTGAGCAACGTGGAATACGGCCTGGTGATGCAGGAGCTGGAGCGGGGCGATAGCGGCCTGCGCAGCTTTGTCAGCGTGCAAAGCGCCCTGGTGATGTATCCGATCCACGCCTTCGGCAGCGAGGAGCAGAAGACGTATTGGCTGCCCAAGCTGCAAAGCGGCGAAAAGCTGGGCTGCTTTGGCCTCACCGAGCCGGACTTCGGCTCCAACCCCGGGGGCATGCGCAGCCGCGCCCGCCGCAGCGGCAAGGAGTACGTACTGAACGGCGAAAAGATGTGGATCACCTCCGGCTCCATCTCCGATGTGGCGGTGGTCTGGGCCAAGGACGACGATGGCGTGGTCGCGGGCTTTTTGGTGGAGACCAACCTCCCCGGCTTCCGCACCGAGGATGTGCACGGCAAAATGTCCTTGCGCGCCTCCGTGACCTCCAGCCTTTCCCTGCACGACGTGCGCATTCCCCTGGAGAACCGGCTGCCGGGGGCGACGGGATTGAAATACGCCTTGATGTGCCTGAATCAAGCTCGCTACGGCATCGGCTGGGGCGTGATCGGCAGCGCCATGCAGTGCTACGACACGGCGCTGCAATATACGCTGTTCCGCAAACAGTTCGGCGACAAGCCGCTGGCCGGCCACCAAATTGTCCAAGAGCGGCTGGTGGAAATGATCACGGAGATTTCCAAGGCGCAGCTTTTGGCGTTGCAGGTGGGCCGGCTGAAAGACCAAGACCGCGCGACCCACCCCCAGATCTCGATGCTGAAGCGCAACAACTGCGCCATTGCCCTGGATGTGGCCCGCCGCGCCCGCGACCTGCTGGGCGCCAATGGCATCGCCGACGAATACCCCGTCTTCCGGCACATGGCCAATTTGGAATCGGTGAATACCTACGAAGGCACCCACGACATTCATACGCTGGCCATCGGCGAAAGCATCACCGGCATCGCCGCCTACGATTAGCGCGTTGCGCCCGGAGCCGTGCGGGATCGAGGGCCGCGCCGGCTCGCCTAGGCCCAATCGTCAAACGGCCGGCGCGGCGAGTTTTTGACCGCTAGGACCAAATCGCGGATCTTGCCGCGACGGGCGGCCAATTGGTCCAGCAGCCGCTCCAGATCGTCGGTGCGGCCATACCAGGCGGGCGGGATCTCCTCGGCGGCGTGGTAGATCACCGCCGGGTCCAGGTGCTCCAGGCGGGACAGCCAGGGCTCGAACGATTCCCAGCCGGTGACGCCGCGATAGACGATGTTGCGGGAATACACCCCGCGCAGCGGACTGTCGGGGAAATTCCATTCCCCGGCGTTGAAGCAAAATCCTTGGTCAATCATGTACACGCGCATCCGCGCGGCGCGGGCAGCGCGGCAGAAAATGACTTGCCGGCCGTTGCAGTTGCAGGTCCACTTGTCGAACAACAACATGCCGCGGAAATCGGCGAGGTTTTCCACCTCCGCCAAGGCCGCTTCCGGCAGGTAGTCGAAGATGGGCTGCTGGGCGCCGGCAGCCGGCAGGCGGGAACCGAACTGGAGCCCCGGGGCGCAGTGCAGGCTGTGGCCGGCGAGGCGGATGACCATTTCCGGAGACGCGCCGACCAGCGACATGGGCACATCCACGATCGCCGGCTCGGGCACGGGTAGGCCCAGAGCGCGGGCCAACCGCGCCGCCAGCATCTCATTGGCCAGCACCCGCGTGTGCTGCGGATTGTTGTGGAACTTGACGACGTAAAAGCGGTTGTCCGAAGCACGCAGCAACTGCGACTGCGCCCCGCCCTTCATGGGCCGCACATGCTCCACCGCGGACAGCAGCATGGCGGGATTCTACACTGCCCGCGCGGGGCGGCCGCGGTGGTGGGGGTGGCCGCGGCGAGTCGGGCCGTGGCCTAGCGCGCGGGCTCGTCCAGCGCGCCGGGCAAGGCATCCTCGCCGCCGGTTTGCTCCCGCACGTCTTCCGGCAGCGGCGCGGCCATGCCCAGCCGCTGGCGGACGTACCGCGCCAGACTGGCCAAATACACCGGGGGAAAGTCCACCGCCGGGCGCCGCGCCCGGATCAGCTCCAGCGCCGCATCGAACTCATAGCCGAGGGCGCAGAGAATGGCCGCGCAGGTCAGCGGCGCGCGATGCAGCCCGGCGGCGCAATGGACGTAGACCCGCGCCTCGGGATCGTCAAACGCCGCCAAGGCGAAAGCGACGGACCGCGCGAAGAAATCCTCCGGCTTGGGCTGGAAGTCATCCTCGACCGGATTCCACAGCACCTGCACGCCGAAGGGCGCGGCGATTTCCTCGTCGTTGAATTCCGCCTGCACGTCAATCACGTGGCTATAGCCGAGGTCGGCAACGCGCTGCATGCGTTCGGGGGTCCAAATGCCATCGCCGACGGCGAGGCGATGGGTCAAGGGCGAGATATCCACGGGAGCTGGGGCTTGCATCCGCCTGCGGGAACGGGCACGCTGGTAAGGCTACCGCAAGCGGTAAGGGTAGGACTGGTCGGACGGTTTCGCGGGAGGCAGCCGGAATGGAAGATAAAATCCACTTGGGAGGCGGCATGCGCCGCCCGGAAGACATCGCCCTCGATTTGATGCGCTACATCGCCGAAACCACCAATTACGGCAAAGCAAGCGGGGGAGAAGAGCAGCACGCGGAGAAGCTCTTGCAACTCTATCGCCGCTGCGTGGCCGCCGTCCAGCTCGGCGCGTAACCGCACCCGCCGCGCCCCAATTCACGCGCCCCGCGCGGTCGCTTCGGGCGACGGGCGGCGGCATTCGGGAACCAGCCGGCCCAGCCGCCCGCGGGAACCAGGGCGGCGAGCACGCACGCCGGGGCGGGCGGGTTCATTTTCAGCCCGTTCTCTGCCCAACGCCGGATCTGCGTTCCGCGCACTCGCGGGAGAGCGCAGGGCGGCGGTACGCCGCCCTGCCTGGCCCCCCGCGGCGGAATCCCTACTTCTTTTTGCGCGCGCCGGCCTTCGCCTTGGGCCGAGCCTTGGCTTTCGCTTTGGCCTTGGGCTTGGCTTTGGCGCGTCCCGCGGCACGGCGGCTGGCGGCGGAACGGCTTGCCGCCGTAGCGCGGGAACGGCCGGCGGATTTGGGCTTCGCCTTGGCCTTGACTTTCGCCTTGGGCCGGGCCTTGGCTTTCGCTTTGGCTTTGGGCTTGGCCTTGGCTGCCGCCTTGCGCGCCGCCGGGCGGTGCCGGGCGGCGGCGCCACGAGCGCGCAACGTGGCGGCGGGCCGCTTGGCCTTGGCCGCGGGTTTCGGAGTCACGGCGGCTGGCGCCGCCGCAGGAGTTTCCGCCGGTACGGTTAGGATGATTTCTTCCTCCACCAAATCGGCGTCCGGAAGGTCGTCATCGGCCTCATCCAATTCCGGATCGTCCAGATCTTGATCGGTAAAACTGAACCCCACCCCATCGTCGTCCTCATCGGGCGCACAGTAGATGCGCGGAGCATCTTCATTAATTGGCATGTGTCCTCGTTTCCGGTCCCCTGAAGCGTTTGGCCGCGCCGGGCGGCACAGGGAACAAAGAGCCGCTGAAGCCCTGCACACGAGGATTTATCGTAGTCCCGCCGCGTCTGTCAAGGGGGCGCACCCCGTATTCTCGGGGTTCAGCCTACCGGCAGGTGTACCCACAACCAATGGCCGGCCTGAAGGCGGGAGCCATGCATATGATTCCAAACGCGCAGTTCGTGCTCGGTGACGCCAAACTGCCGCGCCAAGGAATATAGGCTGTCGCCCCAGCGAATGCGGTAACGCATGGCGGTTTTCGACAGCACCACGCGTCCGGGCTGGATGTGGCGCATGGGAATCACCAGCTCCTGACCAGTGGCCAGCACCTCCCGCGCGCGGAGGTTGTTGACCGCTTCGATGGCGCGCACCGGGGTGCGATAGCGCCGGGCTAGGGCATAGATGGTTTCGCCCGGGCGCACGCGATGATAGCGCCAGAGCACGCGCTTGGAGGGGGGAATTCGGTCCAGGGCGCGTTCGAAGCGGGCCAGCGAATGCTCCGGCAAATGCAGCACGAAATTGGGCTGATTGGGCGTGGTCAGGCGCAGCAGACTGGGATTGAGCTCGCGCATGGCGCGCAGCGAGGCGCCGGCGCACTCGGCGGCCAAGCGCAGGTCCACCGGGGCATGCAAGGTCACCCGATCGTCCACCAAGGGCGGGTCGGGCGCCAGCGTTTGCAGCCCATATTGGGCGGGATTTTTGGCGATCAGGGCCATGGCGAGAATGATCGGGACGTAATTGCGCGTCTCGCGAGGCAGAACGCCGCGGCGGTAGAGCACCCAGAAATTGGCCGAGCCGGTTTCCGCCACGGCACGCTGAATGGTCGCCGGGCCGGCGTCATAGGCGGCCATGGCCAAGTACCAATCGCCGAACTTGTGGTAGAGATGGCGCAAAAACAGCGCCGCCGCCAAGGTGCTCTTGGCGGGATCCTGCCGCTGGTCCACCCACCAACTCCGTTTCAGGCCGTAGACGCGGGCGCGGCTGGGCATGAACTGCCAAATGCCCCGGGCCCCGGTGTCGGAAACTGAATACGGGTTGAAGCCGCTTTCCGCCTGCGCGAGATAAATCAGGTCTTGCGGCACGCCGACGCGGCGCAGGGTGCGCTCAATCATGGCGCGATAGCGGCCGGCGCGGCGGTAGGTGTTCTGCAAATACGACCGCCCGGCCGGCGTGCTGAAGTAATGGATGTATTGGATGACTGGGGTGTTCAGCGCCAACGGCAGGTCGCCGGTGCGGTTGCGAATGCTGCGCTCGACGGCGGCGCGGGTGGCGGCATCCACGGGGAACGTCAGCCGCGCCAGGGATTCGATGGGCGCGGGTTGGGTGTCCTCGGTAAAGCCATCACCGGCCCGCAAGGCGGACATTTCCAGGTGGTGAATGCGGTGCACCAAGCTGCGGTACTCGGTTTCCAGCACGGGCTGTTGCGGCAGCGCGTAGGGGCTGGCGAGGAGCCGGTCTAGGGCGTGGTTGAACTGGGCGCGGGCGGCGTCCAGATCACCGGTGCGGTACAAGGCCAGGCCCTGCCGGTAGTCGTTCTCACTGCGCGCGGCCAAGGCGGCGACCGGGTCGCCCACCGGCACGCGTACCGGACGCAGCGCTTCCGCCCTGAGCCGGGGCGGGGGCGGCGCCGCGACTAGGGGCGCGGGGCGGGCGGCTAGCGCCGCCACGGGGGCCAAGGGCGCGGGCGCGGGGGGCGCCAGGCGCAGCGAACCGGAACCGGCCAGACCACAACCCGCGGCCATGAGCAGGCATGGCGCCAGCAGCGCCAGAATCAGGCTGCGGCGCGGGCGGCCGATGCTGGACACTGGCGCGCATCGTCGCGGCGGGGCGGCAACGGCTGGCCGCGGGGGGCGACAAGCGCCACGGGCCGGGGCAGGTTCCGGCGCTTGGCGGGATGTATGGCGGAATACAAGCACGGAAGGAGAGACCACCGGGTGGAAGGAAGTCCAGCAACTTACGTTCCACCATGCTAGCCGCGGGCGTCGAGGCGGGTCAATGTTGGTTAACGGACAAGCTAAAATGTATACTTTCGCCCGGAAGCGGACATTTTGCGGCAGTGCGGGTGCGCAGCTTCTCGTTCCCAAATTGAACCGATAACTACCTTCTAGGCTTAGGGTTGCAGTCGCTGAGCCGCGTGCTCGACCAGCTTCCGGCGGAGGTCGCCGGGAATATCGCCCACCTGTGCCAGGGCATGGTTGGCGGCCCGAAGCTCGGCGCGCACGGTTTCCACCGGCCGACTCGCCAACATCGCCAGCTCGTCAATCGAGAACCCTTCGATGGCAAAAAGTACCAATTCCTCCCGCTGGCGGGCGGGCAGGCGTTGCAGCGCCGCTGCCAATAGCGTCACCATTTCGCTGGAATAGGCTATGTCCTCGGGCGTTGCCATTGCGGGATCCGGGGTCATGTTTCCCAGGTCGGCTTCGGCATCCTCGCCTGGCTCCAGCGGTTCGTACTGCTCCTCCTGGCGCCGCCGCTCTTCTTCCGTCAAGCCGCGCTGCAAGGATTCCGCCTCGGCGCCGCCGTATTCCTGGTTGGCCAGCGGCGCCAGGCGGCGAATGGCGGACACGGCCAGCAGGTAAAACCAGCGCGGCGGATCGGGATGGTTGCCGTCGTTAGCGCCCAGGGCTTCGACGATCATCTCGTCCAGCACTTCACGCGGGTCGAGTTGCCGCGGGCGGATCTGTCCCCATTGCACCCGCAGTTGCAGCTGGCGCTGCACGAAACGGCGCAGCGCATCCACGTTGGCGGCGATGTAGCGCGAAAGATCCTGGCGTTCGGCCGCGTGGTCCGGCGGCGCCGGGGGCAGGCTGTCGCTGGCAGGCAAGGTGCGGACGGAGGCGTGGCCCTGGTGGCCGTGGTCGCCGCGCAAGCGGTCCTTGTGGCGCTTGAGCTGCGCAATCAGATCCTCGCCGGCAGCGTGCAGCGCGGCCTGGCTGGTGGCCGCCGATTGTTCCGAGGTGAGCTGGCCGGTGGGGAGGCGCAGATTGAGGGCGCAGGTATTTCCCTCGCGCGCGTTGTGATGGCTGAGCCTGCCGTGGAGATGAACCAGTTGGGGCGAAAACATCACCAGCAGGCGTTCGATCTTCCCCGTCAGCCGCTGTAGCTGGGCTTCGAGTTCCGCGCTCTTGGGCGCCTGCCAGGTGAACCGCGTTTCCATCCACACCCCCTGCAACTAGTATTGGGGCCGCAAGCCGCTAAAGCAACTCGCGCCAATTGATTTCCGTTATGGGCATGGTGGTCCGGGTCGGAAGGGGAAAGAGGGCCGGCGCCCGCCGTCCGGCCGGCTTTTCCGCCGCCACCGGCGAGGTGGAACTTTGCCATTGCGGACCGCGTATTTTTTGCGCGCCCGATGCGTATATAGGTCTTGGGCCGACCGCGCGCCCTGCCGCCGCCGCTCCGGCGGCGATCCGGCAGCGGGCCTTGCCTTCGTCATGAATTTGCCCTCACAACTTCGCCAAATTGCGCTCCGGCTGCGCCGGGCGCCCGGCTTCGCCATCGTCACCTTGCTCACGCTGGCGATCGGGATCGGCGCCACGACGGCGGTGTTCAGCGTGGTGCGCGGCGTCCTGCTGTCACCGCTTCCCTATCCCCATGCCAACCGGCTGGTGCAGTTGCGGGTCACGGCGACGGGCATTGGCGTGAAGTCGTTTCCGCTGGGACCGGCGGAATACCTGGTGTACCGCCGCGACAACCAAACGTTGCAAAGCTTCGGGCTGTATCGCGGCGATTCGGTGGCGGTGACCGGTGACGGCCCGCCGCGGCAGGTGGCGGCGATGGACGTGACGGCGGGGGCATTGCAGGCGCTGGAGGTGCAGCCGCGGATGGGGCGGTTGTTTGGGCCGCGGGACGACCGCCGCAGCGCCACCGCGACCGTGGTGGTGAGCGACGGGTATTGGCGGCGCCGGCTCGGCGGGAGGCGGCCGGTGGTGGGGGGAACGATCATCGCCGACGGCAAGCCGCGGCAGATCATCGGCGTGCTGCCGCCGGGGTTCCGCTTTTTGGGCTACGGGCGGCGCGGTTTGTATCTGCCCCTGCGGCTGCGCCGCAGCCGCGTGTACCTAGGCAATTTCAGCTACCAGTCGGTGGCGCGGCTGAAGCCGGGAGTGACGCGGGCCATGGCGCGGGCGGACCAGGCGCGGATGGAGCAGACGGTGTTGCGCCGCTTTCCGGCGCCGCCGGGTTACAGCAAGAGCCTATTCGTCAACGCCCGCATCGGGCCCTTGGTGCGCCCGCTGCGGCAGGTGGTGGTGGGCGATGTGGGGCCGGTGCTGTGGATCATTTTCGGCGGCATGGGGCTGGTGTTATTGATCGCCTGCGCCAACGTAGCCAATCTGATGCTGGTCCGGGCCGAGGGGCGGCAGCAGGAGCTGGCGATCCGCGCGGCGCTGGGCGGGGGCCGGCGGCGGCTGGCGGGCGAACTGCTGCTGGAAAGCGTGGTGCTGGGCCTGGGCGGCGGCGTGCTGGGCCTGGGACTGGCATTCGCCGGCCTGCGGCTGCTGCTGGCGCTGGCGCCGACGGGTCTGCCGCGCCTGCACAACATTGGGCTGCATCCGCTGGTGCTGCTGTTTTGCTGCGGCGCCGCGCTGTTGACCGGCGCGGCGGCGGGCTTGCTGCCGGCGTTGCGCTACTCCCGGACGACGGGGGTGTTGCGCGAAGGGGGCCGCAGCCTAAGCGGCAGCCGGCGGCGGCATCGCGCGCGCAACGCGCTGGTCACCGCGCAGGTGGCGCTGGCGTTCGTGCTGCTGATCTGCGCCGGGCTGATGATCCGCAGCTTCGCCGCGCTGCGCCAGGTCAACCCCGGCTTCCGCGATCCTGCCACGCTGGAGACCTTCGGCCTGTACCTGCCGCCTACCGCCATTCCTTCCAAGTCGGCGGTGACGCAGGCGCAGGCGGCGCTGCTGCAACGGCTGGCGGCGCTGCCCGGCGTCTCCGCGGCGGCGATGACCACCACCTTGCCGCTGACGGGCCGGAACAACGTGAATCCGGTGGTGGCGGCGGATCACCATTACGCCGCCAACACGGTGCCACCGCTGCGCGACTTCACCTTTGTCTCTCCCGGCTACTTCCACGCCATGGGCATTCCGTTGCTGGCGGGACGGGACTTCACCTGGACAGATAACTTTGGCCAGCGCGACGTGGCGATCATCTCCGCCAACTTCGCGCGGCAGTATTGGGGCCGCCCCGCCGCCGCGCTCGGGCACCGCATCCGCAGCGGCGGTAACGACGCCTGGCGGGAGATCGTCGGTGTGGTGGGCAACGTGGATGCGCGGGGCCTGGACCATGCGGCGGCA